>NZ_JACSLO010000010.1:0-81937 GCF_018618195.1 Exiguobacterium sp. s7 | reverse complement strand
TTACGATACCGGGGTTTTCGCTTTTTTTCTATGTTCAATTCAAAATCTGATGGATTTTATGCGTCAACCACACCTTATGGTGATGAGCCAATTAGTATAAGCAATCTTCCAGAAAACTAGAAATTAATTGATTTGTAAACGATAGATTTTTAATAAATATAGAATGAGGTATTTAAAATGATTAATTTTCAAGACAAAGTAAGTTTTATTTGGTCAATCGCAGAGGTTTTACGTGGACCATACAAACCAGAAGACTACGGGAAAATTGTACTGCCATTAGCCGTATTACGCCGATTTGACTGTGTTTTAGAAAGTACGAAAGAAGAAGTATTAGAAAAAGCTGATAAATTTTCATCAATGAGTGAAGAAGCACGCGAACCCATTTTGAATCGGGTCTCTAAGCAAAATTTTCATAATACGAGTAAATATGACTTTAATAAGTTATTAACAGATTCAGATAATATCGCTGACAACTTACGCGATTACATAAACGGCTTTTCGAAAGTGGCGCGAGACATTATGGATCATTTTGATTTTGATCGTCAAATCGATAAGTTGGATCAAAACAACTTATTATACTTAACGATTAAACGTTTCAGCGAAATCGACCTACATCCTGAGACGGTATCCAACATTGAGATGGGCTATGTATTCGAGGAACTAATCCGTCGTTTTAATGAAAATGCAGAAGCAGGGGACCATTATACGCCTCGGGAAGTGATTACGTTAATGACTCATCTTTTATTTTTACATGACGATGCAAGTGTCCTTACCAAGCCAGGTTTAACACAAACGTTGTACGATTGTGCTGCTGGGACTGGCGGAATGGGTTCTGTGGCTCAAGATTATCTCTTAAGTCAAAACCCAACGGCACACTTGGAATTTTTCGGTCAAGAAATCAATCCAGAATCATATGCGATTTGTAAAGCTGACTTACTCATTAAAGGGGAAGATGCACGAAATATTCGTTTAGGAAACACATTGTCAAACGACCAGTTTTCCCGTGAAAAATTTGATTATCTCATTTCAAATCCTCCATATGGGGTAGATTGGAAATCGTATGAGAAACCAATCAAAGAAGAACATGCGCAACAAGGTTTCAATGGACGGTTTGGTCCAGGGACACCGCGCACGAGTGATGGGCAACTACTATTTTTAATGCATTTATTATCGAAAATGAAGCCTGTAACACCTGAAAATCCACAAGGTTCACGTTTGGCGATTATTATGAACGGATCTCCTTTATTTACAGGAGATGCTGGTTCTGGTGAAAGCGAAATTCGAAAGTATGTATTAGAAAATGATTTAGTAGAAGGTATCGTCGCGTTACCAAATGATCTATTCTACAACACAGGTATTTCAACGTATATTTGGATCCTAACAAATAATAAGTCTCCACTTCATAAAGGAAAGGTACGTTTAGTTAATGCGGTAGACTTCTCGAAAAAGATGAAAAAGTCTATGGGTAGCAAGCGTAATGAAATTACAGAAGAGCAAATCAATGAAATTGTACGTTTATACGGGGATGCGCAGCCACATAAAAACGTAAAGATTTTTGATAATGCAGACTTTGGCTATGCGAAAATTACAGTAGAGCGTCCATTACGCCTAAACTTTCACGTAAACGAAGAGCGTTTAGCACGTGTCGTTGAAGAAAAGGGATTTGTGAATTTAGCAACGTCGAAGAAAAAAGGTGATGCAGGTCACTTTGAAGTCGAAGAAGGTAAGAAGCTTCAAACGCAAATTTTATATGTGTTGCGCACGTTAGCAAGCGATACAATATATAAAAATCGCGACGAGTTTACGAAGGTGCTAAAGATTGCCTTTAAAGAAGCGGATATAACAATTGGCGCACCTGTATTAAAAGCGATTTTAGCAGGGCTTGCTGAAAAAGATGAAACAGCTGATGTATGTATGAAAAACAAAACAGATATCGAGCCTGATTCAGATTTACGTGATACAGAAAACGTGCCATTAAAAGAAAATATTGAGGATTACTTTGCTCGTGAAGTGTTACCTCATGTACCTGATGCATGGATTGACGAAACGAAAACAAAAATCGGCTACGAAATTCCATTTACTCGCCAGTTTTATAAATACACAGCATTACGTAGTTCAGCAGAAATTATGGATGAAATTCGTATGTTGGAAGCGGAGATTGCTGAGCAGTTGAAGAAGGTGATAGGATGAAAACGTATGAGGAATATAAATCAAGTGAAATAGAGTGGATTGGAGAAATTCCTACTGATTGGGATGTAAAAAAAATTAAATGGATGACTTCAATTAAGAGAGGTGCTTCACCACGTCCGATTGATGACCCTAAGTATTTTGATGAGGATGGAGAATATGCATGGGTTCGTATTGCTGATGTTTCTAATGCAGGAATGTACTTAGAACAAACAACTCAAAAAATGTCTGAATTAGGTGCATCGTTAAGTGTAAAGAGAGAACCTGGAGATATTTTTGTTAGTATTGCAGGTACAGTAGGTAAACCTTGTATAACCAATATAAAATGTTGCATTCATGATGGATTCGTATATTTTCCAGATTATAAGGGTGATAAAAAGTATTTCTACTATATCTTTGAATCAGGTGCACCATATAAAGGACTTGGAAAGATGGGGACTCAATTAAATCTTAATACAGAAACTATAGGATCAATAAAAATCCCAGATATCCCATCAAGTCTTCAAACAAAAATTGGCTTGTTTATAGATGGTAAGGTTCACGAAATAGATACTTTGTTAGATTTAAAACAAAAACAGATAGAAAAATTAGAACAACAACGCCAATCAATCATCACAGAAGCTGTTACAAAAGGTTTAAATCCTAATGTGAAAATGAAAGACTCAGGTGTTGAGTGGATTGGTGAGGTTCCTGAGCTTTGGGAAGTTAGTAAGTTAAAAAATCTATTTATTTTACAGCGAGGTCATGATTTAACACATGAGGAATTTAATGAAGGCGAAATTCCTGTTTATGCTTCAAATGGTATAATGGGCTATCATAATACAATTACTACTAAAGGACCGAATGTAACGGTAGGTCGTAGTGGGAGTGTGGGGAAAGTAAATTATGTGGAAACTGATTTTTGGGCTCACAATACATGTATATATGTAAAAGATAATAAAAAAAATAATATGAAATATATTTATTATATTTTGAAGTCATTAGATATGAGTAATTTAAGTACGCAAACTGCTGTGCCAACACTAGATAGAAAAAACATTCAAAATTCTAATTTTGTTTATACTGTAGACATAGAAGAACAACGAGAAATAGCACTTTACTTAGATAGGAAATTAGCTCAAATTGATACAACGGTTAATCTTATAGATATGCAGTTAAAAAAACTAAAAGAATACCGCCAAGCCCTAATTTACGAAGCAGTTACAGGCAAGATTGATGTACGTGATATGGAACTTGATTAAGTGAGGTGAGTTGTCATGGCAATGGATACTTCGGAAAAAGGGTTTGAATCGAATATTGAAACTGAGTTAATTGAAAATGGCTATAAAAAGCGTGTACTGGAAGGTGACGCAAGTGTCGCTTTTAAGCAGCATGCTATCGACGTAGAGGAACTATTTGCATTTTTAGAGGATACGCAGGAAAAACGTATGCGTACGCTTGAGAAGTCGTATGGTCCTTCTTACAAAGAAGAAGTGTTAAAACGTATCAAAGATCAATTGCATAAGCAAGGGTTAGTCGAGTGCTTACGTAAAGGCATTAAAGATCGTGGTGTAACGTTAAACCTTGCCTACAATAAACCACCAACAGATATGAACAAGACGTTGAACGAACAATATCAATTAAACCGTTTCAATGTGTCTCGCCAAGTCTATTATAGCGACAAGCATAACAATAGTTTGGATATGGTGTTGTTCCTAAACGGTCTACCACTTGTCGTGATGGAGCTAAAGAATCCGCTAACGAATCAAACAGTGGGACATGCGATGAAACAGTTAAAGGATGATCGAGATCCTCGAGAGCAACTGTTTAAGTTTAATGAACGAGTGGCAGTTTATTTTGCTGTTGATCCGGACGAAGTGTTCATGACCACAAAGCTCGATAAAGGGAAAACCTATTTCTTACCTTTTAATAAAGGCAATCAGGGAGGCAAAGGAAACCCTTTACCTCAGAACAGCAATTATCGGACCCATTATTTGTGGGATGAGATTTTAGTACCTGATAGCCTCCTTGATATCCTTTATCGCTTCATTTTCGTAAAGAAAGATGACATCAAAGATTCAAACGGTGAGACCATTGGAGAGCGCCAAATGCTCATCTTCCCTCGTTTTCATCAATTGGATGCAGTGCGTAAAATTGAGACAGATGTATCTCGTCATCTCGTTGGTCGTAACTATTTAATCCAACACTCTGCTGGTTCCGGGAAAACGAACTCGATTTCATGGCTCGCCCATCGATTGGCGAAATTACATAACGAGAACAACGAATCGATTTTTAGTAGCGTCATCGTTATTACAGATCGTCGCGTCTTAGACAAACAGTTGCAGGACGCGGTTTATCAGTTAGAGCATAAGGCTGGGATGGTTGAACCAATTGATAAAAACTCTGACCAACTCGCACGGGCGATTAACAATGAGACACGTATCATCATTACAACACTTCAAAAGTTTCCGTTCGTATTAGAAAAGGTGGCGGGGCTAGAACGTAAAAAGTATGCAGTCATCATTGACGAAGCGCACTCCTCTCAAGGTGGTAAAGCATCGACCGCTCTGACAAACGTCTTATCCGATAAGACGTTAGAAGCAGCATACGAAGAAGATCGGATTGCCGAGGATAACTTGGATGATGTCGATGAGAAAATCGTAGAAGCCATCATGAAGAGTGGAAAACAAGATAATGTGTCATTCTTCGCGTTTACGGCTACTCCGAAACCAAAGACACTAGAAAAGTTTGGGACAGTCGGTCCAGACGGTAAACCGGCAGCATTCCATCAGTATACGATGCGTCAAGCCATCGAAGAAGGTTTTATTCTAGATGTTCTCGAGAATTACACGACGTACAAGACGTTCTGGAAAATTGCGAAAACCGTAGACGATGATCCAGAAGTCTCACAAAAGCAAGCAACGAAGAAATTGGCTCAATACGTGTCTCTGCACCCACATAGTATTGCGCAGAAGGCAGAAATTATCATTGAGCATTATCGGAATTTTGTACAGCGTAAAATCGGAGGTAGAGCCAAAGCAATGGTGGTAACGGCGAGCCGATTGCACGCCGTACGCTACAAAGTCGCCTTTGATCGTTATATTAATGAGATGGGGTACAATGACTTGAAAACGGTGGTGGCGTTTTCCGGAACTGTTCAAGACGGTGGACTCAATTACACAGAGCCGGATATGAATCAGTTTTCAGAAAGAGAGCTCCCGGAAAAGTTCAACTCCGATGAATATAAAGTCTTGCTAGTAGCGGAAAAATATCAAACTGGATTTGATGAACCACTCCTCCACACGATGTATGTAGATAAACCGTTAAGCGGTATAAAGGCGGTTCAAACTTTGTCTCGTTTGAATCGGACTTGCCCCGGTAAAGAAGATACATTCGTACTAGATTTTGTAAATGAACCAGAAGAAATTCAGGCATCGTTCCAACCTTATTATGAATCGACGAGCTTATCTGAAGTGACTGACCCGAACATCTTGTATGATATGCAGGCTGAAATCGAACCATATCAATTATTCACGGCCGAAGAAGTGCAAAGGGTCAACGAACTCGAAGTGACAGGTGGAGCGAACAAGTCCGCAAAAGCTCAGATTGAGTTGAATGCGATTCTTGATAAAGGTGTAGACCGATTTAAAAACCTTTCAGACGAAGAACAGTATGCGTTTAAACAAGTAGCCACGAAGTTTGCACGGACTTACGGATTCATTTTACAAGTCATCACCTTCATCGATTTAGACTTACACAAGTTGTATATTTATCTGACGTATTTACTGCGTAAGTTACCTCGAGGTCGAGATGACAAAGATGTTTACTTGGCCGATGATGTGACGCTTGAATACTATCGCAACCAAAAAGTGTTTGAAGGCGGCATCGAGCTTGAGAAAACAGGTGGATACGACTTAAATCCTCAAAAGCATGGAATAGGTGGCTCAGGAGATGACGAAAAAGTCCGCTTATCAAGTGTATTAGACAAGTTAAATGAACGCTTTGGCACCCAATTCACGGAAACTGACTTTCTTTCTCGTGAGCAAGTAAAAGAAGACATGTTAAACAGTGAAGATATTCGTGAAAAGGCAAAGAACAATACAAAAGAGAATTTTAAATTCGCATTCGAGAAGACGTTCATTAACTTTGTCATTGATCGGATGAGTAGCAATGAAGAGTTTTTCTTGAAGATCCTAGAGAACGATGAGTTTAAAACCGTGGTTATGGAAGACATGATGAATGAAGTGTATGGGGAAGTGAATAGTTAATAAATGGTGTGTCCGCGTAAACGCAGACACACCATTTTTTCATACGAACAAATCCATGACGTAATGTCGTTTTAACTGATCATGCAAATATTGGTTGCGATACGAACGCAAACAAGTGTAGCAACTCGTATCCGCATCACACGTACAATGTTGAATACTATCTTTCACATGCTCCATAATTTCAGGCAACCGTTCACTGACAGCGCGGACGAAGCCGGCACCACCCGGAACATCATCGTATAGAATCAAATCATACGTACCTGTGGCAGACACGTAATGAATGACGCCACCTAAGCTGTCTTCACTAATTTGAAGCACATAACTCGCTGAGCGAATCAACGCGTACAAGAGAGAATGGGCTTGGTTTGATTCGTATAGAAAGCTGCCGTTATTGAAGTTGAAGCTCATCCGTAAAATGTCCGTCGTAAATTGATGCCCTAATGAAATCGGGGCATTTCGAACAGTGAGTCGTTTTTTAGAGGAGCACTTATGTCCGAGTGGAGATGTGTGAGTACGTTTATGATCCACATGTGATCCGCATGATTCGCACACAAAGTATTGCTGCCCTTTGTTGTCGTTGACGATAGATAGGTTCCCATAGTGAGAATATAGATAATCTAGTTTGTAGCCATTGCCTTCGACGTGTAAAGGCTGAATTGATTCCTCAGCGTGATCTGCGAAAAAGACCCGTGAACCATACGTTTTGTCTGGCCGGCGTTCCGTGCTCAATTCTTTCGCTTTTCCATAGAAGCCGAACTTTGGAATCGCATAGTATTTAACTCTTAAAGGGTCCATGCATTTGTCACAAGGAATTTCAGTTTCGTCATTGACGCCATACTTTCCAACATACGTGTACTTGTTGCAGCTTTTACAGTAAGTGTAGTGGTGAAGCGGCAATTGTTTTCCATCAATCAGTTTTAATCCAGTTGATTCAATCAACATGCCGTTCGCGACTAACTTACTGCCAGGCGCATATTCCGATACGGCTAATTTCAAATCCCGTTGAAGTCTCAAGTTAGAGCGATTTGATTTGTCCATTAGCTTCATTTCGACCGTATCGACTGGGAAGCCGTACTTCGGTAAGAATCCTTTACTGGATAGATAGCCGATTAGAGAGTCGTCTTTAAGCGTTTTAATCATTTTGGCATACGTATCGCCTAACCCTAAGTCTTTCGTTTTCTCAGCATGGATGTCCATTAAACTCTTTAAGTCAGTTTCATATTGGAGTGCCGCAATATAAAATGCTTCATCTTCATCTTTTACTACTTCAATCCAACGCCAATCTTCCAACCCAAAAATGGAATAGAGCGAACTCGGGACGATGGAGAAGAGCTGTTGCTTTAAGTGAGCTGGATGTGAGTCCAACCATTGAATGAACTGTTCAGGTCCTTTCTCAGAAGACTCGTTAAAGCGATAAAACGTCTGACAGTTACCATAAAATTCACGACGTTCTTTAAAGAATAGAGCCAAAGCAGTAGCATGAATATGACGGCGAATGATTTTTTCATTTTCTAATGAAAAGATCGGTGCTTTGACGTTACCCGCAATCATGTCCTTTGGGTTTTCAAAGTAAGTGAGGTCATGTGATTTTTTCTGGGCGAACGTTAATGCGAACGCAGCAGCGGAAGAACTTCGTCCTGCCCGTCCTGCCCGTTGGATATAGTTGCTTGTTTTCGGCGGAACGTTTCGCATAAACACGGACTCTAAACTTCCGACGTCGATGCCCATCTCAAACGTCGTTGAACAGGATAGTACATTGATTTCACGACGAATAAACTCATTTTGATATTGTTGGCCAAGTTTATTGGAGAGTTGGGCCGTATGTTCTTTTACTACCATATCGATTGGAAGTAAGTCACGATACATCTCTCGATAATGTTGTCCCCGTTCTAGCTCTTCCACGCGCACTTCGTTTAACTGACCATCACAGTTACGCGTCTTACAAATCCCTGCATCATGCGTATGAACCGTCTTGCAAAGCGAGCATTCATACACCGTTTGAGGTCGATACGCTTTGAAATGTGAAGCTTGTAGCGACCAAAGCTCTGATCGATTGTGTTCAGGCGGTAAGTAATCAAACAGATCATTTAGCGGAGATGACGGGTCTGTGAGCAGCTTTGTGAAAAAAACATTCAGTTTGCGCTTTACGTCCTCGGTAGTATAAGGCACTCCATATTTTGAGTAATAGCGTTCAAACAATTGTAGAAAGACATTTGTTCGTTCGGGGACAAAGTTTTTTACATAGTTCGTAGGACGTCCGCCTGTCGCTACAATCCCATATTCATATTGTTTGGGCGCAAGAATTATATGCTTACGATTCAAATCTTTAGAGATGCTCACGATGGCCTGTAAGCGCAAATAATAGAAGACTGTCATTAAAAAGGCCCAGGCGTGTTCGTGTCTGATTTCAAAGTTTTTGCTGATTAACTGTTCTAGTCTGGCTTTTTTGTCAGCTGGAAGAGATAATTCAAATCCAATCATGCCAAGGTTTTCGAGCGAAAAATCGTCATCACTTAAAATGAACTCTCTGAATAGACGCAACTTTACTTCTTGCTCGACGTCTAGTTCTTCAAACCGATGAATTGAACGAGATCCCGGAAGATTGATAACGATATTTTTCCACTCTTCAATCGAAATCAGCCCTTCGCGATTTTCGATGGCACGCCAAAAGTAAGAACGCCACAAGTAATTTCGGTACGTGCGATCTAAAAACGGCGCAAAGAAAGCGGCATCTTGTCTGGAATCTGAAAAGACGATTAAGTTCTGTTTTTCGTACGTGAGTTGTTCTTCTGTAGTCTCTGCTGCTTCTTCGTCATCAAACCAGCTATCTTTTATCTGTTTCTGATTTTCTTGACGTTTCGGATTGCCAATGACCAATTCTTGATACAGTTGAGCAGCCAAAGCGGAAGTCACACCATCTGCCCCGGTATAAAATGGTCGAATCGCATCGGTTCGTAGAGAAGTAAGACCGCAAGATAAACAGATTGGTTTTTCTTCTTGTAGATTGATGGTTTGAACCTTTTGTAAGGGCACATGGCAGTCACAAGGTTCATGTTGTTCTCCCGGAAATTTAGTAGCTCCACAACCAGGACACCACTCTTTAATAGACACCTTCGTCTCTTCTTCGTCCTCTAAATCAGAAGTGATTGTTTTTTCATCCGTAGAAAGGCGGAACAACACATTCGGGGCATCGCCATTACTGCTCTTTGAATGAATGTGACCGGCGTGAGGCGAGTGACCGTAACCATGTATTTCTCCGCACCGTCGACAAACGCCAATTTCATAAATCGGATGACCATCTTCAGACTGTTGTTTTGGGAACAGATGCAACTTTCTTGTCGGATAGAACTCTAAATATGCCCCCTCTAACGCGCGGAAGAACGTATGATACTTAGCTGGTAGTAACTTCGGACGGGTATCATCTTTTACTAACGTAGCCACGTCAATCAATTGAATCAAATACTCAAGCGCCTGCTCGTGAGATTCGTCTGGGAAGATGTCATTTGCCAAATCAGATAGTAAGTGCACATCGCTCAAATTTCTGCGTAAACGATGTAAACGCCGATCGTGTGCCAATAACTCGTAAATTAGAGATTTAGGAAAACCTTCATATGATTTAAGGTAGTTGTATTCGGTAATGTCAGGAGACTCGTCCTGTTCATAACAACGTTTCAAGTAGGTATAAACGGACGGATCAGGTAGTTCAACTGCTGTGTATAATTCATCATAATCAATGCGTTCGGATGTAATCAACTGCCCCGATTCTAAACTGAAAGGCTGACCAAACAACTTTTCAGCAAACGACATCACATCTCGTTTGGCTTGTTCAGAAGAGCCGAGTGTAGCTGAGGTGGCGATGAATTGAAGGGGTGTTTGTTGTTCGACTTCGGTCCGGAGACGTCGAAGCAACATAGCGACTTCAGCTCCAGTCGCGCCATCATACGTATGAGCTTCATCGAGTACGACAAAGCGCCAATGGTCTCGATAGTGCCCAGAAAACAAAGCATTATCTTCAGGACGCATCATTAAATACTCAAGCATGGCATAGTTCGTTAGCAGGATATGGGGCGGATTGCGACGGATTTCTTCTCGTGATAATCGTTCGTTCGGCAATGGATTTTTGCCATGTTGACTATAGAATGACTTCCGAGCATCTTGCGTTTTCTCGATCGTCTCCCCAGTAAATCGACCAAACGTGATATCTGGGGTATCCTTTAGCAATTCACGTAGGCGGTCGAGCTGATCATTGGCGAGGGCGTTCATTGGATAGAGTAATAAGGCTCTCACACCATCGTTTAACTGCCCGTTGTCACGTTGTGTTAGAAGGTGGTTGAAAATCGGAAGAATAAAACTTTCTGTTTTACCCGAACCCGTTCCGGTCGCGACGACAAAAGACTGACCGTTTTTTGCGGTTCGAATCGCTCGTTCCTGATGGAGATATAGACGAAAGTTGTCCTCACCTGGCAGAAAGCGGGTAATGTCGGGGTGGACGGTCCCGTCATCTACTAAGTCAGTAATTTGCCGACCTGGCTTGTAAGGGAGTGTTGCTTCAAGATAAGGTCCTTTTAAAAACTGTTTGTCGTGTCTTAAACCGTCAATAAATTGCTGATTGAGGTCGCCATCGTTGATCTTAAAATAAGAAGTCAGGTAGTCCATGTATCTGTCTTGCAGACGAGCGGTTGCTTGAATCGGGTGAATACTCATAGCTGCTTGTCCTCCCATGCTGTGACGAAATGATAACTGTTATGACATACATCTTTAATCGACAATGCGGGAATTTGATTGAGCCGTTTATAGATTTTCAACTTTCCTTTAACACTTAAATTTGGCTTTGTGCCTAGTGCCAGGAGTTTCGTCTGTGCAGAAACATATAAGAAAGTGGGATATTGATTTAATTCAATTTTTGGTGGGAACGTTCGTTTTGACAACAACTCTTGGACACGAAGTGGAATTTCTTTTTGTCGTTCAGCCAGTTTAGACTCAATCCAACTTAACTGAGTTTGGGCATCTTGTTTGTAGCCCATTAATTGAGTTGGATTTTGGTAAAATTCGTCTGCTAAATATCGATTACAACTGTCAAGAACATCATATTCTAGAGGGTGTGCGTCTTGTGGCCGAACTAATCTAAATTGCTGTCGCAACTGTTGACGATTCGCAGGATTTAAAGCTGAAAATGTTTGAAGGTGACCAAATTCGGAATGGACGAGAGGGTGCATTCCGGCCTTTTCGTAAAAACGTTTCTGGTGTTCATATTTCCATAAATACACACCGAATAGCGTAACCCAGCGTTCCCAAGAGACTCTCTCGGCGTCAAACCGAGTGAGTAAGATTTCAATCAAATCAGGAGAGCGAAGTACCTTTTCAATGAGTAATGGATTAGCGACCGATTCGAGCGCTCGTAAATAAGCAGCCCCATATTGGTTTAACTTATCGATGAACGTTCCCCAAGTCGTCTCATCTAGTGAATCGATAAACAGATAAACTTCGATATGATCTAGTTTTTGAATTAGCTTCGGAAATAGGATTTCTGTGTCATCATCGAACCAACTTGACTCCTCTTGTTTCATGCCATTTACAATGACTCGAGAATCAGGAAATGGATGAAGCAATTTATAGGTTTTGCCTCGTTCGAATGTAAAGATATGAGGTTCGTTTTCTAAGGAGTAGGGATGAAAGATTTTAAAACTAATCTCATACGGTAGCGGATGTGATAAATGAACCGTATACGATTCGTCCATAGATAGGAGCGAATGGAGCTCATCGGTAAAATGGCCAATCAATTCTGTCTGGCCATTTATACTTAACGTAATTTGTCCAGATTGAAAACGATTGATGACATGCTGACAAATTGAAAGAGAGACCAAATTTGATATTCGATTTCGTTTTAATGGGATAGGAACATGTTCCTCCTGCATTTGATTTCTAACAATCAAATGCGCATGGATTGATTCAGCGGATTGAAAGCGAGTCGTCACCCGAATCAGAATTGACTGTATCTCCTCTTGTGTAAACGTTTGGTGTCGGCCTTCGGAAGAGATGATTTCATATTCGTAAAACGTCTTGCTAAAAGATGTAGTGTACAATGGGTGACCTGCAATCGTTAACGTTAACGAAACGGAGTCATTCACCTCATGGAGTGGAATCGTTACTTTCTGTTGATGAGGTGCATATGATTTTTGATCAACGCGTACGCGTTGCAAGTGTCTTGACTCAAATTGGATTGACCCTTGACTCATTTTGTAAGAGAAGTCTTGTGGTAATAGAGTGAAATGAAATTTGTAGATGTCATTTCGTTCAGTGTTTCGAAGGTTCAGCGTAACGTCTTCGAGTAAATTTCGATGGAGCTTAAGAGCTCGGATATCGAGCAATACATCATCTTCATCTTGACGAAATGCACCATTGAAATCTTCTAACCCAAACACATTGTCTTTTACTTCTACTTTCCAATGAAGCAAGTCATGAATATCTAGGTCGTGAAATCTTAGAGAAGGAAAATCGGTGTAATGGCTTCGGTCGGAATAAAAGAGCGGTCGGGTGTCAATTGTTACTTCAGCGCGTGGTGATGTGACGAGTTGTCGATAAATCGTTTGATCCGGAGTATGGAAATAAAGTTCAACGTCTTCATTCAGTTGTAATTTTTTGTACTCATATTCATGCCACTTCGGATTTGAGATAGGATGATAGGAGTCGTTTGTAGAGTAACTGCTTGGTTTAACGATAATTATTTCTGTCCCTGGAGTCACATATTTTCCTCGGAGCAGCTCCCATTGTTCACTCTGCTCTTTCTGTTTAAAGACCATAGGATAAGTAGAGGGTAATTCATAAACCTCATCTTCTCCGTCAATCGTGATGCAAGCCGTAGTAATATGAGGAGAAAAATCTACGATTGAATCATGCGGATGGAATCGAATGGCGTGTGGCAACATTTCGCGGCTACACTGGACCGTAGTGTCACCAATTCGCCAATAAGCTGACTTGGCATCTTCTCGATAAATCTTAGGAAGCTTAATGCGAGGACGGGATGCGAGCTCGTCCCAAAAGATGAATTGCCGACGGGAGCGCCGCTGTTGGTCTTTCTTCACGATGGCTTGTATGATTTGCAGATTGTTACGCATAAAAGGTGGGAACGATTGAATTTTTCGTTGTTCCATAAAGAACTCTTTAAGACGCAATAAGGGTTCTGGGTTATTGATGCTCTGTTCAATGTATAGTTTTACAGGCTTATTTAGCTGTTCGTTCCAGGGCCATTCATTTTGTGTGACTTGTTTGATCGCACTTGGAAGCTGTCTTCGATCTTCAATCACATGGCTTATAAAATGGTTATAGATATTCTCAAGCGCGTACACAGAAGTGATACCTGAATGAATCAAAGCGGTTAAATAATATTTTAAGTTACCGTCTACTGCAGTGAATATATGTCGATGTATTAACGTTTGATGCATTGTGGTTTTCCAATAGCCGACAAAGTTGCTACTGACTGAGTAATAGTCGCTAAATAGTGTCCAAAATCCTCGGTCTTCTTGATGCAGCGCAATCATCGACGTCCCAATCAAGCAAGTAAGTGGATAGAGCCGCCAAAGACGCTCTGTAACGAGAGAAGCAGAGGAATGACGCTGATAAGTCATTTGATGTTTTAACCAATCTTGAACCGCTACGATTTCTTCATTTTTAAGTGGAAGTTCATGGACAAAATGCAAATCATGTTCTTTCCAATAAGTTGACCATTCTTTTTCTTTCAGAGATGTATTGAACTCGGACATAATCTCATTCTCCTTCCCCCAAAAATCAAACGGTTATTTTTAATTTTAACTTCTATATTTGTATGAATATTCCCTTTATTGTAAATAAAAAAGCCCGGTTCTCTTAGAGAGAATTGGACTTAGTGATTGATAGAGATATTACTGTAGGGCATTTTCGAGATAATAAGAATCTGTATCAACTTCTTTTTTTTCAGGGAATTTTTTATAGTATAATTCGGCAACCGAATATCGAGAGTAGCCTGGTAGGTATTCGAAAGACTTATCATCATTCCAGTTTACGATGGACAGTCCTTCTTTTTCTAGTACCTTGATTCTGAATATTTCCATTCGGTAGTTTTCACGAGCTACAGCGTTGATGTACTCTGCCAATTCTTCTTTGGTTTGCTTAGTATTTAATTGAATGATTGTTTCATAATAAGACATCATAGATTCATCATATCCATTAGCCCAGCTATATTCTCCTGAACTGAAATCAATTGACACAATATCTTTTAAGGAGACTCCTAGATTTTGAGCAAATGTACGCAAAGACTCCTCATCCGTGGTCGTCACGTCACTTTGATCATTTATAGTCTCAACCTCATCTGAAGAGGTAGTCTGTGCATTAGTTTGCTCTTCATTAGCCGTGATTTCATTATTGGGTTCGAGCACTAAAGATACGGATTTAGTTAAGTTGAGAACGATGATTACGCTGATACCGACAACAAACAATAACACGATTAGCATTTGTACATACTGTTTTTTCATAAGTATTCTTCTCCGTATGTATGACATGAAGACCTCGAAGTTATGTAAAACGATGACCGCTCTTTCGAACGGTCATCTACTAAGCACGAACTTATTTACTGTTTAATCGTATCGGTTCAATTCCCATCTCATCAAGCAACGTCCATAGCGGCTCCATCGCTTGCTCCGCATCGCGGTAGAAATGACGACCACGAACACGCCAGAACGTCCAACCGGCCCGTTCGAGCACTTTTTGCCGGAACATATCCTGCTCGTAGACGTCAGGACCGTGCCAACGCTCACCATCACATTCGACAGCAAGGCGGTTCGATTCGCCTTCGACGACGAGGTCGATGCGATAGCCATTCACTTGAACTTGCGGACGAACGAGGTAACCGCGGTTCGTCAAACGCTTATACACTTCCTCTTCAAATGGAGAGTCGAACAAGTGTTGGACCGCTTCGAACGACTCTTGATCGCCGAGCGGATTCTGGCAGTAATTGACGAGTTTATAGCGCATGCAGTTTTGATTGCCGATGTCTTGTAGTGTCACCGAGTGGAACAAAATCATCTGATCCCGAGCCCGACTCGCGGCGACGTTGAAACGCTGGCTGTCGGTCTCTTTCGTGAGTGCCGCAAAGCGACGATTCGGCGCAACGACGAGTGACAGCAACATGACGTCACGCTCATCACCTTGGAACGTATAGGCGTCACCAAAACGAACATTGTGTTCAATCAGCTTATCGATTCCAATCAAGTCGGTCGCCATCCGCTCGATTTGATCCGTTTGAGCTTTCCCAAGGAGCGAAATGACCCCGAACGTCCGCTTCGCGTAGCTTGGGTCGTCAATCAACTGCTTCAAGTGAGCGACGAGCGCTTTCGCTTCCGGGACGTTGAACTTGTCTTTCGTCGTTTCAGCGACGTTCCCATCCTCGACAAAGACGCTCTGCACCGCCGGCGTCAACCGTTCGGCACGTTGCGGGAGTCGGAGTGGGACGATGCGGCCTTCATACACATGGGCGTTGCTGAAACCGATAATCTCCGGTACGCAACGGAAGTGTTCACGGAGCCCGACCGTCGCACTGAACTTGACGGAGGCGAGGTCGTATAGACTGGATGAGCCATCGAATAACGTCATCGTCGTGTCGTTTCCGAAGTATGTCTTTTTCTTCTCTTGGATCGCATTTTGGTCTTGGAACGTCGTTGGACTGATTTGGCGGTCGTCCCCGACGATGATGGCTTTTCGAGCACGCGACAAGAGCGAGATGGCATCCATCGTGCTTTGCGAGCTCTCATCGAAGATGATGACGTCGAACAGCTCATCGATTTCTTTGAATGATTCGAGCACGCGGTTCACCGGCATGATCCAAACTGGGATCGCGTCTTGGGCCGCAGCCATTTGACGGGCGGCTTCCCGCTTATGACGAGCCGCATGTTTCCCGGTGCCTTTCCCGATTTGGCGAATCAACTTCGCCCAACTGTTCAAGCGTTCTTGTTTCGACGGTGTCATCCGCGTCAGCTGCTCTTTCCACGCGTATGTCGCACACAAGTCCGCTGTCGCTTTTCCTTCCTCTTTCTCCAATCGTTTCATCTTCTCCCGATAATCGTCGTCGCTCAGTGCTTCGAGCAGCGTCAAGACACGTGCTACTTTCCAATCGAGTTCGAACGTCTGAAGTTGAAGTGTCGGAGCAGTACCATCATAGAACGCGTTCAACCAACCCGGAGCGACTTGTTTGATGCGCTCTGTCAGTTCTTTTAGGCGTGTCGCCTTCACGTTTTGTTGCTCAAGTAATGCCAACTCTTCAATGGACTGCGTGTAACGTGCGGCATCCCAAGTTTGCATCGCTTGTTTGAGACGTAACGCCGCTGGATGGATGTGCGTGTCATGGATGAGTGATAGATAAGACGTCTGGATTGTCTGTAGCTCCTTCATCTCATCGAGCGCCAGCGAGGCATCTAGCTCTTGTTTGGCTTGCGTCAACCAAGCTTTCTCATAGCGGAACCGTTCGTCGTACAGACGGAAAGTCGGAGCCAATGACTCGTTGTACGTCACAAAGACAGCTTTCCATTCACGGAGCGCATGAAGCGCCGTCCGATAAGACGAAAATTCAGGTGTCTCCAGCTCGAGTTCAAAGTGTTCACACGCATATTTGAAACGACGTGATAATGTCGTCAACGATGACTTCAATTCATCGAATTGTTTCAACAGTTGAAGGTCGGCACTCGATTGCGGAGCCTTCCCGTCAATTTTGGTTTCATCGAGTAAGACGGCATATTTTTTACGTTTTGTCAGTTTGAAGAAAAAGCCCTCGGTCTTTCCTTCGTCTAATACTGGACCGAGTTCGTCAGCGAGCGTCCATACATCATTCGGTAAAGTAGACGGCAATTCGATGTCGTGGACGGCGAGTTTACGCTCCAACGACTCGAGTGCTTTGACGTCGCGTTCAAACGTCTGACAGTCTTCTTCACATTGCACTTCATCGCTTCGATGGGTGGCCCAGTAGCTGTACCGTTCACGTAGCCACTCGGGTTGACGATCAAATGACTCGAGCAACGTCTGAATATGGTCTCGTGTCTGTTGACGAAGTGACGTCGATTTTTCCTGTAACCATGACGCAGCGGCCTGCGTCTGTTCGAGAGCGGCGAGTTGTTCGTAACGACCGCTTTCGGCTAAGAACGTTTCAAGGGACGGAAGCGTTGTCGTCGCTGGATAGGTCGTCACATTCGGTCCTTGGTTGAGCATTTCCCGTTCTGCCATGAGTTGATAGAAGTCCGCCAATTCATCAGCCGTCAGCGGACAAGTGTCTGTCAATACGGGGAGCGGAAGCTGCATCGTGACTTTTTGTTCCCTCGTCCATTTCGCCCAATCGGTCGGTGAACGCGTCTCATCGAGATATGGAATCACTGTATGCTCGCTAGCGGCTTGCTCAATCATTTTCCGACGCAGACGGGCAATCTCTTCACGTGTCTCATACAACTTTTGTTGCTTTTGTGTTCCTGTCTTCTCTAATTCCGAAGCGGTCGTGCGATTCAAGTACGAGGCAATCTCTTGGAGTGAACTTTCCGTCTGCTTTGTCGTCTTTGAATCTGATCCAAGGACGGATACCGCGAGCTGGCGAATTTGGGCCGGAAGTTTATCACGCAAGACGTTCAACGCATGTTCCTTTTCACTGGTGACGAGGACGCGCTTTCCGTGTGCAAGCAAGTGCGAAATCAAGTTTGAAATCGTGTGACTCTTCCCGGTGCCAGGGGGTCCTTGTACGACGACACCGGCATGGTTACTCAATTGGCTTAAAATGCGTTTTTGTTCTTCATTATACGGAAGCGGGAAGAGAATCTCTTCACCGACCGGCTTCCACGTGTCACGATCGAGCGCGTCAAGCGCGTGGATTTCTTCGTCGTTCGACGTCAAAAACTGTTGCAAGGCAGGTGAAGGTGATAGACCGTTTTCAATCAACGTGGCCAAGTTCTCATGTTCTTCGACCCACGCATGGGCAGACTTCTTGCGAACGTATAAGCGCATGCCTGGCATTGCATAGACGGTTGCGATTTCGCCATAGGCGTGGTCGTCATTCAACAGCTTCAATACACGTTCGGACTGCTCTTTTAATTCTGTCTCGACCCATGGTTTGAAATCGAAGGTGAGCTCTTCTTTAAAATCGACTTCGTATCGGGATAGTTCAGAGGACATCCAAACATGGTCACGGTCGAGCATATCAAGTTCGAGTTTCGTCGGTATGGCTGACGCTTCGATGCGGAACAGACTCTTCTCTTGATCGAACTCGAGTACGGCCGCTCGTGTGAACAACGGCCGTTCGACTTTGTCATTCGGCCAGTGCAACATCCCGAATGAATAGACAAGTTCATATGTATCGCTCTCGGTCGAGAGAAGTTGCATCGTCCGATACATCGTGTCGTATAATTTTCGAGCAGACTCGTGTGCTTTTTTCTCTTGTTCCCACGTTTCAATCGAGGTTAAAAAGTCATTGAACGTCGCGTCGAGTTTTTCAGGGAACAATTCTGTCCGTTTATACGTTTCGCCTTCTTGGAGAACGTAGGCGTACAACTCTCGCGGAAGACTCGGCCGCTTCTCTGCGAATGGTGCGAGAAAATGAATTTCGATGGAGAGCTCCTCTTCTTGAGTGACGCGAACGTTCGGATACGTTGACGCCTCGGGAGATAAAAGGAGTTCATAGCTTTTTGTATTGGTTTCAGTACGAATATCCATCCGTTTGACAGCCGCTAAAAACTTAAATAAATCAGCTGTCTTTTGTTGGGTTGTTGCGTTCATGGTTAAATCCTTCTTTCTTCAAAAACGATGATGCGACAGTCGTCTCATTCCAAACATAGGGAATGTTTCCCGCCTATTTAGGAATCAATTAACATTATAACGTCCACTTCAAAAGAAAGGGAGATAAAAATTATACTAGGTGGTAGTTGTTTCTAATTTTGATTTAGAAAATTATCTTATTTCTTAATTCTAGACCCGTCTTAGGAAAAAACATTTGGTAAAATGAAGTTAGAATATTGGTGAAGTTGGAAAATTAGCTTCGTTAGGAGGTCATTGCATGAAAAACTCTATTAATTTCCTAGATCGGTTTCATAATATCGAAACGATGTTGCGTCAGCAATTAGGACAAGAAGAATATATTTCGTTTTCCTCTCTTGTGGAGCAAGCCGCTAAACAAAATCCCTTGATACGACAAAAAGCGGAGCGGCTCAAAAGTTTTGGTCGCTTGCGCAACGCAATTCAACATGGAAGTGGATTAAACGGTGAGTCGATTGCGGAACCTCACGATAAAATTGTGAATGAAATTATTGAAATTGAAGAGAAGTTACGTTCTCCGAAGCGAATGAACACCTTCTTCTGTGACGTCTATTCATTGAATGAAACGGACTCGATGAGTAAAATGCTCCAGTTTGTTCATCAATGCCAATACTCTCAATTTCCTGTTTTTAATTCAGACGGAGAATTTATTTCGCTTGTGACTGAAAGCGGTATCACGAATTGGCTGGCGTCAAAAGTGAAGGATGATCTCATTTCATTCGAAGAGACCAGGGTAAGCGATCTTCTTTCTGTCGATGAACTTGCTGGGACGTATCGCTTTGTTTCGAGAAGAAATACTATCTATGAAGCAAAAGACTACTTTGTACAGGCTGCAAATAAAGGCCGAAAACTAGAAGCGCTATTGATTACAGAATCGGGGAAGTCTGATCAAACGTTATTGGGTATTGTGACGCATTGGGATTTAGCGAAATTCGATTAAATGAAAGAGTGGAGAACTAGTGGCTAAATACAAAAAGTCTATTATTCGAAAAATACCTACTCATTATGTAGAGGATCAACTAACAGTAAATATTGGAATTGGAACGGTTAGCGTTTGTTTTCAAAATATGACTGGAAGTAGAGTTACTAACAATCAGTTATTCCACATTGCGACTCTTGATAAAGTGACATTGCATCGTTCGAATATGTTTCAAATACTAATTTCTCATGAGGAACGATTCATTGAGATGGAAGTACGTTTCAATCCAGACGAACTGAAGAAAAAAATGAGGTTTGGCATTTCCGAATCGAAGCATGAAACATCATATAAAATTCAATTTCGGAAAAAAGAACACAAAGAGGAATTAGTCCCTCAGGTGCTAAAACGTGATATGAATATAACATCTATTGACATCCAAATAGAAAATATTATCCAAACCTTCGCAGAGACCGGACGCTTTACTCTCATTGAGAGGGAGTTGGACGACTTATTAGGTAAACGGAAATCATTAAATAAACAGAAGGGAAGACTGAATCACTTTTTAATACTATTGCAAGTCATCCATTACTCGGGTGATACATCCTTTAACACATGGGTGGTCAAGAACTTTAATGTGATACGCAATTTACCAGATTCGCATAAAGAGATTCATCCAATTATCTATTTTAGAATTATCCGTTTTTACTTTTCATGTTTTTCAAAACAACAGTATAAAAGAAAATTCAATCAAAGCAGTCGAATTGCTGCCGAACAAGATGCCATTAGTTTTTACGGACGAATGCTCGGATTAAAATTACCGTATCGTGCTGTTACTCCATATGGGATGCTCTTAAAAGACTGGGACCGAAAAGAATTTAATGCTCGTATGCTAGACAAAATATTGAGTTATTTGCAATTAACGAATCGAGAAACAGTGGTCATTGAAAATATTATTCAAAATACCTTCTATAATAAAGTCCCACTTCAACTAAATGAAAAAAGTGAATTAGCTGCTTATGGATATATTAAAGTCACATCCATTTCGATGAAAAAGCGTAGAGAAATTTTAGTCAGAAAATGTATTCCTGAATTAGGTCTTCAAAGAACTGTCGATTTATTATTTGGTATTTCAAATTTACATAAACATCAAAAAAATGCTCATCTTGTTTATACGAGTGACTTGCAATATTTACAGCGAAATTTTAAAGACCAGAATATTAAATGGCCTCATATAGTAATCACATAACGAAGAAAAAGATAGAGTAGTAAGCGAGGGGGTTAGGCAAGTGACAGTTGTCATAGAGAAAGAACAAAAACGGTTGAATGATTTTTGCTCAGTCATTGAATCTCACCTAACAGGAAAAGCTACAAGAGAAAAACCAGATCTTGAGTCAAGCGACTATGAAATGATTGACATGCGGGGGCATTCACGTCAATCAGAAAGTGCGCAGGAACGACAACGGTACAAAGACGCGCTAAAAGAGTTGTATTCATTCACATTCGTGATTGAGGACGAAGGTGAAGAAGAGATTTATCCGGTCGGGAAGTTCGGAGTGGCCCACCCTCGTTCACCTGAGATTCCGCTCGTTCTAGACTGGCGGAGTGAGATGGCGATGCGTGCGTCCATGTTTAATGGAGAGACGATTGAGACGCCAGGTGGTGACATCATCGGGATGACACAGCTCGAGCTTGATCGAAGACAACGACGTGTCGTTCAGGCAAATCATCGTCGTGCTCCAAAACGGAAATCGAGCTCACTGACGAAACGATTTACCGAGCAAATCAAATCGACATTCAAAAAGCCGTCGGAGGTGGCTGACGTCCCCCAAGAGAGTTTTATGGAGCAGGAGTTGACGAAGAAACAAAAAGACCGATCCATCGACGGATTCATTGCGACGCGGCAAGCCGAACAGAACCATATCATCCAGGCACCCGTGAATACATATATGATTGTTCAAGGGGCGGCCGGGACCGGAAAGTCATTGACGGCGCTGCACCGTATGTCTTATTTGCAGTATCAAGACGAACGTCGTAAAATGCTTTATTTAGCTCCGAATGAGGCGACGATTCATCAACTGTTGAAGGACGCGGAGCATTTACAAATTCAATCGGTGTCGACGATGGCGTTTGATGAATGGTTAAAGACAGGGTCGTCTAAAGACTTCTCCGCGAGCATCGTTCAAGAACTCCTTCCGTTATATAAAGGACGCGATTTATTTGAATGGGCGGATGCGGCAATTGAGGAGTGGTATGACGACGTTGCTGTGTTGCTTCGACGATATGAGCCGATTAAAGCGTTAGAGGATTTACACGAGCGGGCGTTAGCTATTTGGTTTGGACAAGAGCGGCCAGGTCCCGCACAAACAGAACGCATTTTACAGATGATGCGCAGTGAGTCTGAACGTTTATCCATCTTGAATAAAGAGCAATATCAAAAAGACTTGATTGAGGGCTTAAAACGTTGGGCATCAGAATTGAATGCCGTGAAGGCACGAGACTTGGAGAAGTTGATGCATGAAAGTATGGAGAAGCGTCTTACACGTGAAAAACGCGAGCACCTTCAATTAATCGACTTTTGGAAGAAGACGACCAAGCTGGAGGCCGCGACGATTTGGTCAATCATGAAGCAACCAGGCCGTCTGGTTTACCTTAAGAAGTCACAACCAGAAGAACTGTTAGAGATGTGGCACAAGTTGAAACGTCCGACTGAGCTTGACCGCTTCTTCTGGATGTACCTTCATTACGAGACGAACGGATATCCGGATAAGTGGAGTCATCTTTTTATTGATGAGGGACAGACGCTGCGTCCACTCGACATTTTTGTACTCGAGAAGTTGTGTCACGGGATGACGGTTTTTGGTGACACTCTCCAAAGCTATCGTTCGCTCGAAATGACATCGTGGGAACCGGTTAAAACGCATGGGAAATCAAACTGGACGATCGAGTACTTAACGAAAACGTTCCGTACGGCGAAGCCAATTGTTGATTTAGCTAAAGCTTTATTAGCTGATACGGGTCATGAGACGAGTTGGATTGATCCATTTGAAAGGAACGGGAAACCGGTTGAACTGCTAAAATCGAAAAAAAGTCGTGAATTAAAAGAGTTACTATCTCGATGGAGAAAAGAAGAATATTCGATTTGCATCATCACACCAACGATGGAGCGCGCGTCTTTCTTACATTCAAAATTGCAGTTGCCGACGCAACTCATTCAATCGGAAACTACAAAAGTGAGTGACGAGATTATCATCTCGACAATCGATTACTTGCGTGGAATGGAATTCGATGCAGTATTGATGATGGACGTGGATGAAATGAACTATTTTGATACGCCTCAGGAAGCCCGACGGTTATATGTCTCTTTAACGCGAGCGTTACATGAAGTCGTTCTTCATACTACAAAAGAATACTCACTTTTATTAGCTGATCAGCTGTTGGAAGTGTAAAAGGAGAGTACAATGGGAGATCTTAAACTATTTCAAATAAGCGAACAGGGTACGGAAGAATTATACGGTCAATCAATGGCGATTGAAAAATCTCTACAACAATTGTTCGAGAAAAATTTAGAGCAGTTGCTCGGTATTCGTTTTGTTGCTTCTGAGTACAGCACGGGTCGTACACACGGTGGTCGGATTGATACGCTTGGGTTAGATGAAAATAACTCGCCTGTCATTATTGAATACAAGCGGTCGACAAACGAAAATGTGATTAACCAAGGATTGTTCTATTTGGACTGGTTACTCGATCACCAAGCAGAGTTCGAACTATCGATTTTGAAGCAGTACGGGAAAGAAGTGTCCGATACGATCGATTGGAGTAATCCGCGTCTCGTCTGTATCGCTGGTGGCTTCACGAAGTATGATGAGCACGCTGTTAAACAAATCAATCGCAATATCGAATTGTACCAGTATAAATATTACGAGAATGGCCTGTTGCTACTGGACCTCGTCAATGCGACGACAGCGAAACCTATCACGACTTCATCGGATTTCTCCGTGACAAGTAAGACGGTCAGTGACTACTTGAAACAAGCGACCGTGGAATCGAAGGATTTATTTGATGGAATCGTTTCGTATCTTATGGCACTCGGTGATGATGTGCAAGAAAATGTAACGAAGCACTATATTGCATACAAGCGTATTAAAAATTTCGCCTGTGTAGAATTTCATCCGAGCACGCAAAAGATTTTGATGTATGTGAAAGTGAACCCGGATACCGTAACGCTCGAACCTGGCTTTACGCGAGATATGCGAGGGATTGGACATTATGGAACCGGAGATTTAGAAATTGTCTTATATTCTGATGCAGACTTTGAAAAAGCGAAGCCTTACATCGAGAAAAGCTATGAAGCAAATTGATTATGTGGACTCCATCACTGTGATGGAGTTTTTTTGTCTCAGAAGTACACTTCTCATTTGAACCCTATCCGTTATTTTATCTACCTAATATTAGGAAATCCGTTATAGTGGATGAAATGATTGAACAACGGGGAAGGATGAGGGAAAGATGAACCAGTATTATTTAACAGAATGGCGAGCGTTAACGAAAGCAACGGACGTGACACTCCATCTCTATACTGTACCGCTCCAGGATCCATCGTCACGACATACGCAGGGCGGGAAGTTGATTTTTCAACTAAACAAATTGAACAACTTTCAACCGATTGTGTTCTTTGATCAGTACATTGCTTCGTTTGAGGAAATCAAACAGTGGGGAAACGAAGCGTTTCTACAATACGAAGCACGTCCGATCAATCTTTCACGTAACGTCGAGCGAACGTTACTCGAACGACTGTTGAAAAAACAGTTGGAGCGATTGGGACATCCGCAGTACATGATGAACCGAGGGAAGTTCCGCTCCAAACAGGCGCATCCACAGTCGACAAGTGGGCTCCTCATCTATCCGGCACTCGATCTCAACGTGAACGTGTCTGAGACGAATGAAATTGTCTTTGGATTCGATTTGACCCATCAATTTGAATACCGCGAAAACCTACTGCAACAGCTCAAGCGTGAGCCGAAATCCGTGTCTGTAGGAATGCGTGTCATCGATTCGACGCATCCGAAGTCGTATGAGTACGAATTTGTAGAAGTTGCGCCATATCGAGCGAGTGAAGTGAGTCCGATTCTAAAGTGTTCGATCATTGATTATTTCGCAAAGAAAGATCCAAAACGAATCATCGCACCCGACGCACTCGTCGTACATGTCAAAGATCGAAACCATCACATTCTTCCATACTTACCGGAGCAACTGAAACAAAGTTGTTCATTCGAGACGATTCCAGCGAAACAGCTCGGCGCAGTCAATCGAATCATCAAATTGTCGCCTGACGCGCGAATGTCGAAACTGATGCCGCAAGCACTCGAGTTGATCGGTCGACTGCCGATGCTGAAATTTGAACGGCAAGATGTACGAGCGGCTCGTCTCGGCTATACCATCAAAACGTTATCCTCTCCGCGCCTTCGCTTCGGTCATGGAAAGACGGCGAGCTATGCCAAGGGTGGCTTGAATCAAGGCGGCGTATTTGAAACAGGGGAAGCGACGGTCAGTTTCTTTGTCGACCCGAAATTACGTGATCGCCAAAAAGTGCAACAAGTCCTCGATTTTATCAAGAAGCTTCAGACCACGTCTGAACGCTTTGGTGTGACACTCAACGTCTCAAATAAACCAAAGGGACTGAGCCAAACGCTCTCTACCGATTTGTTGCAGGCAGAAGACGTCATATTCCAATTGAAGAATGTCCCGAAACACTTTGAAGGTGTCGTCGTCGTCATCGCCGAGGAAGCATCGCTCAATCATTCGTATCAAGCCATTAAGCGGGAATTTGGTGGGAAACATGATGTCGTGACGCAATGTGTGGAGCTGCATGACCGCGTTCTGAACTCTGAGGACACGTTATACAACATCCTGCTCGGTGTATACGTAAAGGCAGGCCTCCAGCCTTGGATTCTCGGTGAACCGCTCCACTCTGATTGTTTTGTCGGGTTAGACGTAAGCCATGAGAATGGAAAACATGCGTCGGGCATCATTCAAATCATTGGGAAAGACGGGGCGATGATTAAGCAGAAATCACTCTCGACAAGTGAAGCGGGGGAGAAAATCAGTGCTGAGACGATGCGGGAAATCGTCTATGACACGCTTCATGCATTTGAAGAACAGTATGGTCATGCGCCAACGCATATCACGTTCCACCGGGATGGATTCTGCCGCGAAGATTTGGCTCTCATCGACTCGCTTCTTTCTCCACGTGGGATTCAGTTCGACTACGTGGAAATTTTGAAGAATGTCAATCGACGGATGGCGATTCATGAAGAAGGATGGAAGACCTCGCAGGGGCTTAGTTATACAAAGGAACGCATGGGCTATCTTCTTGCGACCAATCCAAGCAAGCATGTCGGGATGGCGAAACCGCTCAAAGTGGTGCAACAGACAAACGTCTTACCGTTTGAGGCTGTGTTAAGTGATGTGTATCGTTTATCGTTCATGCATGTCCACTCGCTCTTAAAGACACGACTGCCGATTACGACACACTATGCGGACTTGAGTTCGACGTTCCATAACCGTGGATTGATCAATGCAAATACGCGACATGAAGAGGCGTTGCCGTTTGTATAACATGTGGAGTTGAAAGGTATCGTATAATTAGATTGAGACAATACTAGGAGGTAGAGTGATGAGTGAAAAAGGAGAAATCAGTCAATCCGCAAAACAGCTTATGGAAAATGAACATGCGTTAAATGACATCCCTTTTAAACAATATGAAACACTTTTAAAGCATACTCCAGACGTCATAAATGCAGTTAGCAATATGGGAGGAGTCGGCTCGAAATCGCAAGACAAAGTGTACAGTACGATCGATAAAGCGATTGATGTCTTTTCTGAACAACTCAAAGACGACAACCTAACGGATGAAACTAGAGACAAACTCAATGATCGGATTGAGCGAATGGTGGATAAGTCATTTCAAAAAGATTCGGAGTTCAAGAGATGGATGGGTGCATCGATTGTAGCCGGAGTCAGTGGTGCCGCATTGGCACTAGCAAAAAATCCAGAAGCGAGAAAAACGCTGATTAATTTGCTGACGAAGAAGGGCTGAATGTAGCAAATAGGATAGTTGTACGAAGTTTTTAAAATAGCAGGAGCGACGATTCAATTCGTCGCTCTTTTCTAGTTCACCTGATCTATTCTCCATTACCGATACACTAGCATTCAAACTGGTCGTTTGTTAAAACGAAACTTAAGTAGTACTGATACGTAAAAGAAAGTGAGAAAGGGGAGGGGGATAATGGCGCCACGTTGCACGAATTGTCACTACAAATGGAGAATAAAAGAAGTTTTAGCACTCGGTTTTTCTAGGGACGGAAAAGACTGCCCAAATTGTGGTCAAAAACAATTCATTTCTGCTGAAACTCAAAGTTTGTTGACCTTGGGATACTTAAGCCTCGTATTCGTTCCGTTTATCCTACTTTGGATTAAATTAAGTGATCACGATGAGAACGCAAGCAGATGATTAAATTCCTAGGACTATGCTTATCTATTGGTTTAGCGTATTGGGCCCTCGATTATGGGATTCACGATGAAGGGTTAGGGTTTCGTAGAACGGTGCCGTTGTTTACCGTGCTGCCGTCGTGTATTTTATACGTAGTTCTTTATGGAATGGATTTAAAAGAACGCTTTAAAAAAAGCGACGAGTAACATCGTCGCTTTTTAGTCTGTCTGTTTCCGGTTATACATCACAATACTCCCGACGAACATCACAAGCGCCCAGGCAGACAGAATCACGAGCTCTATCCATGTAGAGCCGAGTCCAGCTCCCGCTTCGATTTGATGAGCGAGGTCGATCAAGACGATGTTCGGCAAGTACTCGAGGAGACCGATGATGGAGAAGCGGTCCTCGTATACCAACAGCATCGGTGAGAACGAGAAGAAGAAAAACGCCGGCATGACGATGAGTGAGGCTTCCATGACCGTCTTCGTCATCAATCCGAGAATCGTTCCAATCCCGATATAAAAGAACGTCGAGACGATGAGTGCGAGTGAGATGACGAGAAGGTTCGCCGGGCTGTATCCCATGATAAAGGCACACGCCGCGATGAGGATGAGCGTCGTCACGAACGTGAGCGCGCTCTTTCCGAGTAAGATGTCGAGCGTGCTTGCAGGCGATAACATCAGCCCGCGGAGCGTGTTCTTCTCTTTCTCTTCGGCAATCAAGGCACACTGGACGAACGTCGCGACGAGGCTGAACGTGATGTTGATGACGAAGTATGTCACGTCGATGCCTCCTCCGCCGAGCTGTGAATAGAAGACGGCGAAGAACAGCGGCATAATCAACGTCGACGAGACGAATAAGTTCCGCGACAAGTCTTTATAGTCTTTCTGGAAAATGGCGAGTGCCCGTTTCATTGAAAATGTCATGATAATTTCCTCCCCGTCACTTCGATAAAGATATCCCCGAGCGTCGGCTCGTTTGAATGAATGGCCGCGATATTTTGGTCGCGCATTTGTGCATGGAGCCAGTCGGCCCCGTCTTTTCCTTGTTTCAAGTCCACCGTTTCCCCGTCATGCAGTTCGACGCGCATGGAGCCATTCGCATAGTTCCGGCGCAATCGTTTCGGAGCGTCGAGCAGTTGAATCTCTCCTTGATGTAAGAAGGCGACACGGTCGCACAATTCTTCGGCCTCATTCATGTCGTGCGTCGTCAAAAAGATGGTCGTCCCTTTGGCCTTCAACCGTTCGATGCCTTTATAGATGTGGCGTGAGTTGACCGGATCGAGTGCCGACGTCGGCTCATCTAAAAACAACAGTTCCGGTTCATGTAACAACGCCCGGGCCAGTGTCACCCGTTGCAGCATCCCACGTGATAAGGCGGAGATGCGTTTTTTGCGTTCCCCGGCCAAGTTCACCGTCTGGAGCACGTCATCGATTCGTGTGCGTGGCTCGTCGTATAAGTCGCAGTAAAGTTGTAAGTTCTCTTCGATGGAGAGACGCGTGTACAGTCCGCTGTTATCGGTCAATACACCAATCCGTTTCCGATACTGTTCTTGTTTCAACTCCGAGACCGGGACGCCGAACACGGTTGCGTCACCTGATGTCTGCGCGAGTTGGGACGTCAAGATTTTGATGGTCGTCGTCTTCCCTGATCCACTCGGTCCAAGAAAGCCGAACACTTCTCCCTTGCCGACAGAAAACGTCACGTCGCGTAACGCCTCTTCATTACCGAATAGCTTTTTTAATCCGTTCACTTGAATGATTGAGTCCATTCTCGTTCCTCCTTGTCGATGTCGTCTTGCTTGCTTACATCATATCGAGAGGAAGAGGAGAGCGCATTAGAATGGCGGTAACTGGCGCTTTTCGAGGAGCGAGTGGAGCAAATGAACCGGTGAATGGAGCCTATTTCAGCCCGATCATCGTCTTCAATTCGGCCATTTTCGTCTTCGAGAGCGGGATGGTCGTCTTCGCCGAATCGTCGAGCACGAGACTGAAACTGTTCTTCGTATACGTGATCACTTCCCGCACTCGTTGAAGGTTGACGATGTACGACCGATGGCAGCGGAAGAAGCCGTATGGGGTCAGACGCGTCTCGAGCTCGTTCATCGTGAAGACGCTCGGGAACTGTTCGGACTGACTGTGCAATACGGATTGTCCGTCCTGACTCTCGATGTAGTCGATTTCCGGCGGGTCGAGCAAGACGATTTTCTCGTTCACTTTCGTCGGGATTTTCTCGAAGCGGACGTGCATCACGTCAGGGGTGACGTCTTCACTCGTATCCGGTTCATCCGGCTCCACGTCGAGTAGGCGTAGGTGTCGGTGGTCGATGCGATAGACGGTCGACGTGACGAACAGGGCGCTCTCCATGTTGCTCGTCAGGAGCAGGATGACTTTTTGTTGCTGTTTCAGTTGCATTAAGACGGTCGCGAACAAGTGCCGCGTCTCTTGGTCGACGTTTTGATCCGGTTCTTCAAGCACATAGATATCCCGGTTATGTAAGAGCAGGGCCGCGTATTGGACGCGCCGAACGAGAGACAAGCTGAGCCGGTTTAATCGTTTGTTCCGGTATGGGGTGAGTTGAACGGTTTGCAGGACTGTATCCAGCGATTCCGTCGATTCGTAGAGCGTGTGCGTGAAACGCAAATATTCCTCGACCGTCAACCGGTCATATAACCCGTCACGTATGGAGAAGACCGAAAGCGTGCAATTTTGTGTATCGATGGTCCCAGAGTAGTTCGCGTGCGAGTCCGTCAATAGCGCGAACAATATTTCCCGGGAAGTGACGCCGCAGTGGATGGCTGCGACTTCACCCTGATTGATGGTGAACGAGATATTTTCAAGGATGAGCGTGTCCTGTTGGCGAACAGAGACGTTGTCGAACGTAAGCACCGAATCCCTCCCTTTTTAGTTGGAGTATACCATTGATTCAGGAAAGACTTGAGTAATGAATTGGAATAAGACTATGCTAAACTGGAGATAATTTGAAATTGAGAAAAACGTATTCAAGGGAGCGAACGTGGAGATGAACGAAGTACAACGATTGATGGACAAAGTGATTGAATTCTGTGACGAGCGTGATTGGGCGTTCCACCATAACCCGAAAGACTTGGCATTATCGTTATCGCTCGAGGCGAGCGAACTGTTGGAGTTGTTCCAATGGGTGTCGAGTGAAGAAGCGCTCGAGACGAAACACGTCGAGATGAAAGAAGAACTCGCGGATGTCCTCATCTACGCGTTGACGTTCGCCCATGCGGCAGGAATCGATGTGTCGCAGGCGATTGAAGAGAAGCTCGAGAAAAATGCGGTGAAGTATCCGAGTCCGAACGCCTAAGTTGTAATCGACCGATTAACCCTGACCATTATTTTCACTACTTCTTGATGTGAAATCGGATAAAGTGGTGAAAGAATAAGTCTGGAGAGGGTTAATGAATATGGGCATCTATTATACGTATCAGCATGAAGACGCTTGGAAAATAGCATTGGAGCGAGGGTATCTCCAAGGTGATCCTCGCTACGCCATGTTCAATGACGAAGGATTCGAATTTTTCAAACCGGCTTATGACTGGATGGTTGAACAATATGAGCAACGAATTGGAATTCCGCTAAACGGAAACTATCCGGTTTGGTGTCGGGACGAGTTTCCTGACCTAAGCAGTGACGGACAGATCGGACAAGGGAATAAAGGTATGGTGTTAACGGTTGAATTACCGGACGATCAAGTCTTGGCTTCGGAAGTTTCATTTTGGGACTTCGTTCCGTATCACTCTACTTTTTCTGATACGGCCGAAGCATTTGACCACCGGGAAGACATTGATCCGGCATATACACGAAAGTCTTGGGAAAAAATCTTTGACCAGAAATGGTGCGAAGCGATGGCGGTCAATCGGTCAATCGAGGCCCCTGATTACCAATACGTGATTCATCGGATCGAGCTACATCAAGTCCGAGCCGTCATGCCGTTTCAAAATTTGGGTGATAGTTGGACGGACCGGATCCGAAGATTGGGTTGGCGTCTCGGTTATCGACTTGGTTTGAAAAAGTCGATTCCATTTCAGTGGCGAGACCAAATTGGGTTGACGGAAATTAGTTGAACAAAAGGAGTCTGGTTCCATGACGCAGCGCGAACGGTTCAATCATTTGTATGAAAGCGGCAAGCGCTCGACCCGTCAGGCAATCATTCTGTTTGCACTGATTACAGGAATCAGTGTGATCTTGATGATGATTGGCGAGCGTCGTCTCGCTGAATTCATCTGGTTCCTTCTAGTGTTTCCATCTGTCGGTCTCGTGAAAATAGGGGCCCGGACGAACACGTTGCTGCGCTTCAACCAGTCCGCCGAGTATAAGCGGCTTGTGCGTCTCGAATGGTGGACAGCATTTGGACTGATTGGAGCATATGTTGTATTGATCTTGACGCTACTGCTCAATCCGGAACTAATCAGTGTGACGGTTGGCGCAACCGGTATTTATGGAATCGGAATCATTGTGTCGTCTCGTCTCGATCAAAGACTTGGCAAAGTTGACCCGGAGCACGTGACGCACAAAGTGTATGCCCGAGGGAAAGTCGGTTACTTCAACTCATAAAAGCCGGAAAAAGGGAGTAGCGCGCGCTACTCCCTTTCGTTTACCCGATCGACCAGCTGTTTTGCTTCAACGAGTGTCATATTGTATGTCTCTCGTAAATACCGAATTGCTGGAATGATACCATCCGTGTCTATTTTTTCTTTTAACGTTGCAACCAATTCATCGTCTTGTACAAGCAGATTGGTCTGGAGTTGCTTTCGTTTCAATGCACTCATATCCTTTGCTTGTTGCGCAATGATATTGAGCAAGAAGGCGTTCAAAAACAACGAAGCAGTCAACATGATCGTGGTCCAATCCATTCAACCACTCCTTTCGATTTACGGGCGAGTCTCCATCTTCTCTTCAATTTGATCGAGTCGTTCTACTAACACGTTGAATTGCTCTTGTTGACGAGCGGCTACTTGACGCTCAAACTCAAGCCGTTCATCAGCACGCTGTTCATAACGGTTCATAAATTTCATGACCATCACGATGACGGTGATGGCTAAAATAATCGGCAAGAATGTCACCAATAAGCCGAATAACGAGACGAATGCTATGTTCATTCTGTCTTCCTCCCCTTTATGTAATCTACGGATTCTGCTTTTTAATCGATATAAGAAACAAAAAAACGTATCCTTTCTAATTGAATACGTTTTAATACGCTATTTGGTTTCATCAATCGGAACGTATCCCGGTTTTGTGCGTCGTCGCTTCACATCAGATTCGAAGTAATACATCGGCGTAAACAATCCTGCCGAAAGATAAATCATAAAAAAGGTTTCTAGTAATAGCGACACTGGAAGGCTATAGCCAATTATGAGGATATGGATAGGGACAAAGAACAACATGAATGCATAAAACATTGTACCTTCCGTTTTAATAAACCGATATAACCCTCGCATTAACAAGATGTAAGGAAATAAGATGTAATAGAAGAAACGCTTCATGTCGCAACGCCCTTTCCCGAGCGATTCGCTCAAATCATATAGATGCATCTTTTTCAGTATAATGGGAGCACCACGTATAGAGAAGGAGTATTTATATGACCAAATCAATCGCCATCATCGGAGCGGGCGCGAGCGGGTTATATGCCGCATCGCTCCTCACTGAGAAAGGCTATGACGTCACCGTGTTCGAGGCGCGCGACCGTATCGGGGGACGGGTGTTGAGCCATGACGGTTTCGACCTCGGTCCGACCTGGTATTGGCCAGAGACGGAGACGTCAATCACGCAACTCATCGAACGGCTCGGTCTCCCGACGTTCACACAATATACGACCGGTGATTTGATGCTCGAGCGACAGTTCGGTGTCATCGAGCGCCATACGCTCCCGCCAGGTCACACCATCCCATCAATGCGACTCGTGGGTGGCATGGCTAGTTTGACGACGGCGCTGGCAGCAACCTTGCCTGCTGGGACAATTCAACTCGAGTCGACGGTCACCTCGATCAAACAGACCGAAGATGAGGTAACGATTGAACTCGAAACAGGATGGTCCCAAGCTTTCACACACGTCATTATGGCCATCCCGCCACGACTCGTCTCACGTATCAGCTTCCAACCAGAACTGTCTGAAGCGACGAAGGCGAAGCTAGTGAAAACGCCGACCTGGATGGCTGGACAGGCGAAAGTACTCGCCGTGTATGACCGCCCGTTTTGGCGAGACAGTGGTCAATCTGGTCAAGGCATGAGCTGGGCCGGGGTGTTGCAGGAGATTCATGACGCCTCACAACCGGGCGGATTGGCCGCGTTATTCGGCTTCTTCCGGTTGTCTGCTGCCGAACGCTCGGTACTCGACCGGGACGAGCTGAATCGTCGCGTCATCGATCAACTCGTGCGACTGTTCGGGGAAGAAGCGCGCCATCCGCGTGACGTGTTATACGTCGATTGGTCGAGTGATTGTGACACGGCAAGCCCACGAGATGCCCAGCCGTTGACTGACTTCCCGGTCTATCAACCGATCGCGCTCGATTCAGCATGGGAAGGACGACTCTCACTCGCTGGGACGGAGACGGACTCCTTGTTCGGCGGTCACATCGAAGGCGCGCTTCGGGCAGCGGAACGTGTCGTCAATCAACTCTAACCAAAAATGCGTATCCTCCCGAGTCAGGGACGATACGCATTTTTCATTTGAATTTTTTGATCATCAGCGCCAGCGAACGATTGATCATCGTCATCTCGTCATCTTCGAGCACGGAGAACATCTCTTCGGCGAGCCGTTCTTCAATCGCATCGATTTGTTTCGAATATTCCATACCGATTGGGCCGAGACGGATGAAACTCTCACGTAAGTTGTCCGGGTTCTTCTCTTTTTGGACGAACTCACGTTGTTCGAGCACTTTGAGCACTTGGCTGACCGCGCTCTTCGAGATATTCATCTTCGTGGCAATCTCGGTCGTCGTCCAAGTGTCTTGTCGTTTGAACAGGAGTAACATCTGTTCTTGCTGGTAACTGAGTTCGAATTCGTTCAACTCGGTAAAATATTTGGTGAACAACAAGTCGAGCTCGTCAATTTGACGGTACATCTCGATGACTTGCTGTTTGCGTGTGTCGTTCAATCGTCGTTCTCCTTTCATCGCGTGTCACGGAACGTCTGGCTCCGCACGTATAACACGATACTGAATACTAATCCGATTATACCAAACGAGATGAGGAGCGTTTGAATCGGGACGGCCAAGGCAACCAGAATCGACAGGACAGCGAACGCGATAGGCTCTAACCCGGATGCGGCGAGCGCCATGATGCTCATGACCCGTCCGATCTTGTCATGGTCGCTATGTTCTTGCATGAGTGTGACCGTCGGCAAATAGACGAGCATCAACATAAACCCGCTCGCGGCCGCAGCCAAGGCAAGGAGCGTGATGGACTGCGCCTGCGTATAGAGGAAGAAGGCCCCAATCGTCAAAAACAGGACGCGGAAGACGAAACGTCCCCGATGGACCGAGCGGAACAACAGGACGAGAAAACTCGCGGCGAACGTCCCGACAGCAAGTCCACCTTCAATCAGACTCAAGTCAAACGCATTCCCGCCCCGTTCACCGACGAGAATCGGGATGCTCATGATGAGTGGTCCCATGACGAACAAGTTGACGATAGCAATCGATAACGTCCCGCTCCGCAAAATCGGCGTGCTCGAGACGTAACGGATGCCCTCTTTCAAATCGACGATGACATGACTGAGCGACATGGCACGGGCGAGGGGGATGGAGTCACGAATCAAGCGTGGCATGATCAAGATAGTGGCGATGAAAATCAAGACAGCTGCCGTCCCAAAGCTGAGCCCGAAGCCGCCCCATGTGAGTAACGCTCCGGCGAGGAACGGGCCGAACACGAACATGAGCTCGAGCGTCCCTTGGAAGAGCGAATTGGCACGCTGCAACTCTTCTTGTTTGACGAGCGACGGAATCAAAGAAGACAACGCCGGATAGGACATGCCGTCAAGTAGTCCGAACACGATGGAGATCATAATCAAGGCGAACACCGAATACGCGTCCGCGAGATGGAGCGCCACGACCGCGACCATGAGAAGACCTTGCCCGAGGTTCGTCAAAAACAAGAGCCGACTCTTTTGGAACCGGTCGGCGAATACGCCGCCGAATATCATCATTACGACACGAGGTAACGAGACGGCGGTCATGATAATCCCGAGGAGGGCGGGTTGCTTCAGCACATCGATCGTGAGCCACGATACGCTCAAGAAGAAAATCGAGAAGCCGAGCGTGAGCGTCATGCCGGATAACCACGTGAACACGAAGCGTGTATTTCGTAGCAAATTCATAAAGAAAACCTCAGTCTTTCTGCCTTTTAATATAGTTAAGTTAACTAAACTATAAAGCGAAGTGACTGGTTCGTCAAGCGAGTAGGCTACTACAAAACAATTGTAAAAAAACGGAACTTTTTTCGTTGAAAACCGTATAGTTAGTTAAGAGGTGAATGAGATGAGTAAACAAGAACGATTACATAGCGTGAAACGAATGAATGTACAGTGGATGTTGTTACGTTTGATGTTTGCTTTGCCTACTGGGGTTCTTATCTATTATTTTTTACAAACAGATGGTAATCCCTATTTAGCCGGTGGATCAATCTTGGCCTTCACAGGAGCTGCAGGTAGGTTATTTATAAGAGAGAGTGACTTTGTCAAAGGTCTGACAGAGTCTGAACAAGCAAAACGAATTGTCAGCATTCAATATAGGCTCGACTACTTGTTCGTCATCATGATGGCCGTGATTTTTCCACTGATGATGCGACTGAATATCCTGACCAACTTGATTCCTTTCATTCTATTCGTCAGTGGCAGCGCATTAATCTGGTTTACGCAGCATAAACTCGATCAACAGTTGAGCTGGATGGATACAGAACAACCGACTCGTCGCGAGATTCAACGCACGAGATTCACGTGGTGAGGTTGAAAAGACACGAGGTTAGCGTGTGAGTCCATCACAATTAAAGGAGTAGCTTATGAATAAACATCAGCGTTTGAAGCAAATGGTTACCGCAAACCGGAAATGGCTTCTCGTCAGGCTCGGTTTTGCGATTCCGATTGGGGTATTGCTTTTCTTCTTTCTGCAAACTGAGACACGATCGCTCATGTACGGAAGTTTGATGGTCGTGTCGCTGTTGGCGTACGGCGTGATGATTGGGCGGGAAAGTCGATTCATGAGCAGTTTCACAGACCACATTCGAGCGAAGCGGGTCATCCACATTCAATATGTGTTCGACTACATGATGGTTGTCTTCAGCTGTTTGTTTTTCCCGTTGCTCTTGAAGCTCGAAACAATCAGTTGGGTCCCATTCTTCATATTCTCCCTTGCAGCGTTGGCGCTGGTGATTGTCGAGCGGCTGCTTGATGAGAAAGTAAAGCTGATCGATCCCCAGCAACCGAGGCGTCGCGACGTCAAACGGGAAAGTTTTTAAGGAGGGATTCGATGAACAAACAACAACGCATCAATTTGATTTATAAAACCAATGTAAAGACGGCCGTATTTCAAAGTCTGCTCACGTTTCCGATGGTGTTTTGTCTCGTCGGATTGATTCAGTCGGATTCATGGAACGGTTGGTACGTGGCCGGCGTACTCGTCTGTCTGTTGCTGCTGGGAGGAATCTTCTTCAAGGCGAACCGAGTCGAGACCGAGTTGACTGAGCGAGAAGATGCCAAAATCATCATCGCCCGTCGGAACGGATTTGTCTTTGCGCTGTTCGTCGTATTCATTTTATCATTTGCGCTGACGCTTAACCTCGGTTGGATGTATTCGTGGATAGTGGTGCTGACGATCGGTGTGTTGTATGGTGGATACCGCTTGATTCGAAAACAAGACGAGCGATTGAGTGACATCGATCCGGAGCATCCGATGCTTCGTGAGATTCGACTCGACAACGTCAGAGACTGAGGAGGTACTCGATGAATAGGGAAGCCCGGACTGAAGCGTTGTTACAAATCAATACGACGTATCGGCGTTTTATGATTGGAAGCAGTGTCGTTATCTTTGTGAGTGCGCTCTATTTCATGATGCAGACGACTTATTCTGGCGTGATTGCGGTGGTCAGTCTCATCCCGACGTTGTTTTTCGAATGGAAGCAGACGACGCTCTATCTTCAGTTCAATGACGACTGGACGTATCGACGTCTCATTAAGCTACAGTTTTCCTCACTCGTTTTCACGTTCATCTTATTGTTCAGTCTGATCGCCCTGTTTTTAACGGGACAGATCCATCCGGACGTGTTGATGTGGGCGGTGGTCATCGGGGCACCACCTTCTGTCTTGTTACCGCTGTGGATCGATCGAAAACTGCTCAAACTCGACCCGGAACACGTCACGTCGAACATGCTGGCCAAAGCCAATCGCGAGCAACTGAAGCGTCGGCTTGATGGAATCAATGATTAGAAAAGGAATGGAATCGTATGACGAAACAACAACGGATTGACGAAATGAATCGATACCGTGAGCAAAGGAAGCGGCGACGAGACGTGATGTTCGCTCCTGTCCCTGGACTATTGTTTGTCACGTTGCTCGCGGATCATATTTGGTGGGTTGGCTTAGGGTTGATGGGGTTGTTCGCCAGCGGTTCAATCGTGTATTTGCTGAAAGAAGGGGAGGCGTTTGCTCGTCTATCCGATCAAAGCGGAGCACGAATGGCGACGCGGAACGTCTACCGGATTTTAAGCGGATGGTACGTCTTCATCGTCGGTAGCGTGGCGAGTTATAAACTGGTGGCCCCTTGGTGGACGTGGGTTCTCGTCATTGGGATTGCCTTCCTGTTGCCGCTTCTGTATAAACGCTTCAATGAAACTGTTCAAAGCGCAGATGCAGCTCAACCGGTCCGCTCTGAATTGGCAACGGCGAGTGGATTGCTATGAAGATGTTGACGAAACAGGAACGAATCGAGCGTTTGCTCGCACATGAGGATGCGACGTGGCACTGGCGCTACTGGGGCCTCTTCTTTAACCTCATCGTCGTCGCGTTCATCTCTTATCAGACATCGATTTACTTACCGTTGATCGTGTTCGCGCTGTACTTGCCGCAACTATGCGTCGAATGGAGGAAGACAAAACTATTGCTGACATTTAATCCAGATCCTCGCTATCGGCGCTGGATTTATAGTGATTTCATCGTCGAATGGTTCATCTTTTTGCTTTTCCTGTGTCTGTTCGCTTGCTATCACACCGGTTTCATCACGATTTGGACACTTGGACCCACCTTGGTGATTGGTGTGATTGGTGGGGTGCTGTTCTCGCATATAATCAATCGAGCTATTCTTGATTTTGACATAGAGCATGTAACCTCTAAATCATTCAATAAAGCCAAGGTGCGACGAAATAAAGGCGGGAAAATGAGTCATTGACATAAGTCAGGGCTCATTTTTTTATGGAACGATTCGGGGCAACGGGAATCTAAAGTATATTCAGTTCGAAATGGTTGAGTGAGGTGTATTTCAATCTGAAGATGATCATTTGCAGTAAATTAATACTTTTTATAGAAACGTTTCGATTAACCATTGCATCTCTTTTTGTAAGCGCTTATACTTTTGGTATACACAGGTGAAACGTTTCGATTTACAAATCATAGATAAAGGCGGGATGGAATGAGAGCGACACAATTAGTGCAGGAGATGACAGTGGCTGAAAAGGTGGGACAGCTTGTTCAGACACTGCCATCCATTTTTTCGGATGATCAGCAAGATGTGATCACCGGACCGATTGCGGAGTTGTTGAAAGAAGACGGCATCACCGATGAGAATCGGTGGAACATCGGATCGGTCATCGGGATCAGCAACGCGAAACAAGCGCAAAAGTTGCAGGAAAGTTACTTGCGACATAATCGACTCGGCATCCCGCTCTTGTTCATGGCGGACATCATCCACGGTCACCGGACGATTTTTCCGGTCCCGCTCGCGATGGCCTGTTCTTGGGATCTTGCTGAGGTCGAACGAATGGCACGCACTTCGTCGATCGAAGCGACGGCATCCGGTCTACACGTCACGTTCTCTCCGATGGCTGACTTGTCACGAGACCCGCGTTGGGGACGTGTCATGGAATCGACCGGAGAAGACGTGTGGTTGAACGGCGAGATGGCGGCGGCGTTCGTCCGTGGTTACCAGTCGGACGATTTGACGAGAGACGATACGTTGGCTGCCTGCGTCAAGCACTTCGCGGCGTATGGCGCGCCGGAAGGAGGACGCGACTACAATACGGTCGATGTATCTGACCGCGAGCTGCGTGAGTTCCATTTGCCAGCCTATAAACGAGCCCTTGAAGAGGGGGCGAAGATGGTAATGACGAGTTTCAATGTCGTCCATGGTGTTCCGGCCACGGCTAGTGAATATCTCATGCGGGATATCCTCCGCAGTGACTGGGGCTTCGAAGGTGTATTGATCTCGGACTGGACGGCAATCAAAGAACTCATCCATCATGGCGTCGCCGAGACGCTGAAGGATGCGGGCGAACTCGCACTCCGAGCTGGCGTTGATATCGATATGATGTCGGGCGCATACACGAATTATCTGGAAGCGATGCTTGCAGATGGGGTAGATGAGGCTTTACTGGATGAGGCGGTCTTGCGGATCTTGACGCTAAAAGAAGAGTTGGGTTTATTCGACAATCCTTACCGAGGGATTGATCAAGCGAAAGAGACAACGCTCCACCTTTCAGATGGGCATCGAGATCAGGCGCGTCGTCTGGCAGAAAAGAGTGCGGTCCTTTTGAAAAATGATGGTGTCCTTCCGTTACAAAAGCAACGTGTCGCGCTCATCGGACCGTTCGTCGACTCGAACGACGTGCTTGGCCCGTGGGCCGGATATGGGAAAAGAGAAGAGGCCGTGACGTTGCGGCAAGCATTTGACCGGGCTGAAATTCCTTATGTGTTTGCGGAAGGATCGACCGTCGAAAAAGAAATTGATTGGACGGAGGCTTGCCGCATCGCAGAACAGTCGGATGTCGTCATCCTGGCGCTTGGCGAAGCCTCGTGGATGAGCGGTGAAGCCGGCAGCCGTACGGACATTCGTCTTCCGAAGACACAGCGCGAAGGGCTTAAGCGTCTAAAGGCACTCGGGAAACCAGTCGTGACGATTTTATTCAATGGCCGTCCGCTCGATCTTCGCGACGTCGTCGAACATTCGGATGCGGTGCTCGAGGCTTGGTATCCAGGAACTGAAGCCGGTTCGGCGCTTGTGAACTTATTATACGGGCAAGTCAGTCCGTCGGGGAAACTGACGATGTCGTTTCCTTATAACGTCGGCCAAGTACCGATCCGCTACGACGCGTTGCGGACAGGGCGTCCGTCAGACATCGAACACGCTGATCCACGCTACACGAGCAAATATCTCGACGCACCGAATGAGCCACTCTTCCCGTTCGGATATGGCATGACATACACAACGTTTAGCTACAACGATTTCATCGTCAAAGACATGACAGGCGGCATCGTCGAGGCGACTGTCGTCATTCGAAATGATGGGGCGACGACGGCAGATGAAATTGTCCAATGGTATATCCAAGACAACATAGCCAAGGTCTCACGGCCGGTCAAACAATTGAAAGGGTACGAGAAAGTGACCCTCAAAGCCGGCGAATCCGTGACGGTGACGTTCGCCGTTGAAGGAGATATGCTCCACTATCTTCAGCCGAACGGTTCGTTTGACGCCGATCCGGGAACGTTTACGCTCTTTGTGGGCCCGAACAGCCGTGACGTATTGGCAAAATCTTTTGAACTAAAAACAAAAACGAGGTGTACGACGTGAATGTATTAACCGAACAGACAACACTAACATGCGGAGACGTGAGCCTTTCGCTCACTCCGATGGGAGACATCCGCCAATTGAAAACCGGACCGATCATGGTCAATCAGTTAATCCATCATCCATTCGATGGCTCGATGGCAAACCTTTATGTCCGACATGAGGGCGGAGTTGCCCGGCCGTTGCTGGGACTGCATTCACCTAGTGATTTCGCGGCCTCTGGTCAGGAAATCGTTTGGTCAGGACACTATCCGGAGTTTGCTTATAAAGTACGAGGGACGATCAGCGACCACGGCGTTCGCTTTGACGCTACATTCGAAGGGACAGGTCAATTCGACGTCACGTACGTCCAAGATCTCGGACTCGCTGATGAAGGCGGTGTTCGCACGAACGAAGCTTACATGGCCCAGTATATCGACTATATGAAGACGGATACGGCGCTGATGGCGCGCCAAAATCAAAAGCAGTCGACCGGGTTCCCAGCGATTCGAATGACGTCGTCCCGAGCTATCGCAGAATATGCGACGGATGGTTTTGACGTGTATGGCACATCCTATAAATTGACCGGGCGAGCCGCAGGACTAGACGGTGCACTGCCTTCCCGTGTCTATCAATATGAGTTCGCCTTGCCGACACTTCGTACTGAACCGTTAGACATGGGGACGGACCGAGAAATCGCATTCGAATTGTCATTGGTTCAAAATCATCCGGAAGCGCTGACAGAGCACTCGATCCAGCATTTCGCAACGATTGAAGCGGGAGCACCTGTCGAACAAACAGTACGTCCTCGTCCGTATCTTCGTCAATCGTTCCAATCAATCAGCGGCGGTGGGCTCGCGATGAGCGAAATCGAGCGCCTCTATCCGGTGCGACGACTCGAAGAGACAGCGGGTGGACAGCTCTTGTCCTTCTTCACAGAAGAGGGTTCGCACGTCGTCTTAGCGGCGAAAGAGCACCTCGTTGAGCGGAGTCACGGCAACATCTTATTGAACGCCGGGAGTCTGATGCCGGACGAGTCGAAGCTCGCCACGACCGTATTCATGAACGGTGTCTTCAACTCACATATTGTTTATGGCAATACAAACTTCAACAAATGGACGACTAACGTCCGAAATCCACTCAATGTCCCGAAAACATCGGGGCAACGCATCTATGTCGAGATGGATGGGGCATACCATTTGCTGACGATGCCGAGCCTGTTCGAGATGCGTCTGAACGAGGCCGTATGGCGCTACGATTTGGACGGGGAGACGATTATCGTCCGTACGTCCATCGCCTCAGGTGCTCCTGTCATCAAGACGACCGTCGAATCGTCGCAACCGCGACGGTTCGTCATGAGTCACCAGGTCGCGATGAACACGCAAGAGTACGTCGTTCCGTTCCGTATGGAGCAGACGGACAACCGGCTCCTATTCAAGGCGGACGAAACGGCAGACAGCGCCGGTATACGACCTGATTTGACATATGCAATCGAGAGCAATCAGCCGTTTGAGCTCCTCAAAACGTCGGATTGGTTCGACCAACCGTTCGAGGACGATCTTGTTTGGATGTCATACGAACCAAGCGAGCGCGTGACGGTGCATCTTGGTTTGGCGAATCACAGTCCGTTTGAGCTAGACGAAAAGCAGGAGCGGAACGCTTACCGAATGTGGATGGATAGTTATATGAACGGTCTCACGCTTAAAGGCGAGGCATCTGACATCGAGGCGTTGAATATTCAAGCGCTATGGTACGTCCAAAACATGCGGGTGCACTATCAGTCACCGCACGGCCTTGAGCAATACGGTGGAGCAGCCTGGGGTACACGGGACGTTTCACAAGGGCCGATGGAGTTCTTGCTTGCGACCGGTCATTTTGAAGAGGCGCGAAAACTCTTGCTTGTGATTTTCAGCCATCAATTTAAAGACGGAGATTGGCCGCAATGGTTCATGTTCGATGAATATGCGGGTATCCAACAAGAGGATAGCCATGGTGATGTCATCGTTTGGCCGCTCAAGGCATTGTCGGATTACTTGGCCCGAACCGAGGACGTGACATGTCTAGACGAAATAATTCCGTTCCGCGACCGTGACGGAAAGACAGAAGCGGACGCTTCACTGTATTCGCACGTGGAACGAGCACTTGGATTCATTGAAGATCACTTTGTCGAAGGTTCTGTCTTCTCAGCCTACGGTGGAGGAGACTGGGACGACACGCTCCAACCAGCCGATGAAGAGTTGAAACGTCACCTCATCAGTTCATGGACGGTCACATTGACGTACCAAGCGTTCCGTCAGTTGCACGAACAGTTGCCGGCGTCACATTTGGCAGATCGCTTAGGTGAGTTGAGCCAAGCAATTCGGAAGCAGTTCACAGACGAGATGATTCGGGACGGGGTTATCGCAGGATTCTTAAAAGAAGTTGATGGACGCTTCGAGACGATGCTTCATCCGTCCGACAAGACGCTGCCAATGCGCTACCGCTTGTTGCCAATGACGCGCAGTGTCATCGCTGAACTTGTCGATCAAGACCAGATGACACGCAACTTTGATTTGATCGCCACACATTTGACGTTCCCGGACGGAGTCCGTCTCATGAACCGACCTGCCGAGTACCGGGGCGGAGTCAGCCGTCACTTTATGCGGGCCGAACAGGCAGCGAACTTTGGTCGTGAAATCGGGCTGCAGTACGTGCATGCTCACATCCGCTACATCGAGGCGCTGGCGAAGGCGGGGCTACGCGAGAAGATTCGTCCGGCTTTCAATATGATCAACCCGGTCCGGATGGACGAAGTGAAGAATGCCGCACCGAGACAACGAAACGTCTACTTCAGTAGTTCGGACGGAGATTTCGCTGACCGCTATGCGGCGGAGTCACAGTTCGGCCGCTTGAAAGATGGAACGGTACCCGTGAAAGCGGGATGGCGCATTTATTCGAGTGGACCGGGAATCTGGTTCAACCAACTCGTCTCGAACTACCTGGGGATTCGTCTCGGGACAACCCATGTCGAGTTCGATCCGATCGTGGATGCGGACACATATGTGCAGATCCGCTTGTTCGGTACGGAGACGATGGTCCAGTTCCGTATGGGTGAGCCGAGTATTACGCTGAATGGTCAGAGGTTGAACGGTCACACCCTAACGAATCCATATCGCGAAGCAGGACAGCGTGTCGAAAAAGATGAATTTTTGCGCTACGCCAAGGAAAAGAATGAGTTAGTGATTACGGTGAAGGGGTGACGAATTCGTCACCCTTTTCTTAATAGGAGGACTATATGGACGCAAAAAAAGTGAGCACGGTCTATCAAGTATATCCAAAAAGTTTTCAAGACAGCGACGGCGATGGGGTCGGTGATTTACAAGGAGTGATCAGTCGCCTCGACTATTTAAGCTGGCTCGGGGTAGAGATGCTTTGGTTGAATCCGGTTTACGTCTCGCCCGGTTACGATAATGGCTATGACGTCGCAGACTATACACGAATCGATCCTCTGTTCGGGTCGATGGATGATATGGACGAGTTGATTCGTGAAGCACGTGACAGAGGAATCGGCATCATGATGGACATCGTCGCCAACCACACGTCGCATCAGCATGAGTGGTTCCTTCAATCCGAACGTGATCCGGAAGGAGCGTACGGTAATTTCTACATTTGGTGTGATACGCCGAATGAATGGAGCTCGTTCTTCGGGGGCGGGACGTGGACGTACTCACCGATCCGGGGCCAGTACTACTTCCATGCATTCGCTCCGGAACAACCAGATTTGAATTGGGGGAACGAGCAAGTACGTAAGGAAATGGCGGCAGTCTTAGCGTTTTGGGTCGAGCGCGGGGTGACTGGTTTTCGGTTTGATGTCATTGATTTGATTGGCAAAGACGTCCATCGAAAGCAATGGCTCGACTTTCCGTTGATGCGTCGTTACTTGAAAGATTTAGTGGCGCAAGTTGACACCTCTTCCTTGTTGCTTGTCGGGGAAGCTGGAGGATTGACTCCGAACGAAATTCTAACTTTGCAACGGGACGGTTCGCTCGACGTCGTCTTCAATTTTGAAGTATGTGCTCTCGATGAGCAGGCAGGACAAGGCAAATGGAAGCTCGCTCCGTTCGAACCGTCGAGGCTAAAAACCACGCTCGATACGTGGCAACGAGCGTTTGCGGTGGAAGGACGCAATAGCCTGTTTTGGAATAACCATGACCAGCCGCGTGTCATTTCACGATGGTATGACGATGACGAGCGGGCTGCGAAGATGCTCGCGGTCCTCCTATACGGATTGAAAGGAATCCCGTTTCTGTATCAAGGAGAAGAGGTCGGGATGACGAACGGTATGATTGCGACAGAGGAGTATCAAGACATCGAGACGCTAAATTATTTGCGGGCGGGTGGAACGCTTGATGCCGTTCGCATGAAAGGACGTGACCATGCCCGGATTCCGATGGCATGGGGCGAAGGGACGGACTCGTTCAGCACGGGAACACCGTGGCTTCGATCAGCTCACGACGAAGCAGGCAGGGACGTCGCGACGATGCGTTCAGATAAAACGAGTCTGCTTCATCTGTACCGAGAATTGATTGCGCTACGCCGGACAAATCGACTGCTTCGAGACGGAGCTTATGAACTCGTACCGACCGAGGAGCGGCTATATGTGTACCGCCGCATCATCGATGGGGAGCCTCCACTTCTTGTCGTCGCAAATTTGTCTCAAGATACGCTGCCGATGCCCAGTGGTTGCGGGGAACGTTTGGTTTCGACAGAGCAGGTTGAGGCGCCAATGCTACGGCCGTATGAAGCGTTCATATGTTATAATTTTTGACAGAAGGAAGTGAGGAAATGGCAGGAATTAAAGACATCGCAAAAGAGGCTGGCGTTTCGATATCGACCGTCTCATATGCGCTAAACGGCAGTCCGAAAGTGACAGAAAAGACGAGGCAACGCATCATTAAAATCGCCGAAGAGTTGAACTACGTGCCGAACGCCGCGGCGAGGACGCTAAAAACGAGAAAGACACATATTATCGGAGCGTTTTTAGGCGATTATTCCGGGTCGTTCTATGGAGAGTTATTAAAAGGCATCAACCAAGAGCTGTCTGATACTGGCTATGAGTTAATTGTTTGTAACGGTCCCGAATCACATCGTCTGATGACCGAACGCATGGTGGATGGGGCGCTCATCTTAGGGCATCGCTTCACCCAAGAACAGATTTTAGAGTTCGCGGACCGAGGGCACCCGCTGACGATGCTCGACCGTGAGATTGAGCATCCGAACATCAGTTGTGTGCTGCTCGATAATCAGATTGGGATGAATCAAGAGATGGACGCCATCTTAGAGACCAACCCTGGACAAATCCATCTTGTGAACGGACCGGTCGGCAATCATGATGCTGTCGAACGACGGAAAGTTGTCGTTGATCGCGCGAACGCGGCTGGGGTAACCGTCCGGGAATGGACCGGTGAATTCACGAAACGGTCAGGCATTCGGGCAGCGAGTGACTTACTTGAAGTGCTCGAAGAAGGGGATGCCATCATGTGTTTAAATGATGACATGGCGCTCGGGGTTTATGACGTCTTGCAAAACTCTTCTTTCAGAATCGGGGAAGACATTTCGCTCGTTGGCTTTGATAAACTCGAGATTACAAACTATACACAGCCTCGGATCGCAAGCGTCAGCTATTCGAAGCCTGACTGGGGCAAGAAGGCGGCTCGCGCGTTACTCCAACTGATTGAAGAGAAAGAAAATTCAAAAGAGACGATTCCTTCAAAGTTCATGAAAGACGCCTCGATTCGAAAAAAAAGTAATAAAAGATAAAATACGTATTGTAAGCGGATACATTGTGAACTATAATGTTTATAGAAACGTTTAACCTGTTGATTTGCAGTAAAACCTTTGTATAAACATTATTTTTTTACACGATAATCGAAACGTTTCGATTATCGAGAAACGGAGGAATTCAGATGAAGAAATTAGGGTTAGCAGCGGTAGCGGGCACGGTAATCATTTCAGGTCTATTGGCGGGATGTTCTTCTGGATCGAGCGGCGATGACGCAAATACCATCACAGTTTGGGCGATGGGTGAGGAAGGAAAAGCTTTGCCGAAACTAGCAGAACAATATGAAAAAGAAAACGAAGGCGTTAACGTCAAAGTACAAGCAATCCCTTGGGATACAGCGCATGATAAACTGTTGACTGCGGTCGCTTCGAAAAATGGTCCAGATGTCGTTCAAATGGGAACGTCTTGGATGCCTGAATTCGTAGAGGCGGGAGCACTCGCGAATATGAAAGATTTCGTAAAAGATTACCCGGAACTTGATCCATCAAACTTTTATGAAGGATCGGTTGAAACGGTTCAATTCGAGGACGGTCTTTACGGGGCACCTTGGTATGTCGACACACGTGTTCTTTATTATCGGAAAGACGCACTTGAAAAAGTAGGTTACCCAGAAGCGCCAAAAACGTGGGATGAATTAGAAGACGCTTCGAAAAAACTTGCGGCTCGTGACGGGGAAGACATGTACGGGATTACGTTGGACACGAACGACCAAATGCTATCGTTCATGTTCGCTCGTCAAAACGGTTCAGAGCTGTTAACAGAAAATCAAGAGCCGCTCTTTGATCAACCAGAATTCATCGAAAGCGCAGAATATTTAACAAACTACTTCACAGAAGGATATGCACCAGTCGATTTAGGGCTTGATGTTGTGCAGGCGTTCGGGGCAGAAGAACCGAACGTGCCGATGTTCATCAGTGGACCATGGATGATTAACATTATCAATGATCAAATGCCTGACATTGAAGAGAAGTGGGGTACAGCCGTTCTTCCAGCGAAAGAAAATAATATCTCGTTCCTTGGAGGATCGAACTTAAGTATTTTTGAAAGCAGTGAGAAGAAAGACGAAGCCGCGAAGTTTATCGCATATATGAGTAAACCAGAAACACAGACAGAGTGGATGGAGATGACGAAGTCACTTCCATCGACAAAAGCGACATGGGCAGAGAACGAAACGCTCAAAAACGATGAGAAACTCAAAACATTCGGTGAGCAGATGGAAGCGGCAGAGCCGATGCCGATGATGACAACGTGGGAAAAAGTAGCGCAAACATATTTGCAGAGCTTTGAGAAAATGTATCGCGGTGCGGCTACTGTAGAAGATGAAGTTAAGGTGTTCCAAGAAAAAGCGAAGTCGATTTTAAAATAAACGGAGGGGTACACCCCCTCTCGTTTAATTAAAGGAGAACCTTATGAAACAATTTCTTAATGATCGAGCGCCATACTTGCTCGTCGCGCCGACCGTTCTCTTGTTACTCATGTTCTCGATCATGCCGTTATTCATCGCTTTTTTCATGAGTTTTACAGACATGGATTTGGCGGGAATTGCGAACTGGGCAAACATTGAATGGATCGGACTCACCAACTACATTGAAATCTTCAAAGATGAAGTGTTCATCCAAGCGTTATTGAACACGATCGTTTATGTCGTTATTGGGGTACCGATTGTGATCGGTCTTTCGCTCGCGATTGCGATGGCAATCAATTTCGGGACTGGCAAAGTCTTCGAATGGTTCCGTGTCGTCTTTTATATGCCGTCGATCACGAACGTTGTAGCGGTCGCGGTCGTTTGGGGATTCTTGTTTAATCCGCAGTATGGTCTCTTCAATTTCCTGTTAAATACAATCGGCCTTCCAGATGTCCCGTGGCTACAAGATCCGTTTATCGCTAAATTATCGTTGATCATGCTTGCCGTATGGCGTGCGGTCGGAATCAATATGATTATTTTCTTGGCAGCTCTTCAAGGGATTCCACGCACGTACTATGAAGCGGCAGCGTTAGATGGGGCAAGTACGTTCCAGCAAATGTTCAAGATTACAATTCCGTTGCTCCGATATGCGATTTTCTTCGTAACGGTGACAACTTTGATTGGATGGATTCAGTTCTTCGAAGAACCGCTCATCATGACCGAGGGGGGACCACTCAATTCGACGACGTCACTCGCGTTGTTTATATACAACAACGGTTTCCAGCTCAGTAACTTCGGTTATGCGGCTGCCGGATCGGTCGTGTTGTTCATTCTGATTATTACGGTGACACTCATTCAGTTCCGTCTTCAAAAGAACGAAAACAACTATTAAGGAGGGGCATTCATGATTCCAAATGAAAAACCGGTAGCCGTGAATGTGAAGCGGGAGAAATTCTCGCCACTTCCCGACTTAAACCATAAACGAAAAGCCAAACTCTCGCAGTTGCTCGTCGCGCTTGTTTTGACCGTCCTCGGTATCGCTTTTATGTTGCCGTTCTTCTGGATGGTGATCTCGTCCTTTAAGACGGATGCGGAAATCTTGGCGCTACCGCTGACGATCCTACCGGAAAATGTGACGTTCGAACATTACATCGATTTATTCGTGAATTTAAACTTTTTAACGTATTTGAAGAACACGTTGTTGATTGTACTCGCATCATTTTTCGGTTTATTGCTCACAGCAATGGCCGGTTATGCGTTTGCGAAGCATAAGTTTAAGGGGAGTAACATCTTGTTCGTCGGTGTCTTGGCGACAATGATGATTCCAGGACAGGTTACGATGATTCCCGTTTATTTGATGCTCAATCAAATGGGTCTGACGAACACCATGATGGGGATTGTCCTCCCCGGTCTCGTTGGTGCGTTCGGGGTATTCTTGTTCCGACAGTTCATGACGACGATTCCAGAGGAAATGCTGGAAGCGGCTCGCTTGGATGGAGCGAGTGAGTTTCGAATTTTCTTCTCAATCGTCTTGCCGATGTCAAAACCGATTTTGGCGGTACAAGGAATTTTGACTTTCATCGGTGCTTGGAACAGCTTCTTGTGGCCGCTTATTATCGCCAATGATGAAGCTCTTTACACACTGTCAGTTGGATTAGCGCTTCTACAGGGGCAACATGGTGGAAACTACGCCTTACAGATGGCTGGGGCCACATTCATGGTTGTGCCGATTATCATTATCTTTATGATTTTCCAAAAGCATATCATCGAAGGATACAATATATCTGGAATGAAGTGAACCTTACGCCATGTAAGGTTCTTTTTTTATACTCAGGACATCGGTCCTTTATGCTAAAGTGTGTGGGGAGTAAGCTTAACACGTACAACAGTATATAGAGAGAATCGAGGAAGAGAAAATGTTAGCCATTGTTATTGGACTCGTCATCGGGATTTTGTTGCCGATGCAGACGAGCGTGAACTCGCGTCTGCGCACCATCGTCGGGTCACCATTTGTTGCGTCGTTCCTGTCATTCGCGATTGGGACGACCTTTTTAACACTCACGTTACTGCTCACCGGGCAGTCGTTCGGGATTGAATCATCCATTTTCCAAGGAGAACCGCTTTGGATGTGGTCGGGTGGTTTGTTGGGGGTCATCTTTTTAACGGGGAACATCCTCTTGTTCCCGAGACTCGGCAGCGTTCAGACCGTCATCATGCCAATCTTTGGACAGATATTGATGGGGCTGTTGATTGACCACTTCGGCTGGTTCCATTCAGCCGTCAACGTCCTCACGCCGTGGCGCGTGTTCGGCGCCTTGCTCGTCTTGCTCGGTGTCGTTGGCACGGTCGCGCTAACGGACTGGATCAATCGTCGCCGCGGCAAACTCGTCGCCTCGTCGCAGACGGGAACCGGCAATTTGAACGTCTGGCGCCTCGTCGGAATCGGGACCGGGATGATGAGCGCGACACAGACGGCCATCAACGGTTATTTGGGAACGGTGCTCGAATCAGCTTTGAAAGGGGCGCTCGTCTCGTTCGTCGTCGGGACGGTCACGTTACTGCTCATCTTACTCGTCTTGCGGCCGAGCGTCGAATGGCGCGGGCTACGCGGTCAACCGTGGTGGATTTGGCTCGGCGGGATCATCGGGGCACTGTTCATCGGTGGTAACGTCTTAATCGTACCGATGGTCGGGACCGGCATCGCCGTCGTCATCGTCATTGTCGGCTTGCTGTGTGGGAGTTTACTCATCGACCGCTTCGGTTGGTTTGGTGCTGCGAAGAACCCGGTCACTGGGATACAACTCGTTAGTTTACTCGTCATGGTCATCGGGATCATGCTGATTCGTTTATCGTAAGGGAGGAGAGACATCATGCGCGGAGTACTGTTCGCCATCAGTGGCGGCTTCTTTTTGACGCTACAGAGCGTCGCCAACGCTCGCATCAGTTCGAGTATCGGGACGTGGCAAGCTGCGACGTTGACGCAATTGACAGGTTTCCTTGTCGCGCTCGTCATCATGCTTCTCGTCCGCGACCGGACGTACATCCACATGCGCCGCGTCGAGCCGCTTTATTTGTCAGGGGGCGCGTTCGCTGCGTTCATCTTGTTCAGCAATATGACGGCCGTGCATGAGCTCGGTGTCACACTGACCATCTCGTTATTTTTAATCGCCCAACTTGCCCTGGCACTCGTGATCGACTGGCGCGGCTGGTTCGGGATGTTGCGCCGTGACTTGAACCGGACGCAACTGCTCGGGGTCGTCATGATGATCGTCGGGATTCTCGTATTGAAAGGATGACGTGCGATGAAACAGATTGACCGTTACATGAAGCAATATGGACTAAATGAGGTACTCCCTTCATCCGTCCGTCCTCATCTCATGCTCGTCCGTTACGCACCGGGGGAGGCGATTTGCATCCAAGGCGCTGAGGCCGAGCAGCTCCACTTTCTCGTCAGTGGAAAGATTCGGGTGGCCCACACGTCAGCGGCCGGGAAGCGGCTCGTCTTGTCGTTCAAATATCCGCTCGATTTGATTGGCGACATCGAGTACGTCCGACGTACACCGTTCTTGAACACGGTCGAGGCGGTCACGCCGGTCGAGATGATCGTCGTCCGCTTCGACGACCTCGCGCGTCATGCCAAGGAGGACGTCACGTGGCTGCATTATTTGCTCGAAGGGATCACGAAGAAGTTTGAGATGAAGTCGCAGTCGATGAGTTTCAACTTGTTCTATCCGGTCGATGTGCGGCTCGCGAGCTATCTGTTGTCGATGACACCGGAAGAGACGAGACTCGGGTCGACCGTAGATGAGTTGACCGACATCGCCGACTTGATTGGGACGAGCTATCGCCACGTTAACCGGACACTTAAGCGGTTCGTCGAACAGGGATTGATTGAACGGGATCGTCGGTCGATTGCCATCGTTGATCGCGCCGGATTGATTGCCGTCACCGGGGAGAGTATTTATGAATGAGGAGGACACGTCATGGCACTTGGAATGATGCTCGCGGTTATGGGCGGCATGCTCGTCTGTGTGCAGAATACGTTTAACGCCAAAGTGAAAGAACGGGTCGGGGCGTGGGCGACGACGACGCTCGTGCTCGCCCTTGGCTTCCTGGCGTCACTGCTCGTCGGATTGATCAGTGAAGGAGCGGGTCTGTTCGCCGTCACGGGTATGGAGACGTGGTATTGGTTCAGCGGCATCATCGGGGTCGGTGTCGTCATGAGTGTGACGCAAGGCGTCCAACAGCTCGGGCCGAGTCATGCCATCTCGATTGTCATGGTGTCACAAATTCTATTCGCACTCCTCTGGGACACGCTCGGCTGGTTCGGGCTAGAAGCCATCCCGTTCACATGGAAGACGTTTGTCGGCATCGTGTTGATTGTCGGCGGGGTGCTGTTGTTCCAGTTGAGTGGGAAAAAAGAGATGGTTCACCAAAAAGCAAAGCAAGTCGTCTAAAACGATTTCCGACAAGTTGAACAAGTCTGCCCGTGTTCCTGCCGTTTGACGACGGTTTGGCAATGCGGGCATTTTGTCGTGATCGAGGCGCGTGGTTGGACGGGTGAACGGTCTCCGAACGATGACGGATAGATGGTATAGGAACGAGTCACAATGAAGCCGACGATGCCGAGTAGGATGGCTAAAATAAGAATATCCATCGAAATACCTCCTAATTATTGGTATGCTATTCGTATATACGGTGAACGGTCCGAATTGGTTTCAAGGAGGAACAGATTATGGTGACACGAGAAGAACGAATCGAGCAGTTATATATGCTTCCCAAAAAAGGTGCATTTAAATTGTTGTGGGCCGCCGCGGCAGGGTTAGGACTGGGGTGGTGGATCTATACCAATGCATCATTGCCAATGCTTGCGATGCTCGTCTTTTTGATGATGACGGCTGTCCCGCTCAGTCACGTAGCGTGGCAGAAGACGCGCGTATCCGTGACGTTTAATGAAAATCGCTCCTACCAACGATTGATCCGGGCGAAAGGCGTCATCGCGATTGCGATGTTATGGGTCATGCTCGGTTTGATGGGCGGGTATGTATCCGGATTCTTCGTATTGTCTGTGTTCAGCGGACTGTCGGCGATGTTGATTGCAGGCATGTTGGTGGTTGAGACATGGCTCGATACCCGCTTGCTTCGGATCGATCACGAGCATGTCACGGATAGCTTGATTGGCTTTACGAAACGGGAACGGATGAAACGGAAATGGGAGAAGGAATGATGGTCGAGCATAAAGATCGCTTGCTTCAATTGATGCGGTTTGAACAAGTCTCGATTCGTTTATTTGGTCTACTGGTCGCCATCATCATCTTGACCTCGTTTTATCTCCATAGTCGTTACACCTTAACGAACATGCAGGTGTTCGCAGCCTTTTTAGTCATTTACGCATCACTGATTTTATGGGGCTGGTTACGGATGAAGCTATTGCTCCGTTTTAGTTCGGATGAGCTGTATCGCCGATATGTTCGACTCAACTTTTTATTCATCTTCATGACGGTCATCGGGCTCGCGGTATTTATTTGGGGTACAATCATTCAAAATTTTCAACACGTCACGTATTCATTGCTTGGTACGCTCATCGTTGTACCTTTCCTATATTTCGAATGGTGGGTGAATGAGCGACTCAAAAAGATTGACCCAGAGCATGTGACGAATCAAGACATTCGCCAATACAGACGATTGAAGAAAGCAGGGGAACAGTGATCATTTGGAATGACATACCGGACATCCGAATCGGTTGACCGCATTAACGGACGACGTATTAACTGAAGTGGAAGGGCGCCTCGGCGTGAAACTGCCGGACGATTATCTCGAGGCACTTCGTATCCAAAACGGGGGATATGTCGAACAGCGCGACTTACCGATTACATGGAATGGGCAAGATGACATCGCCCTCGTCGATTCGATTGCTGGAGTTGGTTTAAATAAAGGGTTGATTGAATCCAAGGCGTTATTAAAAGAGTGGGGTGTCGAGGATGAACAATTGATTGCGTTCGCCGGTGACGGGCACTTTTTCCTCGCATTCGACTACCGTGAAGGCGCGACGCCGAAGATTGCCTATATCGATACGGATACGGAAGAGATTGATGTCTTGTTCGACTCATTCCGTCAATTCACGGAAGCGCTCACGACGGTGGATATGGGAGTATATGAAGAAATGACTCCAGAATCAGGTACTGAAATGAAACAAGGGGAGACGCTCCTGAAAGATGCGCGACGCCTACTCTATAGCGATCATCTAGAAGACAAAAGGATTGGTGCGGTTATTTGGTTCAATAGCTTGGATTTACTTGAAGCGGACGAACTCGTTCGTGAGCTGTTGACCTGGATGGATGACAAGACGTTGCGAGAGACGGCGACAAGCGTCATTCAAGAAGTCATTATTCGACGGAAGCCTTTAGATCAACAACTGTTCGAAGCATTTTTTGAGACGCTCCACAGGCAAGACGACGCCTATAGTAAACAACGCTACGAAGAGACGATGTACATTCTCGATAACGATATTCGAGTCGAGTGAAACGATTTGCCGTTTCCTCTCGTAAAAGAAGGTAACGAGATTTGATTAGGGGGATTGGATGGTTGACCATAACATAAGACTTGAACGCATGATGGAGAACGATCGAAAGCGACAAAAACAAATGCTGTACCCGACGATAGGAATCATCGCACTGTTCATCATCTATTTTTGGGCGACGGACGTCCTCTTACTGTTGCCGATCATCTTGGTCGGACAGCTGCCCGTGCTGTATAAAGGGTGGCATCGGATGAAGTTGCTGCTCACCTTCAACGACGATGCTCGCTACCAACAGAAAGTACGGTCCGAGTTCGGCTTGGCCGTCGGGAACATCGTGTTTCTTTTATTGTTGATCGTGAGCTCGATGCTCGGATGGATCACGCTACTCACGCTCGTCATCGTCGTTATCGTCGGTCTGATCACGTTCCTAGCGCTTGGGATTCGCATCGACCGTGAGTTGAAAACGATTGACCCGGAGCACGTGACCGCGACGGAACTCGGCAAGGCGCAACTCGAGCGCGAAAAACGAAAGTCATCATGATGGGAGTACCTAACTATGGTTAATAAAAATGAACGGCTGAAACAAATGGTCGAGAACGACCGGAAAGTGAACCGGACGGCACTCCTGCTCACGTTCGCGATTTTAGGGATCGCCTTTTACTTCATCTTCACCCAAGACATCACCCTCGCGACATTCGCCATCATCATCATGGCGACGCAATTGCCGAGCCTCTATCGGGCGTGGCACCGCATGAAGTTGCTGCTCACATTCAATGACGACGCGCGCTATCAAAAGTTCGTGCGACTCGAGTTCGGCATCGTGCTCGCGAACGTCATCTTGCTTGGGGTCTTCATCGCCATCGCTTGGGCGATTGAAGGGTCACTCGTCATCTTCGCCATTATGCTGCTCGCCTTGTTTATCCCATTCATCTTCTTATCGGTATGGGTGAACCGGAAAATCGAGTTGATTGACCCGGAGCACGTGACGAATCATGAGCTGCGGACGGCGCATCGCGATGAAGCGAAACGTCAGCTCAAATAAGGAGGAAGACGATGGATTTACGAGTGTTTGACATGCTCTGGTCGCTTGGTACCTTTGCTGTCATGTTAGGCGGAGTCATTCTTGTATTGAAGCTGATTATCGGAAAATCGAGTTCAGGCAACTAAAAGAAGCATCTGACGTCGTGTCAGATGCTTTTTCTTATGAAAACATGCCCACCAATATTCCGCAGATGACCATGCCAATCGTATAGAACTTGAAGCGGTGTCGTTCCCAAAATGAATCGGTCATCGAGTCACCACCACATCATTCATCGTTCCTTCGACCATCGCGACGAACGCCTCGTCCGGGTCGGTCGTCCCGGAGGCGCGCAGCCAGTCTTGGAAGTCGCCTTCGTATAACACACGTCCCGCGTGGAGGAAGATGACATGTGCGTCAAATTGCGAGAGGTCGTGTAGTTGATGCGTCGAGATGAGGCACGTCCGTCCGTCTTGGACGAGACGGTGCAACCGCCGCATGATGTGGATCCGCGATGCCGGGTCGACCCCGCTCGTCGGTTCGTCGAACAGATAAAGGGAGCGCTTGACCGAGGCGAGTAACGTCACGAACAGCCACTTTCGCTCCCCGACAGACATTTTCCCGAGTTTCATCTTCCATAAGTGTTCGAACAGCTCTTGCTCTCGAGCGGTCGAGAGTCCGTTCACATACGACTCGAGTTTTTTGAAATCGGGACGTTTGGATAACCGTCCGATAAAGTAGGCGAGGTCTTTTCCGGTCAACTCATGATGGTTATACATGAGTTGTGTCAAATACAACATGTCCGCCGTCGGGACGAGTTCGAGTGATTCTTTGTCGACTGAAAGTGTCCCGGTCATACAATCAAAGAGTGTCGTCTTCCCGGCACCGTTTTGTCCGATCAAGACATTCAGCTTATTCGGTTGCAGTGTGAACGAGACACCGTCGAGCACAGGACGCGTCGCTTTCGGATAGTGATAAGTAAGTTGGTGTACGTGCATAAGAACCTCCTAGCGTGTGATGAGTGAGACGAGACTGAAGCGTTTCAACGCAATCGCACCGATGATGAAGTAACCGAGTACGGAAAGGAATGTCGCCCATACTCCAAACGAGAGTTCGACTTGAGTAGTCAGATGCAGCAATCCGAGCGCGAATTCATGGAGCGCGTAGAACGGGTTGAGGAAGCTGAACCATTGATCAGGTGAGTTGATTGCCAATAAAAAGAGCGGAAACATCAGAATGTTCGCGAACGTCCCGAGACTCGATACTTTCACTGGAAGTGCCGTGATGGCGACACTAGCAACCGCGAACGGGATACTCCCGATCAATACGAGTAGAGACGTTGCAATCAACTTGAACGAGAAGAACCCATGTACGAGTGTGACGACCGTTGTGAATAAAAGCAGGCTGATGGAGGCGAATAATAGCTGTGCTAAGATGACGGCGATGACATATGTCAGTTTGTTCCCGGAAATCATCACGTACGTTTTCATCAGTCCATATTCGCGCATGCGAGCGAGTTCTATGCCGACACCGTTCACATATGTAGCAAGAATAATATACACCCAGAAATAAGAGAGCCCTGGGTAGTATTCCGCTGTCGTCGCTTGGCGGATATCTGAAAACGACTGCGTCAAGGCGATAATGAGTGGGATTCCGAGCGTCCAGATGAATGGAATCTTATCGGTGACGACAACTTTGGCATACATAAAGAAATAACTTGTGATTTGATGCATCCTGTTCCTCCGCTTGGTTTGATTGTTGTATCGTAGTACAATATACGGAAGATGATTGGAAAAAGTTTCAAAAAAATAATCCCTCACATCGAATGAGGGATTGAAGAAAATCATTTCACTTTGTCACGTTTCGCAATCTTATCACTCACTTGCTGGCCACTCAGTGTCACCATCGGCATGCCGCCGCCGGGATTGACCGTGCCGCCGACGAAGTAGAGGTTGTCGTACAGCTCGCTCTGCTTCTTATGCTTGAAGCCGCCGTTCTGCTTCTTATCGGCGACGGTCCCATAAATCGCGCCCCGATCCGAGCTGTACGTCCGCTCGATATCATGCGGCGTCCAGACGTCGCGCGTCACTGTGTGTTCGCGCAACCCGTCCAAGCCCATCCGCTCGAGCTTATCGAGGACACGCTCTTCAAAGGCGGCGTACTGTTCAGGAGTGAACGGGTTGTCTTGGATGTACGGGATGTGCGGCAAAATTTTGATGTTCTCGTGCCCGGCCGGTGCCTGGGTCGGATCGGTCTTATTGACGTTCACCAAGTAAATCGTCGGGTCGTCCGGCAACTCGTGCTGCTCGAAAATCTTGTCCATCTGTTCATGCAAGTTCTCCGAGAAGAAGAAGTTGTGGTGGCCGAGGGCCGGGTACTCTTTGTTCACCCCGAGGTGGAGCACGAAGCCGGAGCTGGCCGGTTCATACTTTTCGACGAGCTTGTCGACGAATTGTTCATCCGCCTCGACCATCTTTTGATAGAACGGGATGACTTCCATGTTGGAGACGAAATAGTCAGCTGAACGAAGCCGTCCATCCTCGAGCTCGATGGCCGTCAGTTGACCGTTCAACGTATGGGCCCGGACGACGCCCTGCCCGGTATGGAGCTTCACACCAATCTCTTCAGCGAGTTTCGTCAATCCTTCCGCTAGTTTATGCGTCCCGCCTTCGACGTACCAGCAGCCTTGCGCGTGTTGCATGTAAATCATCATGTTGAGGACGGCCGGTGCGCTGTACGGGGATGAGCCGACATATTTCACATAATACGACAGCATCGTCCGCAAATGCGGGTTGCTGATTCGTTTGGCAATCCCATCGTACATCGTCGACGTCAAATCGAAGCCGAACAACGTCGAGAAAAGTCCGGTCTGTGCCACCGCTTCGCGCGGCGACTCGAACCCTTCCTTCAAATAACTCTTCTCCGTCGTCTTATAGATGCGCTCGGCATATTTCAACAGTTCGCGATACTCACGCATGTCTTTCCGCGACAGCGTCGGGTTGGCGCGCTTCATCACGTCCAAGTCGTGATACAAGTCGAGCACCGTTCCGTCCGGGAAGAACGAGCGCCACTCGAGGTCGAGCCGCTTGGTTGGCACATAGTCTTCCATCCGCTTACCGCTGCCTGCGAACAGTTTCTCGAAAATCTGCGGCATCGTTAAAATTGAGGGGCCGAGATCGAAGCCGAACCCGTCCTGTTCAAGCCGATTCACTTTCCCGCCGATGTGGTCGTTCTTTTCGTACAAGGAGACGTCATACCCTTTTTGAGCGAGCGAGATGGCCGCTGATATCCCTCCGAGACCTCCACCGATCACAATCACAGACTTGTTCACGTTTTGCATAGACGAGCCGCCCTTCTTTCGCCAGTTAATTTTTATGAACCAAAGACATTCTTCTCCGTATACATACCCATTTGAGAAGTATTTTATCCAAATATTAACGTACAGGAGGGAACGGTAAAAGTTTCAATGTGCACGGAGACCACCCGCGACGAGCGGCCCTTCGAATGTGATCGTATAGATGATGCGGGCAATGTCCTCGGCCGTGTCGGGACGGTCGCTATAGAGCCATTCGTAAATGACACCCATATGGGCCGACGAGATGTAAGACACTAAATAATCGGCCGGCACGAGCGCCTTCGTCTCGTCGAACAAGACCGTCGGGGAACGATGGAACAGCGCCGCATGCATGTACGACCGGAGCCGGGCCTGGAACTGCGGGTCCCCGTTCGGTCTGAGGAGCGGTTTCATCAAGATTTTATTGTCTTCGATGAAACGGATGAACGGAACGAGCAGTTGATAGGATGATTCGCCGCGTTCTTCACCGAAGACGTGAGGGAGGTTTTTGACGAGTTTAAGTTCGGCCTCATGGAAAATCGCTTCAATCGACTTCTCCATCAAGTCGAACTTATCCACATAGTGACTGTAGAACGTCCCTCGGTTGATACCGGCCCGTTCGGTGATCGCTTTCACGGTGACCGCCTCGAATCCATGCTCGTCAATCAGCTCGAGGAAGGCGCTTTTAATCAATTGTTTCGTTCGTGTGATGCGTACATCTTCATGTCCCATCTGAATATTCTCCTTTATCCAACACTTGAGTGAAAACTGTCTGATAACCGACACGATGGCCGATATTGCCGATTGTTGGGCTGTCGACTGAGGTCTATACTGAACCTATAAACCAACACGGTGTCTATTAATTCAGTGTACTCGAACAAGGCATCGAAAAGGAGAATGAATATGGATATTCAACTGAACGACATCAGTAAATCGTTCGGTGACCAATTGGCCATCGACCATGTCGGCTTTACCATCAACTCAGGCGACATTTGTTGCTTGCTCGGCCCGTCCGGTTCGGGAAAGACGACGCTCATTCGGCTGATGATCGGTGCCTTGGCCGCGGACAAAGGTTCGATTCGCATCGGCGAAACAAAGATGCCGAACATGGGCATGCTCCACAATATCGGCTTCATGCCCCAGAACGACGGATTGTATGACGACTTGTCGGCCGAGGCGAACTTGGAGTTTTTTGGCTCGATCTATAAACTCGGTAAAACGAAGCTCCAACAACGCATCACGGAAGTGCTCACGCTCGTCGATTTGACGGACGACCGAAAAAAGCTCGTCCGTAACTTCTCGGGCGGGATGAAAAAACGGCTCTCGCTTGCGATTGCCATCCTCCATCAACCCGACGTCTTATTTTTAGACGAGCCGACGGTCGGAATCGACCCGATCTTGCGCCGGCAGATTTGGGGTCAGTTTCAAGCGATTCGGGCGAACGGGACGACGATCATCGTCTCGACGCACGTCATGGATGAGGTACTCGAGTGTGACCGGGCCGCGCTCATCTATAACGGCCGTTTGATCGCTTACGATACCGTCCCGCATCTGTTGGATCAGACGGAGAATGGTCGTGTCGAGGAACTATTCCTCATCGCCGGTCGAGAAGGAGGGATGGATCATGCGTAACTTGGCGAAACGCGTCATTTTTCAGACGCTCAACGATAAACGGAGTGTCGCCTTGATTTTGATTGCGCCGCTCCTCATCTTGACGCTCGTCTACTTCCTCCTCGGTGACTCGGATTACGTGCCGGTCGTCGTGCTTGATGAGAACGCACAAACGCAACTCGTCGAGGCGTTCGAAGCCGAGACGCTCGACGTCCGTTTGGACACGGTCGACGACCCGTTCGGATACTTGGAAGACAATAAAGACGTCGATGCGATCTTTGAAGCGACGCAGGAAGGGACGACAATCACGCTCCGAGAACCGTCGACGAAGTCGTCGAAGGCGGTGCGAGAGATTCAAACGGCGCTGTCGGCGTTGAATCCGGCGGCTGATATCGAGATGAACTATGTATACGGGGAAGAAGGCCAATCGACGTTTGACTCGTTCGGCTACGTGTTCTTGTCACTGTTCTCGTTCTTCTTCGTCTTCATTCTATCGGCGATGGCGCTCGTCAAAGAACGGAGCGGCGGCACGCTCGAACGTCTGCTCATGACACCAATCAAACGTGGCCAGGTCATTCTAGGGTATACGCTCGGCTATGGCGTGTTCGCGGTCGTCCAGTCCGTCTTCATCGTCCTCTATACGATTTACGTGCTCGGGCTGACATCGCTCGGCAATATCGGCTGGGTGTTTCTCGTGATGATTCTCATGGCCGGGACAGCCGTCTTGTTCGGCGCGACGATTTCGGTGTTCGCCCGTTCTGAGCTCCAAGTCGTCCAGATGATCCCGTTCACGATCATCCCGCAAGTGTTTTTCTCAGGGTTGATCCCGCTCGACTTGATTCCATACGGCCTCGGCAACTTGAGCTATGTCATGCCAATCTTTTACGGGGCGACGGCAATCAAAGAAGTGATGGTGTACGGTAGTGGTTTCGCCGGAATTTGGGGGTATGTACTTGGCTTGATCGTTTACGCCGGTGTGCTCTACTTGTTGAATATGCGTGCGCTTGGAAAGTATCGGGGGCATTGATGTCACAATGACAAAACCGACTCGTGGTTAGCGAGTCGGTTTTCGTTTATTTATAGGCTGCTTGCTTTTTGTCCGATGTATTGCAAGACCGCCGATTCGCCGTTATGGAGCGCGCCTTCATACCGTTCCACGGTCCCATCGAAAAAGTGAATCGTTTTGAAGGCATCCGTGAGTGGGGCAAAATCGGCTGGTGTATAGAGCAGTTCTTTTTGTTTCGGACCGCCCGTCCCATAATTGAGTTGCGCCTCACTGTAGACTTCCGTCACAAAATAACCACCTGGTTTTAAGGCCCGCTTGACGCCGTCCAAGACGGACTTTTTCACCTGATTGGGGGAATGTCCGTAAATACAGACGATGGCGTCATAGGCGTCTATCGGCCAATCGGCCTCAGCCAAATCGACGAGACGGGTGTGAAGAGTGACCCCGCGACGTTCTGCTAACCGGTTTGCTTTGTCGAGGCCGACTTGCGAATAGTCCCACATGTCCACATTGACTCCTTGTTCCGCGAGCCAAACCGCGTTTCGACCTTCCCCTTCGGCGATCGCGAGCACGCGCATCCCTCGTTTGAACAGATGTGCCTGTTGCTTCACAAAAGCATTCGGGGCTTCCCCATATACATACTCATCCGTATTGAACCGTTTGTCCCAAGTTGACATGCTCTGTTCCTCCTTAATGGACGTAGGGCTTATACGTCCTCAAGTTTGTTCTTTCAGTTTACATGAAAAAAGCATCCGGGCAGATGCCCCGAATGCTTGTTAACGTTTAAGTAGTAAAGCGACGCCCGTCACGAGAAGTGCGAGTCCGCTAAACAATCGTACTTGGTTGCAAGTCACTATCCTTCACCCCTACATTCAATATCTTCCTCTAATCAGAATAATCTAAATCCTTAAAAAAGGGAACAAAAACCAGTTTCCTTACGTAAGATAGAAGTGAGGTGATTACGAATGGAGAAACAAGCACGGATCCGGACGATTCAACTGTATCAAAAAAGATGGATGCCCTTGCACGTATCGGTCGTCATCGCGGTCGGAGTCTCATTTGCGTTATTGGTCATGAACGAGTTTCAAACGGGTTATGGAATCGCCTTTTTAGCGGCGCTCGTTGTGTTGATCTATCTGGAGTGGCGCGAGAGCCGATTCATGCAACGATTGACGGACGAACGGACCGTTCAGAAGTTCATTCGTCGCACGTATGTCGGTCGCAACGCCGTCTCGTTGTTCGGGGCGATTGGATTCTACTTCTTATTTAAGAACGACATGCAGTCAAACTTGCTCTTGTGGCTCGTCATTTTCTTTGGTGCGATTGCTGCCCAGGCAGCCACGACGATACATTACGAGCGGAAGATTCGACAGATCGACCTGGAGCATCCGAGTCGGCATGATTTGAGTTTCACAAAAGGATAACCGAGAAAACAAGCCGCCCTGTTCGCACAGGACGGCTTGCTGTATTCATTAATTCGCTTTTTTGAGTTCTGCTGTCTCTTCTTTGAAATCAAGTTTTTTAACATCAACCCGTTTCACGAAGAAGGCGAGAACGAGCGCGAGTAGGTTCATTCCAAGTGCCACATAGAACGAATATTGGATGCCTGACAAAAGCGCTTGTTGCGTCAACGCGCCCATCGCACTCTCGGTGAGTGTCGCTGGGTCGACGCCGGTCATGAGCGACTCTGCCTCTGTCTTCGTGACCGAGTTCATGATTGTGACAAGGACTGCTGTCCCGATCGCACCGGATACTTGTTGGGCCGTGTTGTTGATGGCCGTTCCGTGCGGGTTGAGGCTCGTCGGCAACTGATTGAGACCGTTCGTCATGATCGGCATCATGACCATCGACATTCCGAACATACGAAGCGTGTACGTCGTCACGATGTACGTGTACGTCGAATCGAGTTGGACGTTGGCAAGCATGTACGTTGAGATCGCTGTAATCGTGAGACCAGTGATCGAGAGCAACTTCGGTCCGAACTTATCGAACAGTTTCCCTGTGATCGGTGACATGATCCCCATAATGATCGCACCCGGTAACAACATGAGCCCAGAGTCGAGCGGCGAGATGCCACGGACACTCTGTACGTAGGCCGGTGTCAAAATCATTCCGGAGAACATGGCGACGGCGTTGACAATCGCGATGATTGAGGCGAGCGCGAACATCGGGTATTTGTATGCCCGTAAGTCGAGGAGCGGTTTCTCCATGTTGAGCTGACGGATGACGAAGGCGATCAATGCGACGAACCCGACAATCATCGTCGTCAAGACGATTGGGTTATCCCAGCCGTCTGAACTCGCTGAGCTGACACCGTACAAGACGCCACCAAACCCGAGCGTCGATAAGACGAGTGACAAGTAATCGAGCGATTGCTCTTTATTTTGGACCATGACGTTCTCGGCTTTCCAAATGGCGAGACCGAGACCGATGATGGCGAGCGGGAGAATCATCTCGAACAAGACGCGCCAGTCGTAGTATTCGACGATGTAGCCCGAGAGTGTCGGACCGATTGCTGGTGCTGAAATCATGACGAGACCGAAAATCCCCATCGCCGTTCCGCGTTTTTCACGCGGGAAACTGACGAGCATGACGTTCATCAAGAGCGGTCCCATCGTCGACGCCCCGACCGCTTGAATCATCCGACCGGCGAGTAAGACACCGAAGTTCGGAGAGAAAGCGGCGATGGCCGTCCCGAGAGCGAAAATTGCCATCGACGTGATGAAGAGACCACGGTTCGAGAACCGGGTGATCAAGTAGGCCGATGCTGGGACGAGCACGCCTGTGACGAGCATAAATCCTGTCGCGAGCCATTGGACGGTCGAGTAGTCAGCAATCTCCAAATCGACCATGATCGATGGGAGCGCGACGTTAAGTAAAGAGTTGTTGAGGAAGGCGATGAACGCCCCGACAAAGAGGACCGCGAGCATGAGATACGGCGGTTTCTTTTGGAATTCTGGTTTCATACGAGTTGCTCCTTTATGTTCTGAATAGTTATATACTAGTAAGTGTCGATGTAGTGATTTTATACCCGTCGTACAAATAAATCAACCATTTTGTACTGTCGGTTCAAAATGGTATACTTAAGGCAGAAACCAGACAGAACGGAGCAATCAGTATATGAAGGATAAGAAACGAAAAGTTGCTGACGTCGCCATGGCTTTGTTCATTGAGAACGGAGTGCAGCAGACGTCGGTCCAAGAAATCATCGAACGGGCCAACATCTCAAAAGGCACGTTCTATAACTACTTCGCCTCGAAGACGGACTGTGTCGCCAACATTCTCGAGAACTTGCGCTATGACGCTGGACAGCGCCGGATTGAGATGCAGATGGGGCGTGACAAGCGCGACAAGGACGTCTTTATCGAGCAGATTTCGATTCTCATTCAATTGAACGAGGAGCGGAACCTCCACACCTTGTTCGAGTCGATTATGTCAGCGAATGAACCTGAATTAAAAAAGCTCGTCCTACAACACCGCGTCTATGAGATCGAGTGGCTCGCCATGCGCCTGACGGAAATTATCGGGGAAGAGATTCGCCCGTATTCGGTCGAGTTAACAGTGCTCTTCAACGGGATGTTGCAACATATCCTGTTCACACTCCGCATCACGAACACAGCCTACTCGATTCAGCGATTGATTCGTAATTTGTACGCCTACGTCGAGTTGATGGCGGCGCGTATGGTCGACACCGGAGAACATATCTTGAACCCGGTCACTGTCGATCAAATGCGGGGGACGACGGATAAGAACCTCGTCACGAAAGATGAGTTGATTGGGATGGCAGCGCGCATCCATGAGCACGTGAAGATGACCGAGGAACAAGCCGATTTGTTCGAAGCAATCACGTATGAGCTCCATCAAGACCGGCTCCGGAAAATCGTCCTTGAACAGTTGCTGAAACCGTTCCAACGTTTGTTCAAAGGTGAGACGGGAGAGACGGAAGTTCAAAAGTTCACGAACCTCGTTTGGTTATACACGCGGACACACTAACGACAAAAAGTGATTTTATCCGTTAATATAGAAGAAACACGGTACGAAAATAAATCTCAAAATATTCCACGAAAAAGAATTGATTCCTACAAATTCATGCGCTACAATCAAATTACCGAAAGCGCTTTCGGGAAGAGGAGAATGACATGGGCACGATTTATGATTTAGCTAAAAAAACCGGCTTTTCGATTACGACGGTCTCCAAAGCGTTGAACAACTATAAGGACGTCAGCGAAAAGACGAGAGCCAAAATATTACAAGCAGCGGCTGAGATGGATTATCTGCCGAACGCACACGCACAGTCGTTATCGACGAAAAAATCGTGGGCGATCGGGGTCATGTTCTCAGAAGCGAACGAAGTCGGAATGAAACATCCATTTTTTAACGGCATCATTGAAAGTTTCCGTCACGCGACCGAGGAACACGGCTACGATTTAATCTTCGCCTCTCGAAACCTTCGCAACCGTGACATGAGTTATCTCGAACATTTCAAACATCGAGCAGTCGACGGTATCGTCGTTATTTGTTCGGACCGGATGGACGAGCAAGTGCAAGAGCTCATGCAAAGCGATATCCCGATCGTCGTGGTCGATATGGACAGCGCCAACTGTAGCGTCGTCTATTCGGACAACACGGAAGGTGCCCGCATGGCTGTGAACTACTTGTACGAGTTAGGACATCGCCATATCGCGCATATCGCCGGAGATTCGTCGATTGACGCTGGTGCGGCCCGGGTGAAAGGGTATGAGCTTGCGATGCACGCACTCGACTTACCGATTCAACCAGGTTACTTGGTCAACGCCGGGTTCTTCTCGGTCGAAGAAGGCAAGCAGGCGATGGAGAAGTTATTACAACTGCCGGCACCGCCGACAGCAGTCTTCGTCGCAGGCGATCAAATGGCCATCGGGGCAATCGAAGCCGTCCATGAACACGGTCTCCGGGTCCCGGAAGACATCTCGATTATCGGCTATGACGACATCGAGATGATCAAATACATCACACCGAAGCTGACGACGATTCGTCAAGATACGGACGAAATCGGAGAAGCGGCGGCCGAGCTGCTCATCGAGCAGATGACAGCCAAAGAACGACGGACTGAACGTCGTGTCATCCCAGTTCGGTTGATTGAACGTGCGTCTTGCGCACCGGTCAAAAAGTAAACAAGTCACGATGATCTTTCGAAGTCGCTCTGTTCGCTTCAGCGGAATGGAGAGAAGAGAGCGATTTCGAAAATCATTCACCCCAAATCGAAACCGCTTTCGATATTTTATTTCAGCATTTTCGAAAGCGCTTTCGACAAATTATCACCTCTTCTTGTAAACGCTTTCTAAAACACTTAAAAGGATGGGTTCACACATGCGTAAAAAATTAGTCAGCTTACTCTCAATCGGAGCACTATCAGTCGGCGTCTTGGGCGCTTGCTCAAACGATGAAGGAACTTCAGGTTCTGAGTCTGGTTCAAAAGATGACGTCCTCAAAGTTTGGTCGTTCACGGACGAATTGAAAGAGCCAATCAAAACATACGAAGAGAAGAACGGCGTCAAAGTTGAATTGACGATTGTTCCAATCGCCGACTATCCGACAAAACTCAAGCCAGCACTCGAAAGCGGCGTTGGGGCACCGGATGTTTTCACAGGCGAGATCGCGTTCCTCAAGCAATGGGTTGACGCAGGCTACTGGGAAAACCTTTCAGATGAGCCGTACAACGTCAATGAAATCTCAGACGACTACATCCCGTACGTCTTCGACCTCGGTAAAGACCAAGACGGCAACGTGCGCGCCCTCTCGTGGCAAACGACACCAGGTGGCGTCTACTACAAACGTAGCTTAGCGAAAGAAGTCCTCGGCACAGACGATCCGACTGAAATCGGCAACATGATGAGCTCGATGGACGGCGTCTTCGAAGTCGCTGAGAAGATGAAGCAAAAAGGTTACAAGATGTTCCCAGACGAAGGTGCGATCCGTTGGTTCTCACAAGGCGCAAACCCAGAAGCATGGGTAAACGACAAGAACGAACTCGTGTTGACAGAAGACAAGATCAACTACATGGACTACGCGAAAGAACTTCGTGAGAAACAATACACGGCACTCGCTCCAGAATGGTCACCATCTTGGTTCGAAGGCATGTCGAAGCCGATCAAAGTTAAAGAAGGCGGCAAAGAAACGGAAACAGAAGTGTTCTCTTACGTCCTTCCAACATGGGGTCTTCACAGCGTCTTGAAAGACAGCGCGAAAGACACAGCCGGTGACTGGGCAGTCACGAACGGTCCAAGCCCGTACTTCTGGGGCGGCACATGGCTCGGTGTTTACGAAGGATCGAAAAACAAAGAAGCTGCTTACGATTTCGTGAAGCTCATGACACAAGACGAAGAGTTCTTGACTGGCTGGGCTGAAGAGACAGGCGACGTCCTCGCTTACAAACCAGTTACCGACAAAATCAAAGACGACTTCAGCGATGAGTTCCTCGGCGGACAGAACAACTACGAGTTCTTCCTTGACCAAGCGGATGAAATCACACTAGGGATCGTCACGAAATATGACCAACAGCTCGACACGCTCTACGGTGCTTCAGTCCTTCAATATGTAGAAGGTAAGAAGTCGAAAGAAGAAGCCATCGAAGAGTTCAAGAAACAAGCGAAAAACGCTTACCCAGACATTACAGTTGACTGAGGCCAGCTAACCCGTGGGGGGACTTCCCCCCTTAAGGGTTGCTATGGAAGGAGTAACACGACGTGAAAAAACTAGACCGCTATGGCTATGCCTTTATTGCCCCGTTTTGGGTCGTCTTTTTGACATTCAGTATTTATCCGGTCTTCTTGACCCTGTACTACAGTTTCACCAACTATACCGGCAGCCAAGGAGAAGAGGTCGTCGGCTTTGCGAACTACGCGCGCCTGTTGACTGACACATACTTCATCGAGGCGTTCGTCAATACGATCAAGATTTGGGGAGTAAACTTTGCCTTACAGATCGGTCTTGCACTGCTTTTGGCACTCCTGTTCTCAGATCTTCGTCTAAAACTGAAGGGCCTCGCGTTCTTCCGCTCGTTCTTCTATCTGCCTAACTTGATCACGATCAGTTCGGTCGCGCTCTTGTTCGGAATCTTGCTCGACTGGCAGCACGGTTCACTCAACATGATCCTCTTGAAACTTGGGATCATCTCTGACCCGATCAACTGGTTATCGCAACCGGTGACGGCACAACTGTCCGTCTCACTCATTTTGACATGGATGTGGTTCGGTCACTCGTTCATCATCGTCATGGCCGGCGTGTCGGGAATTTCAAAAGACTTTTTCGAAGCAGCCCATATCGATGGCGCGAACCGTTGGCAAATGTTCACGTATGTCACACTGCCACTACTCAAACCGATTCTCTTGTACATCATGATCACGTCACTCATCGGTGGACTCCAATTGTTCGATCTTCCGCTCCTCTTGACGGACGGAATCGGTGCACCGGATGGATCACTGAACACGATGGTCCTTTACTTGTACAACCAAGCATTCAAGTATAACAACTACGGCTATGCGTCAGCGGTCGCTTACGGCTTGTTCTTGATCACGCTCGTCTTCTCGGCGGTCGTCTTCAAAGGCATGTTCCGCAAAGAACGCGCTGCGCAGAAGGGAGCATAAGCAATGGAACAAAATGCAGAATCACGGCGTATGCTCGCCGACAGCGAAGTGCAGCCGCCACGCGAGGAAACACCCCGCCAAGTGGATCCACCGAAGCAAAAGCAAAAGAAAAAATGGCTCAGCCGTGGTGTCATCTACACGGGTTTGATCGTCTTGACGATCGTCTGTTTCATCCCGTTCCTCATGATGCTCGTCAACGCGACACGGACGAACGGAGAAATCATGTCTGGTTTCTCCCTTCTCCCGGGGACGGCACTCGTCGAGAACTATGCGATTTTGAGTGACTACATCAACATCTGGAACGGCTTCAAGAACAGCTTGATCATCGCTGTGCTCGTCACATTGCTCTCTGGTTACTTCTCGGCGATGACGGCGTTCGGTTTCGCTTTCTACGATTTCAAAGGGAAAAATGTGATGTTCATCTTCATGCTTGTCATGATGATGGTACCGGGACAACTCGGACTCATCGGTTTCTACGAGATTTCGAAAACGCTCGGCATTCTCGACTCGTTCATCCCGCTCATCATCCCGTCGATCGCGAGTCCGTTCGTCGTCTTCTTCATCCGGCAGTACACCCAGGCCACGCTGCACGTCAGTATGATTGAAGCGGCCCGGATCGATGGCGCGAGCGAGCTTCGCATCTTCCATACGATTGCACTCCCGATGATGATGCCGGCCGTCGCCACGATGTCGATCTTCACGTTCATCGGCTCATGGAACAACTACTTGATGCCGCTCGTGCTCTTGTTCTCACCAGAGAAGTACACGTTGCCTGTCCTCATGGGCTTCTTGAAAGGTTCGCAAGTCGCCGAGAACCTCGGTGCCCTTTACCTCGGTATCGCCATCTCGGTCGTGCCGATCATGATCGCCTTCTTGTTCATGTCGAAATACATCGTCAGCAGTATCTCGGCCGGTGCGGTCAAAGAATAATAGAGAAAAGAGGAACACACTATGCAATTCAATAAAGACTTCGTCTTCGGGACCGCGACTTCGTCGTATCAGATTGAAGGCGCGCATAACGAAGACGGGCGCACCCCGTCGATTTGGGACATGTTCTGCGACATCGACGGACGCGTGTTCGAGAAGCATAACGGTGACGTCGCGTGCGATCACTACCACCGCTTCGAGGAAGACATCCAGCACATCAAACGGCTCGGTGTCGACACGTACCGCTTCTCAATCGCATGGCCGCGCATCTTCCCGGCGAAAGGTGAGTTCAACCCGGCTGGGATGGCGTTCTACAAGACGCTCGCGACACGCCTCCGTGAGGAAGGCATCAAGCCGGCCGTCACGCTCTACCACTGGGATCTCCCGATGTGGGCACATGAAGAAGGTGGCTGGGTGAACCGCGACTCGGTCGACTGGTTCCTCGACTACGCCAAAGTATGTTTCGATGAGCTCGACGGCATCGTCGACTCATGGATCACGCACAACGAGCCATGGTGTGCCGGCTTCCTCGGCTATCACGTCGGTGTCCACGCTCCAGGACATCGCGACATGAACGAAGCGGTTCGCGCCGTGCACCATATGCTCCTCTCGCACGGAAAAGCGGTCGAACTGTTGAAACAAGAGTTGAAGTCGACGACACCAATCGGCATCACGCTCAACTTGTCACCGGTTTACGCCAAGACGGACTCGGTGAACGACCGACTCGCACAAAACAACTCGGACGGTTACTCGAATCGCTGGTTCCTCGATCCAGTGTTCAAAGGTCAGTATCCGGTCGACATGATGAACTTGTTCGCGAAATATGTTCATACGTACGATTTCATCAAACCAGGTGACATGGAGACAATCTCGACAGAGTGCGACTTCTTCGGCATCAACTTCTACAGCCGCGGACTCGTTGAGTTCAGCGCGGCGAACGACTTCATGACGGTGGCTGCGTACTCCGATTACGACAAGACGGGCATGGGCTGGGATATCGCCCCGAACGAATTCAAAGACCTGATCCGTCGCTTACGTAACGAGTACACAGACCTTCCAATCATCATCACAGAGAACGGCGCGGCTTACGACGACGTGCTTGAGAACGGCGAAGTCCATGACGTGAAACGCATCGACTACGTCCAAAAGCACCTCACAGCCGTATCCGACTTGAACGACGAAGGCATGAACATCGCCGGATATTACCTCTGGTCGCTCATGGACAACTTCGAATGGAGCTTCGGTTACGAGAAACGCTTCGGCATCCTCTACATCGACTTCGACACGCAAGAGCGCGTCTGGAAAGACAGCGCGAAATGGTACGCGGGCGTCATCGGCGACCATAAAGCCAAACACGCGGATAGCGTCGAGGCGTAAGATGGATCCATCCCTGCCGCTACAGGGATGGATTTTTTGTGTGGAACCGATTCATGCAGGGAACGTATGAAGTAGGGAGAGGAGGACGGACGATGGCGTCACACCATAGAACGAATCAAGAGCGGGAACAGGGTAAGACGACCACGCTTATGATGATGTCGTTGCTGTGCTGGTTTATGTACGGGTTGTTCTATGGGTTGGTCTATTCGAATGTCCTCGTGATCTTTTTTGTGTTGTTCTCTTCCTTTTTAGGCGTGAGAGGACTGACGGAACGGAATAAACGGATTGAACGGGAACGGGAAATTCGTGATCTCGGTGTGGAGATTGATTCGGAAGAAGGGGAGATGTTGATGAAACGCGAGTATGCGACGTATGAAGTGACAGGTTATGACGACAAAGGGAAGATCAAGTTCATCCATTTGAAGGAAGGCGAGTTCGTCTTGCCGGTCGAGATCAAAGGCGACGACTTGACGAAAATCAAGAAGATGATGGAGCTCAATCCAGGAGTGACGGTCATCGTTCATGCAGCTGTCGATCAGAAACGGATGCGGTTGCAGGAGATTGACGGCTATTCGCTCAGGAAGGACGGATAACGATGCCCATTGCCAAACTGATGTCACGAGACGAGTCATGTGATGTGACGATCGAGAGCTATGCGTATGCCTATCCTGACGCCGATGACATCCATGATGCGGCGTGGCATCGGAATTGGGTTGGGCTCCATACGCCGGACCATCGCATCACGTTCGATGACATTATGCTCGACAGTTTGCTCGTCGCACACTACATACCGGTATTCGAGTCGTTCGTTGCCGGTGACATACAAAAAGTCGAGTTCGAACCGACAGAACCGTATATCCGCTTGACGGTGACGAGGAGAGACGGCGATGGGGACGAAGTGGACGTGCGAGGCCATTTGGAGCACCCGCTCGGGGACGAGACGGAAGAACTTGATATTAACTTTGAAACCTCTGTAGCGAACGTGGAACGCTTCCTAAAAGGCTTGCGAGACATCGCTGCTGAATTTCCGGTCCGGGAACGTGAGAGTGATTTGTAATAAGACGAAACAGATGAAAAAACGCCGTGACAGTAAGTGTCATGGCGTTACGAATCGAGTTGTGATTTATTGGCCCGGTACTTGCCTAACGAGTAGGCGGCACATAGAAGAAAAATCATATGTAGCCCGATGCCGATCAACATCGCGTACGGGACGATGGATTTGAACCCAAGCCCGAAAGCGAGCGCTGCACTCGATAAGATCATGAAGCTAGGGGTGTAATTTTTCATATCCAGTTACTCCTTATCTATTTATTAGTAACTATCTTAGGTAGAAGAAGAGAAATCAAGAGTAGGGCCACCGATAGCCCGTAAGCTATAGACAAGGTAGTTCTCGTGTTTTCTCTTAATAACTGAAATCCGACAATCATAGCCATCGCTAGAGCGAACGTAGGCAAAATAGCGATAGCAAACGCAATCCATTGCATATTTTTTCTTGTCATAGAGATCTTTCCTCATTTCTAAGTCGTGGCGACTGAGCAGACAATGTTTGAGGACCATCCACATTATTACTTGTTTCCCTAAATATAACAGCCCTTCTCATCGCTGAGAAGGGCTGTCGTTTTTTGCTTAGGCTGACGCTTTGTCTGCGTCTTCTTGTGCTTTCAACTCTTCACCATACGACACGCGGTCTTGCATGCGGACGAACGGGAGGTAGACGGCTACGGCCATAGCGATCGTGACGATCTGTAAGAGCGCTGCACGCCATCCGCCGATCAAGAAACCAGAGATGACCGGTGGTGTCGTCCAAGGCACTTGAAGCGCGTTGAACGGGTCGACCCAGCCCCAAAGGATTGAGAAGTACACCATGAACGAAGCAATCGCAGGTACGATGACGAACGGTACGAACATGATCGGGTTGAACACGATTGGCATCCCGAAGATGACCGGCTCGTTGATGTTGAACAAACTTGGTGCAAGCGAGAGCTTACCGAGTTGCTTCAAGTGAGCCGAACGAGCGACGATGAGTGTCGCGATGATGAAACCGATTGTGATTCCTGATCCACCGAGCTTCGTGAAGACGTCGAGGAACTGGATTGTAACGATTTTCGCGTTCTCACCGGCAACGAGTGTTTCACCTGAATCAAGGATTGCTTGGTTTTGAAGCGCGTTCGCTGTAAGGAGTGGTCCCATGATACCCATGATGATCGCAGCTCCGTGAATTCCACACCACCACATGACTGACATGAGCACCATGATGATAACGGCTCCGGCAAGTGTGTCGGTCAAGTTTTGAAGTGGTGCTTGAAGCACGTCATAGACGACTTCAGTGAACGTACGATCTGCAACCGCTTGGAAAGTCGCGAATGTCGCAACCGCAAGTGTGATAATCGCAAGACCAGGGACAAGTGCTGAGAATGAGTTCGATACGCCCGGTGGAACACCGTCAGGCATTTTGATGCTGATGCCGCGTTTGATGAACTGCGAATAAATAAATCCAACGACCAATCCGACGACGATGGCAGCGAGGACACCTTGTCCGCCTGTCCATACTTTCGGGATGACTCCGCCGACTGTTTCTCCACCTTCAGAGAGGACAGACGCTTGCGTGATGATCAAGAACGAGATGATTCCGAGAATACCAGCTGGTACGCCTTCGATCTTTTCATTTTTCACGTACGAGTAAGCGATTCCGAATACACCGATCAAGGCGAGAATGTCAAACGTCGCACCGACGACTTGCGTGAGCGGGAGCGTCCAATCGGCTCCGAACAGACCTGACATGAATTCGGCCCAACCTGGAATCGGGAGCGCGAGGATGAGCAAGAACAATGACCCGATGATCGTCATCGGCATCGTCAGGATGAACCCGTCCTTAATAGCAAGGACGGGCTTGGCGTTCGCGAAACGAACGAACCCTGGCGTGAATTTTTCAAATACGGTTTCTAAGCGGCTCATGGGGAACCTCCTTATAGGTTTTCAGCGCGAGTAGCGATAATGTCTTTGTACCAGTAGAACGATTTTTTCTTCTTACGAGCAAGTCCGTTGGCGTGGTCCACGTAGATGAAGCCATATTGCTTCTTATATCCGTTGAGCCAGCTGAGGAGATCGATGGCCGACCAAGCGTAGTAACCTGCGACGTTGACACCTTGTTCGACAGCGTGTTTCACGGCGCGGATATGACCTTCGATGTATTCGATGCGAGCGTCGTCGACGATTTCTCCGTCCACGATCGGGTCGACATCACCGAGACCGTTCTCTGTGATGTAGATTTTCACATCGCCGTAACGATCTTTGAGCATGTGCATGCCGTCAAGGAACGCTTCCGGTGAAATTTCCCAAGCCCATTTCGTGTAGACCTTGTCATCCATCATGACCGTCTTATAGACGCCATCGAATGAAGGGTTACCCGGACGGCCTGTCGAGTTCTCGCGGCCACCGGCCATGACGAGCGCCGAGTCATTTTTCATGACGCGTTGCGGGCTGTAGTAGTTGAGGCCGATGAAGTCGTTCATCGAAGCCGTGCGCTTCAAGAGGTCGAGCTCTTCGTCTGTCATTTCAGGGAGAAGGCCTTGCTCTTCGAGTCCTTTCACGACGTATGCTGGATATTCACCTTTCAAGATCGGGTCATAGAACCAGTGCGTCGAGTAGGCGTTCGCGTGCATTTCGGCGAACTTGTTCTCTTCGGCGTCATCGATGCTGAAGGCCGGGTTGAACACGTGTGTGATTCCGATTTCGCCCTCGTATCCGTTTTGTTTGAACAACTCGACGGCACGAGCATGAGCGACGAAGACGTGGTGCGTCGTTTGGAAGTATCCTTTGACGTCGCCTTCGATGCCTGGTGGGTGTGCCCCAGTCAAGTAGCCGAGCGAGCAGAAGATGACCGCTTCGTTGAACGTGATCCAGTGACGGACACGGTCGCCGAACGATTGGAAGCAAGTATCGGCGAAACGGACGAATGCGTCAACCGTCTCTGGGTTTTTCCAGCCGCCTTTTTCTTCAAGCGCTTGCGGGAGGTCCCAATGGTAGAGTGTCACGAACGGGACGATGTTGTGCTTCAAGCACTCATCGATCAAGTTGTTGTAAAACTCGAGTCCTTTTTCGTTCACTTCACCTGTGCCGTTCGGGAAGACGCGCGGCCATGAGATTGAGAAGCGATATGATTCGAGTCCCATCTCCGCCATGAGCGCGATGTCTTCTTTATAACGGTGGTAATGGTCGACTGCGACGTCGCCGTTTGTATCTTCAAATGTTTTCCCAGGAATTTTCGAGAAGACGTCCCAGTTCGAGAGTCCTTTCCCGTCCTCGTTCCATGCGCCCTCGACTTGGTAAGAAGCCGAGGCAGCGCCGAACAAGAAATTGTTTGGCATTTTCAAAGTGGTCACCTCAGTTTATTTATTCGCGAGTTTCAATGCGTGGTCTAATACTTTCGTTCCGTTCATCATGCCGTAGTCGACAGTGTTGATGACGTCGATTGGAACGCCCTTCGGCTCACAGATTTGTTTGCCTTTCGAGAGCAAGTATTTAACTTGTGGTCCGAGAAGCGCGACGTCGAGGTTGTCCACGTACGTTTCCATTTCTGATTCTGGGTAAGCAGCGATTTCAGCATCGATGCCTCGCTCAGCGGCAACCGCTTTCATTTTTTCTACTAACATACTTGTTGACATACCTGCTGCACAGAAGAGTCCGATTTTCATCATTTTTGATCCATTCCTTTCAATTGGTTGATTTCGTTTTGCATGTTCATCATATAGCCGAGCATCTCTTTTACGAGGATCGTGTTCATCAAGTGATCTTGTGCGTGCACCATGAGAACGCCGACCGTAGCCGTTTTCCCTTGTGCCTCGAGTGTGACGAATTTCGTCTGGATAGCGTGTGCTTCTTTCAATGTCGCGTCACCAGCTTTTACTGCCTCAGCCGCTTCATCTGCTTTGCCTTCTTGCATCAACAGCATTGCATGATGGTAGCTCGCTTTGGCGTCGCCTGAAAGGGCGATTAAACCGAAGATATCTTCGGGAGTAATTTCAATCGTTTCAGAAACCATAGTATCTCTCCTTTTTGTATGGATAACCAAAATTCATAGGTACAAATTCTACAAGTTGATAGTAGCACGATACCGCTTACATGTAAACCCTTTCTTTTCGTCCGAAATGTGAACATGAAAAAACGCACACGAGAACGATCTCTCGAATGCGTTTAGGACTTGATGTTAGAGACTTTGAGCATCTTAACATGGCGGAAATGATGTGTCGAGCGCGATACGTCGAAGATTTGACCGTTCGTCAAATAGACGGTGTTGTCGACGAGAAGGGCCGGGTCGTTCTCTTTCAGTCCGAGCAGTGCCGCATCTTCCGTGTTCAAAAAGTCGGCGTAAATGACACGGTCGGCAAAACCGATGGCGAGCTTTTGGTCGTTGCGGAAGTAGTTGTAGATCGACTTCTCGGTGATGTTCCGGTCGAGATAGACGACGAGGTCTTTTCGGAAATACGAGTCCTCGACCGAAAACGGATGGTCATCGACGAGCCGGAGACGTTTGACGTAGTACACAGGCGTCCCGACGTTGCACTTCATCCGTTCGGCGACTTCCTCATTCGCTGTCGTCAATTCGAAATCAAGGACTTGCGTTTCGACTTTCCGTCCACTGAAGTCGCTCGTGAGACCTTGCAACTTTTCTAGGTTCACGTAATCGCTCATATAATGGTCACGGACGAAGACGCCGCTCCCTTGGACTTGATAGACGTAACCTTTGTTGACGAGAATCTCGATCGCTTTTCGAATCGTGTTGCGGCTGACGCCATACTTGTTGGCGTACTCGTCCTCGGTGAGGAGCTTGTTCGTATGTTGATAGACGTGATTCATAATGTCCGTCTCAATCTGTTCGGCGACTTGTTTATACTTTGGGGACATCAGGGTCTGCACCTTTCACATGAAAATTTGTAGGTATGAATACGCTATCAGTATATCAGAAATTATATATGGGTGGAGGACAATCCTTCGGCAATTGTTGAAAAACGTCGAACGATTACTTGGGAAATCGATGAATTCAACGAAACGAATCAGAAAGGAATTCGTATAGAAAAGGAGAAGAGTGAGGAGGAGAAGGTCATGGCACAATCAGTTCGGATGGAACGGGAACGAGAATGGAAGCGACGACATACGCGCATCGGTTACGCTTTATTGGCGGTGGTCATTCTGGCGTTCGCTTTGATGTTCTTTGGACGGGCAACGTGGATCACCGTCCCGCTCGGCCTTGTCGGCGTCGCCCTGCTAGTTTCAGACGTGGCAAAATATCGGATGAGACGGTCGTTTTTGTTCGAGTCCGCCGCACGAAAAATGCTCCGTTGGCAGTTAGGACACGACATCGTGAATACGAGCGTACTCATCATCATGGTCGGCGGGCTATTGATTTTCAGTCAAGATAACATCTATTGGGCGTTCGCGGTCGTCATCTGGGGAATCATTGCCGAAGTCGTGTCGCGTCGCTTACACCGGGCGCTAAAAGCCCATGATCCAATCTTACGAGCCCTTGAACTGGAGGAAGCATGATGAGGGAACGAGTTAAGTAGGAGCGGGTGTTGCTTTCTATAAATGAACACACTAGGAGGTGAGCGGATGGAACAACAATTACAACAAGAGATACGTTGGGTGCAACGGATGCAAAAGCTCGCGGTACCAATATGGGTCACTTACGTGATTGCACTGATTGCCGCGTTGATTGTGAACAAGGACTGGCTGATTCCGCTCATGTTTTTTGTAGCCGTCTTGACCATGTATATGAGTTATCGCCAATACCGCATCATGCGTCACATTTCGAACCGCGGTGACGTCCACCGTTTATTGAAATTAAAAATGGGCGTCGATTGGATCGGGTCCATCCTCTTGTTCACCTTTTTCGCGACGTTGTTAACGGTAGAGTCGGTGGGATTGTTACTCGGCGGCGTCTTCGCTATTTGGTCGATGACCGATTCGGCAAGGAGTCGGTTCATTCAGCAAAAAATCACCGCGTGCGATCCGACGATGCCGACTTATGATGAAGTAATCGAAAGGATGAGCTAAATGGAACTGTCACCACAATCAAAACAACAAATTGATACGATTCTTCGATTTGAAAAGTGGACCGGTTGGGGTTTTGGCATCCTGGCTGTTTCTGCAATCATTGGGATGCTCGTTTACGCATCGTACTGGGAGATGCCCGATTCGTTCTTTCTATTGTTCTTAGTAGCGATTTTCGCTATGTTGATTAGCATTGAAACGACTCGATTCCTCATGTGGCTCCGGTTCGTGAAAAACGAAAAAGCACGAAAGCTGCTCACGTTGCGGTACACGGTTTATTTGATTGGGTTTAGCGCAATCGGATACTACGGGGTCGTCGTATTTTATGAGACGACACAGCCACAAACGTTCCAGGCATTCTTGTTGTCGCAAGCCTTTTTCTGGGGAGCAGCCTTTTTCGGGAGATGGCTCGACCGCATCATCCAAAAGCATGACGGTCATTATTTGACGGGAGAGGATTTGAAACTGATTCGGGAAGCCCGTGAGATCGAGAAGGAACGAAAGCATGGATAAACGGAGCCAAATGCGTGAATTGACGGCGTTCGATCAGAGAAAGCATTCCACACAAGTGTTCTTGTCAGCGGTGTTGGCCGCGCTTCTATTTTTCTCATTAGAGTATAATTGGCTCTCACCAATGACAGTCATATTTCTCAGCATCGCAGCGGGTCTTCCCGATTTTCGTAAGATGTGGCAACGCGAGAATATTAAAAAACAATTTTTGAAGTCGGATGCAGCAAAGCGCCTCATCCATCTTAACTCCATCTTCGGGCTCGTGACGCTACCATTCTTCCTAGTGTGGGTTTATGCATTGTTCACGGATTTGATTACACTCCAAACGTTCGCTTTGATTGGGCTAGGAGCATACGGGCTCGCTATTCTTGAGCATCGTCTGTACGAGCGTCACATGGCTCAGCTCGACGATCACTACGTCACGGAAGCCGAATTACGAGAAGAGCAAAAGTGGGGGAGCGCTTAGGCGCTTCCTTTTACATGTTGAAGGGGGAACAATTGATGAAGCGGAAGGTATGGATTATCTCGGGACCGGCTGGCGTCGGAAAGTCGACGACGGCGAGACGGCTCGCTCAAGACATGGAGAAGAGTGCATATGTGTCTGGTGACGACATCAGTCATATGACGGTGTCCGGTCGTGAAAGGCCATGGGAATCGGAGCGGGCGAACGACCTGGTATGGAAGAACATCGTATCTTTAACCAGTAATTTTCTTGAGGCAAGCTATGACGTCGTCGTGGATTGGGTCGCGTTTTGGAAGGACGTGAAGCGCTACACGGCGCACTGGATTGAACAAGGTATTGAAGTACGCTACGTCATCTTATGGGCGGAGCAAGACGTTCACATCCAACGTGATCAACACCGACCGAGCGATGCGCAGATGGGGGAGCGGGTCATCCTATTGCGGAACGAGTTTTTAAGTTCCGGTGCACCGGACCGTTACTATTTAGACAACACGGTCGGTGAGTTGAGCGAGACGATTCAACAGCTTCAAGAAAGCGAACAATTCGTGCTGACAGATTTGCAACAAAGTGGAGCCAGTACATGAGGATTGCGACGTTCAACCTCTGGAACAATCCGACATTATGGTCCGAACGGATCGAGTCCATCTGTGCCACAGTGAAGATGATTGACGCCGATGTGCTGGCGTTTCAAGAAGTCAAAACGTATGTGGAAGGGGAGCAACGCATCAGTGTGGCCGAGCAAATCGCCAACGAAACGGGCTATCCGTTTTGCGTATTTCTCGCCTATCCGGACTCACCCGATGAAGGGCTCGCTATCTTAAGTCATATTCCGCTCGATACGAATGATGCGATTTGGCACCACGAGGTAGAAGAAGCGAACTACTGTGCGATGCGGGTGACGTTTCAAGCAGGAGGTCACGCGTTCGGATTGACGAACGTCCATCTGAATTGGAGGTCGCCGGTCATTCGGGAAGCACAAGTGCAGGCGGTCCGCGAGTGGATTGGTGAGGGAGAACGTTACGAGCTGCTATGTGGTGACTTCAATGACAATCCGCAGTCGGAGATTTATCGTGATTTGACCGCACATCGTTGGATCGATGTCGCCACATGTGATCGTGGTGGGGATGAGCCGACGCTGGATTATGGACACAATCCGTATTTGAAGCAGGATTCTTTGCAGAAACAACCAGCACGCTATGATTGGATCTTATTGCGTCACGACGAAGGGGAGGTCCCGCTCATCTCGAGCGTGGACGTGTTTGGGAAGACGTCCGATTCGATCACCGACGTGCTGCCGAGTGATCACTATGGAGTCTTATTCGACCTCGACATATCTTAAAAAAGGGGGAACGCTTAGGCGCTCCCCCCACTTTCATTTGAACGTACGGATCACGAAGTAGAGACAGACGAGGAACGGGATCAAGAACATACTTCCGATCCACTCGCCTTGACCGAATAGGAGCCAGGCGAAGAGCTGGAACGATAAGACGCCGCCAGCAGCAAGTCCAGCAAAGCGATACGCTTTCGGGCGAAGCGACGGGTCATCCCACCATTCTTTAAAGAACGGGAAGCTGAACAAGAGCGCGAGCGCCAAGAAAAAGGCGGCCGGAAACACGAGAAAGTCCCCAACTTCACTCTGTCCTTCGATTTGCAGCCATTTCGATGCGGTCGATAAGAAAATACCGATGACGAGAAAGACGATATTCATAGCCATTCCTCCACTTCATCTAGTAGATACCTTTATCATGCCCGAACTGTATTTTGCAATACAAATGTGCACAATAATGCAACGAAAAGTACAGAACTTTGCCAGCTGGGTTTTAGTGTTTCGACAACGCATGCGT
>NZ_JACSLO010000009.1:0-98336 GCF_018618195.1 Exiguobacterium sp. s7 | reverse complement strand
TATCAAACGCCGTGGTTATGGCTACCGAAACCTCGAACGTTTCTTTTTGAGATTACGCTTCGAGCTTGGTCGTTAAAATAGCAACCACGTGTTATGGTGATGAGCCAATGATTATAGCGTGTGATAGTTGCGGAAACAAATCGAGGATTCTTCGTTCCATCGCGCTAGGTTTTAAACGGAAATGAATGAAAAAAAGAGCGTTGATGAATCATCAAGGAAGGGGCAAGCGTTCAAATGAGCCTGAAAAAACAACTACACAAGGCGATCCTCTCAAATGACCGAGCGACCGTTCAACGTCTAGTGAAGCCGCTCGCTCACGAAGTGGTGTTAGATACATTTCTTGAAGTTGCGTTTGATACGGATGATTTAGCGGTCTACGAAATCGTATGCGATCAGATTCAAGTTGAGCAGACTGCGGATTGGGAAGAGGCTGCGTCGCTTCTCATGAGCCAACCGTTCTGTCACCATCCTCATGCCTATGAACGGGCCTACGAACATGCGAAACGTGCTGTCGTGCTTGATTCTAGTCGCATAGATCTAAAGGAATACTTGCTCTTTTTCAATGCGATTCCCGACAAATTAATGACGGATGATGAAGCGAACGAATTAGCGACCGAGATTCTAAAGCTGCGGCCAACAAGTCAGGTCGCTAAGATGCATCTTCTGTAAAACGATGACTAGAGTCGTGCTGAATGATTATTCCAAGTGGAAACGTCCAATGATACAATGTGATGTAAGTCATCCCTAGAGGAGGCGACAACATGCGTTGGATGATTCGGCTTGGTTTGACCGCAGTGCTGACAGTAGGAACGGTCTTTATTGGACTTCGTCTCATCAGCTTGTTGATGGAATGGTGGTATGAGCCTCCGACCTCGGGGTTAAAGTTGCGACCGACACCGGCAGAATCTGAGTATTTGATGGAGTCGTCCGAAGGAAAGATGAGGATACCGAAAGAAGAAGAACAGTCTCGTCTGAAACTGGACTATTTGGATTATACGATTGATTCTGTGACTACCGTCATCGAACGAGGCGATGGCCTCTTCTATTGGGTGTTGATACTAGCCTGTGTATTGCTTAGCGTACTGATTTTTGCCGCTAACATTCGTTTTCAGCACCGCAAGCGAGCTGACGAAACAGCTTCGTTCACGACGCGGACGTTCTCGCGTCATTCAGTCCCGAGCTCGATGACGAGTGTCGAAGAACCGGCTTGGACCGGTGTGACGATTCGAGACGCGCTCATCACGTTCAATCAGGCGTTACCGCCGGCGAAGAAATGGTTGCCGACAGAAACGGTTTTAGAGTGGGCACGGCGCATCGAATTGACGGACATCGATTTCAAGCCATATTTGGAAGAGCGCTATGGAATGACAGATTCGGTGACACCGAAAGAAGTTGACCGCTTCCGCAGAAGGCTCGAGCAGTATCAAGACCGTCTAGCTCGTTGAGTAAACGTATAAACGATTCATCGTGTTCGATTGAACAACAAGATAGCAGTGAATATGGGAGGTGAAACTGGATGGAGCTACAAGTTGAGACGTTATTTAAAATGGATAGGCTTAGCATAATTGATGCCGATTTATCAGGTGGTGAAGTGATTGTTCTGGTGGATCAGGATGGCCAGGTCGTCTATTGGAATGAGCGAATGATACGACTGCCGTTTCATTTGAGTTCGCCATTCATCCGTCTACTTGATTCAGAAACGTTTCTCGTCGTCGATGTGACGCACGAAGGTACACCCGGCAACGCCTGGGTTATCGATGGGCGAGGGTCGATACTTCATTCGTTCCATGCGGGCAACGCCATCGGAGCTGTCGCCGTCAACGACACGGGGATTTGGATCGGCTATGCCGATGAAGGGGTGTTCGGGGAAGGGATATCCACCGAGGCACTCGTCTGTTTCTCGAGGACAGGGGAAGTGTTACAACGCTATCAGTCAGATTTTGTACGTCCGCCGACCATTGTCGACTGCGAATTGTTGCAAGCAAATCAAACCGGGGTATGGTTCTGTCCGTCGATTTGGTATGACTTGATTCATGTTGATTTAACCGGTCGACTCAACAAGTATAAGACGCCGAAGCGACTTCACGACAGTTCGGCGCTGACGATTCAAGGACAGGTCGGCTACTTCGTAAAAGACGGGTTGTTGTACAAGTGGCCGTTCGGTGCACGCAAACGCCCTGACGTTGTAGCTGAGTTTTCGGGAACTGCTAGAGGGTTAGGGGAGGGTGAACGGTTCCACTTCATTCAAATCGGTGATTATGAAGTGAGCGGCGTTCAGCTCGTTAACGAGTGATGACGCATATAGGTAGTCGTTGAATCGACTAAGAAGTTACAACTTACAACCGAATGATTTCTCGTGACGATGGACCTTGTCTATAGGTCCTTTTTTACGTTTTACAAACGTTTGGCGCAACAGAATCGTGATCATTATTGAATCAACTTGTCGGAATCAATTCCCTCTTTTTTGTAAATTCAGTATACTCATGTTATTGATGTTAGAAAGAAGGCGATGAGATGAGGCTTGATACGAATCTTTCAGGAATTTCGGTCGAAACGATTGAACAGGTAGAGTAACAAGTGGGGTCACGCTTCCCGGACGGCTTACGTGACGCATGGGGTCATGAGAACAAGTTCGAACTTGGGGATTGGTTCTTTTATCCGATCAAGGACGAGCGGTTTTTCAATAAGACATGGGATGACGTCATTCGAGCCAACGAATTGAAACAAGAGGAGTTACCGCATGGGTTCGTGACGCTTGCGACGAACGGATCCGGTGATGAGCTCGGTTTTTTGAAAGACGACCGGGAGACGATTTACGCCTGGTGGCACGAGATAAATGACCTCGAGGTGGCGGCGCATTCGTTTGAGGCGTTCGTCGAAGTGACGCAGGCGGAAAGCGACGTGCTCGAGACGTTTTGCGAACGAGTCGAGAAGAATGGACTCGTCTTCGGATTATCTGCGGAGCAAGACGAGGGGTGGGCGTACGCACCATCGCACGTCGAAGACACAGACGTCCTGTTATTCTTTTCGTCACGAGAGCTTGCGCTCGCGTGCCGGGTTAAAGAATGGGCCGACTATCATGTGATCGAGTTGCCGGTCGAGCTATTCCTTGAACGCTGGTTGCCGAACATGTCGGATGATGAGCTGCTGTGCGGCCTCGATTGGTCGAGCGAGCTGGTAGGGTTGGAATATGACCCAGAAACCATTCTAGAGTATTTTGAATAATTTTATTTCAAATACCGCATGTGATATCTTTTTTAAAAAAATATAGCAACGAATATGATAAATTCTTTTTCTAAAAACGCAATCATATCGACAGAATTACTAGCGCTCATCGTGGAAAGCGACGTGGGAGAGGAGAACACATCTTTGAATGATTATAACGTAGGGAATATCTTTGAGCTGTATTCAGGCAACGAGACCCTCTCGGTGGAGCAACAGGCGATGATGGATCGCATCGACGCCTACGTTGAGGCAAACCAGTTCAAACAGCTTGAACATTACCTTCAACAAACCCGAGGCATCGAGCAGATGTTGATTGATCATGTGATGATGGACCCGACCGATAACAGCCGATGGGACATGCTCATCGGGTATGAGTTGATTGATACCATCGAAGATTTTGCCCGGGTGAATAGCTTCGGTCTCACTGCCTATAGGTTTCATCCGAATGACCCGTTCTATTTCGCGCTCGCCTTATATTGGACGGGTTGGAATGACTTTGTCATCACAGACGAGGATGTCGCTTTGGCAGAGTCGCTCATCGAACAAGGACCGGAAGAAGTGAGCGGCTTGCTTTGTATTGCGTTGGCGAAGAGAGACATCGATCATTTCGATTATACATATGTTCAACGAGCGATTGAACGATGCCCGTGGGCCGTCGAACCATATATGCGTCTCGGCGAACATCGCTTGCGAGCCCATCCAGCAGAAGGAAAGATGCTTCTACAGCAAGGGCTTGACCGGGTGAAGTATACGTGGGGATTCGATCAAAAGGGGCGCTGGTTCAACACGGGATCGCAGTATTTTAATCCGACCACGTGGCGACAAGACACAATCGCTGAGCTGCTCGGTCTAAGCATGGACCACGACGAGTATAAAAAATACGAGCGGATCATCAATAAAAGATAGTCACCATAAAGAACGGAGCATTGGAATGAACACAATCGCATTAGCCAAACCATCAGATTTAACTGCAATTGAACAACTGTATCTCGCTTGTAAAGACGATTTGCTCACCCGACAGATTTTTCAATGGGACGACACGTATCCGAACCGCGCCTATTTTGAGGAATGTATCAAAGACGATTCTGTCTATATCATGAAACACGGTGAGGAGTTGCTCGGAGTCGTTGTACTCGATCAATGGCAGTCGCCCGAATGGGAGGCGATCGACTGGAGTCACGATAATCCGCTCGTCATCCATTCCTTGATGGTGCACCCGGAGCGGCAAGGTCAAGGCATCGGAAAAGCCATGTTGCATGCCTCGGAACAGTTGGCGAAAGCGGAAGGTTACACCAGCATCCGGCTCGACAGCTTCTCAGGAAATGGGGCAGCCTGCAACTTTTACAAACGACACGGCTACGTGGAACGTGGAAGCGTCCATTTCGATTCGAAACCGAAAGGGCATGAACGGTATGTCTGTTTTGAAAAAGAACTTGTCTAACGTAATGAAAAAAAGAATGTCGATCGATGAAGGAGGATTTGATGTGAAACAACTCGAAGTGGCTACATATACGATGATAATCGACGCACCGATTGACCACACGTTCGCTTGTCTCGCAGAAGACGAACATATCATCAAATGGAACGACCATTTGATCGAAAATATTTATGAGGACGGTGACGCCTCACTCGTGACGGGAAAACGGTTCATCTCGGTCCAACAGTTCGAGAAAAAAGAGATTCGGGTCGAATCCGAGTTGACCCATGTCAATCGTCCTCACGAATGCGAGGTGCAGGCGGTGACGAATCAAGGGGTGTCGATTGCGACGTATACGTTGAGCGAGACGACAGACGGGACGGATGTGACGATTCGCATCTCACTCATCCCTTCGTCATGGCTATATGCCCTGTATGTAAAGGCGTTCAAATGGGCGATTCGCCTGATTTACGATGAACAGTTCAAACAGTTCCGCATCTACGCCGAGGCGAGTGCGCCAAAACCGTCACTTGCCCGAGAGGCGGAGTGATTTGCGATGATTGAACCGATTACCTCTTCGACGCGTGACGCGGTCCGTGCATTCTTTATCGATGCCTGGGGCTCACCTGAGATGGTCATCTCGACCGGGACGTATGATTGCGCCAAGCTTGACGGGTTCATCTGGTCGGAAACGAACGTCATCATCGGCCTCGTCACGTATGTCATTCGGGAAGACGAGATTGAGATCATCTCGCTCGACAGTCTCCAGGAGAAACGTGGCATCGGCTCGGCACTCCTCGATGAAGTGGAGCGAGTGGCCAAGCAACATCAGCTCGAACGGCTGTCGCTCATCACGACGAACGACAATCTGGGAGCGCTCGCATTTTACCAACGCCGAGGCTGGCGCTTCGCACGGATCATCCCGGGTGCGGTCGATGCGGCCCGACTACATAAACCGTCGATTCCCGTCATCGGGGAGCACCGTATCCCGCTCCATGACGAAATCATGCTTATCAAAGTCATCACAACTTAAAGAAAAGAGGGATTTTCCTATGATTCGATTCGGTATCATCGGCACGAACTTTATCACCCGTTCTTTCATTGAAGCGACCCATGAAGTCGAAGGCGCATCCGTGTCCGCCGTCTATTCCCGGACAGACGAGCGCGCGAAAACGTTCGCTGAAGAATTTGATATTCCACATACGTTCACCTCGCTCGAGGAGATGGCGTCCAGTGAGTTGATTGATGCGGTATATATCGCGAGCCCGAACTCGCTCCACGCCGAGCAGAGCCTGCTGTTCATCCGCCACGGCAAGCACGTCCTCTGTGAGAAACCGTTTGCCTCGAACGTCGAGGAAGTCAGACAGATGCTTGAGACGGCGCGCGAACATGACGTCGTTTTGCTCGAAGCGCTCCGCAACCTATTCATGCCGAACTTCGATGTGTTGCGTCAAGAACTCCATCGTGTCGGACCGGTCCGGCGTGTCATCTTGAACAAGTCGCAATACTCGTCACGCTATGACTTGTATAAGCTCGGGGACAACCCGAACACGTTCAATCCCGCCTTCTCGAACGGTTCGCTGATGGACCTCGGCGTCTATTGCCTCGGCCCGGCTTTGAAACTGTTCGGTCGACCGGACGGCGTGCAAGCAAACGCGGTCAAGCTCGAGTCGGGTGTCGACGGCAGTGGTTCGGCCATCTTGTCGTATGACGGCATGGACATCATCGTGCTCCACTCGAAGATTCACGGAACGGACGCTCCGTCCGAAATCATCGGGGAAGAGGGACGCATCGTGATTGACGATATCGGTTCGCTCGACCGCTTGACATTCGTTGGCCGCGATGCGACGACCGTCGATCTCGGCTCAAAACAGGCGAGTCATATGACGTATGAGATTCAGACGTTCGTGAACATGATTGAAGCAGGGGAGCGGGAGACCGAGATTCACTCATTTGACGATATGCTCACACTCGCGGACGTCATGACCGATATCCGGCAGCGCATCGACGTGCGGTACCCGGCTGACGCATAATAAAGAGCCTCGAGCATTGTGCTCGGGGCTCATTTGTTATGACTAAAATCCTCTTTTAGAAAATTCAGCAAGCCATTGGTTATGTAACGTCTTGCTTCTCACTTCCGTCCCGGCATGGTCATACAGGGCGGCCCATTTCAAAAACGCTTGTGATTCCTCGTATAGGCTACCGCCAGCGAGTGCCTCCGTTCCATAGCGTTCGAGCTCCCGTTGTTGCAATCTGGCCAAACGAACATCTGGTGGGATCCATAAAAAGATAACCAAATCAAAATAGGGCATGAAACAGTCGCCCCAACCTGCGAGAGATCCTGATAGAATCCACCGTTCAGATTGTAGCAACTCTTCTTTGAGCATCTCGCGTCGTTCAGGGACAGGTCTCGGTGCGGTGAACTTGTTGATCCAGAAATAATCGTCCGTATCCAGATGAGTATGCGGCAGGACGTTCGCCAACGCGTCGCCAAGTGTTGACGTGCCGGAGCCCGAAGCGCCGAGTATGTGAATTCTGCTTCTCATGTTTGCCTCTCCCATCAACCTATATTTATGCGGCTTACATCGTGAACTCCCACGGTATATTCTCACCGTTCCAACTTCGATGTTCGTCTTCATCGGATAAATATGTAGGCGTTATCCTTTTTTTGAGGATTATAATGAAGTCACGCTGGATAATTTTACAATAAGTTTCAGTGGAATAATAGTGAATGATGACATCCATAGAACGGGAGACGATGACATGACGACCTTATATTTCGTAAGACATGCACACTCTACATATACAGCCGATGAATGGACGAGACCCTTATCTGAAAAGGGAGAGAGAGACGTCCGTAACATCACGAACACCTTGAGTGAAGAAAAGATTGATCTCGTCGTTTCGAGCCCATATAAACGAGCCATTCAAACGGTACAAGGAATCGCTGACCAGACTGGGACAGAAGTGCTACTCATGGACGATTTGCGGGAACGGATGTTGACGACAGAGCCGGCCGAGAATTTTACCCTGGCGATGACGAGAGTGTGGGAAGATCCTACTTTTGCATGGGAAGGCGGCGAATCGAACGTTGTCGCTCAACAGCGGGGAGTCCGTGCGATTCAGTCACTACTCGACCAATACGAAGGAAAGCGAATCGCAATCGGTACGCACGGGAATATCATGGTGCTGATCCTTAATTATTTTGATGGACAGTATGGCTATACGTTCTGGAAAGAACTCGATATGCCGGACGTATATAAAGTGACGTTCAATCAACAAGAACTATTGAGCGTCGAAAAGCTTTGGGACCGTCAACGAGTGGTTTGAAGTCGGTTTATGACGACGTGAAAAAAGGATGGGGCCGGTTTCGGTCCCATCCTTCAAAGTCTACTCTCTATTCAAATACAGATGGCGGATAAACAAGCCGAGTGCGACCGTCATGATGACGGCCGGAATCAATCCGACGAGCAACAAAGAACCCATGCGTTCAGTCCTTTCTGAGCGCAGCGAGGCGCTGTGTCATGTCTTGGAACAATTGTCCGTCCGAGAGCACGCTCAATTCACCGGCGACGAGGTCGTTCACTTCACGGTCCCAGTCCTGGCTGAGCGTCGTCTCGAGCGCGGCAAGGTGCGTCGCCGTCCGTTCGACTTGATGACTTCCGACGCGCGCGAGTTGCTCACGCACCGCCGTCTTCAACAAGGCGCTCAAGTCGTCGCGCAACTTCGTCCGGCCGTCGCCTTCGAAGAACTGGTTCGCATTCTTATAGTGCTTCAAGACGTGACGGAACGGGGCCGCCTCGAACGTGACCGGGTCGACGGCGTCGCGGAGCCAATCGATGTCGACAGTGCCCTCGAACGACAGTGTCGGCAGGAGCGAACGCAGTTTGAGCGTCTCGCGCTCGATCAAGCGTTCCGTCTCCCGTTTCAAGAAGCGCTCGAGCCGATATTGGAACACTTGCAGCTCTTGATGGATGTCATACGCATACTTGTCGAGTGTCCGGCTGAGGGCGCGCTCGAGGCTCGCCTTCGACCCATCCACCTCGACCGGATGGAACGTCTCTTTGACGAAGTCCGACAGCCGGAGGAGCGAGCGGGTCTCGAGGTGGGCGAGCAACTCGTCCGTCTCACGCTTGAACGGGTCTTCGAGCGTCGTGACGTTGAGACGATTGTCAGACGTGCGCACTTGTTCGAGCTTGTCACGGCGGGCCGCCTTGACGCTCGCATCCGCTTCGGCCTCGCGGACGACGTCCTCGAACGCGGTGACGAGGGTATGTGCCTCATCTTTGATGCGGACCGCGTTCGCCTGACGCAAATCGTGGTCGACGAATTGCTCGAGCTTGGCCGAGAATCGGTCGAACCCGGCGTCCGTGCCTTGGATGGCGTTCCGGCTCGAAATCGGTAGCACCGTCGGATGACGGACTCCGAGCTTCGTCAACTGGTTCGACACATAATCGGTGACGGCGAGCCGTTCCGCCTCATCCGCCGCCAAATCGGACGCGTTGACGAGGAAGAACATGTGATGGTCACCTGTCCCTTGCACACGTCCGAGCTGGATGACGAGTTCACGGTCGGCCTCGGTGAAGGCGTGATTGTAATACGTCACGAACAGGACGGCGTCGGCGTCACGCATATAACCGAACTGTACTTCGCTATGACGGTTGAACTGCGAGTCGGCACCTGGCGTGTCGACGAAGATGATGCCACGCTCGGCCCAAGGGGAGTCGATGGCGAGCTCGATCTCTTTGACGATACAGCTCTTCTCTTCCTCCGTGACGAACGAGCAGAACGTGTCATAGTCGACCGTCTCCTGGCTACCGAGATAGGACAGGGGAGCGTTCTTGACGGCGTTTACGAACGGGTGGTCGAGATGGAGTGCGTCGAGTGACGCCCCGTAACCGTTCAGCTCGGCCTCGAGTTCGGCACGTGTCTTGAACGTGATCAACGCACTCTTGTTGGCGCGGCCGTTCGGCGGCACGATTTTCGTGATCGACGCCGTCAGTGGGTTCGGTGACGTCGGGAGCACCGTCTCACCGAGCAACGCGTTCAATGTCGACGACTTGCCGGACGAGAACGCCCCAAAGATGGCGAGCGTGTATGTCTCGGATTCGGCCCGGGCCAATTTATGACGGAGCGACTTGACGCGTGACTTGAATAACGGATGGTTCTCTAATATTTCACATACCGCATATTCATACGAAAAATCAAACGACAAAGCGGTGATATCATCCACCAGAAGCGAGGTCGAGGCAACTTCTTGTTGCTGATGTTCGACTTGTTTCTGCGGTAATTGGTCGGCCGTGACGTAGTGACGGGTCTCAAGGTCCGTCAAACGCGAATCCGAGAGGTCACGTGTCGTGTAATGAGTGAGCTCGTCTCTCTGTTCGGCCAGCTGACGTTGTAGCGCCAACGTGTCGAGCATGTCATATAATTCGTCTTGCTCGGTCTCGATGGCATGGATTCGGTCTTTACCTTCGGCCTCAAGATACGTTTCGACGGACGTGACCCACGGTTCGGACACTTTCGTCACCCAAGAGGCGAGAGCCGACTCGATGTCGCGGCTGAATTGAAGCACCGTGTCACCGCTGAGCGATGCGCCGGACTTCACTTGGTCACTGATGAGCGTGCTCGGTGCAGTCGGTAACGTATCCGGACGGGACAAAATCGCCTCGGGCAGTTTCAAATCGCGGACGATGTCTTCGGCGTACTTGATCAAGTGGGGGCGAAGGTTCGTATCAATCAACCGGTTGAATTCCTTGACGGCGATGTCTTCGCGACGCAGCCGTTCCTGGCGCGTCTTGTCTTTTGAGAAGAAGAGGCCGACCTTGAACTCCGGCGCACAACTCTCGAGATAGTCCCGCAACAGTTCGCGGAACTCGTAGTTCATGATCGGCGCGCTCGCGACAATCGGTGTCTGGTGTTTGAAGAACTCGCGGCGGAACGCGGTGAGCCATATCGATTTTTTGTCGAGACGTTGCAGGCGGGCTTGAATCTCCGTCGGCTGCTTCTCGATGACCGGCAACTCGTTCAGGAGCGCGTCGTGCGCACCAGTGGACCGGGCGAGCAACGTGTCAACGAGCAAGTCGGCGCGTGCTTCCGCATGTTCCCGCGCGGCGTCGATGACGGTTTGGACGTACGTCCGGAGGCGTTCGACCTCATTTTCCGGGTGATCGAGCTCACGGAGCGAGATGTAGAACATATCGTCCGGATTGATGGCGTGACGGGTGAAGGCGGTCTCGAGCGAACGCTTGAACGTGCTGAATGGAAGCTCTCCTTCATCGTGCTTATCGATTTGGTTGATGATGATCGAGTAGGGACGTCCTTCGGCGCTAAACTGTTTCATCAGTTTGATGTTTTGTTCGGACTGGACGTGATTGTAGTCCATCATGAAGAACAGATGGTCGGCGAGAAAGAGCGAGCGTTCCGTCGCTTGACGGTGCCGTTCATCGGTCGAGTCGATCCCAGGCGTGTCCATAAGGACGACGTCGCTTCCGAACGGGAAGCGGGGCAGGGCGTACTCGACTTCTTTAATCTCTTCGATTTTGCAGTAGTCGCTCAAACGGTCGAGTTCATTCGGCGCGAGTCGAATCCAATCTGTGCCGTTGATGGCGACGGATGCCCCGATTTCCCCATGTCGAAGCGTCACGATATTCGCACTCGTCGGAATCGGACTCGTCGGTAACACGCCATCCCCAAGCCAATTGTTGAGGAGCGTCGACTTCCCGGCCGAGAAATGGCCACAGACGGCAATCCAAATCTCATTTTGTGTCACTTTTCGGAGCGCGGTCTTGGCGAGACGAGCCGACTCGGTCTCAGCTTGCATGTCAAATACGTCAGTCAATTGCGCGAGGCGCATGCGTTGTTCGTTCATAAATCCCCATCCCCTACTTATGATTCCGTCGTGATGCCGACGCGGTGTCTACGATATGTGCTGTTTTCCCAGGCTTGAATGACGAGATCCGCCACATCGTCACGCGAGATTGGTCCCGAGTTCTGTGTCCCGAGCACGTTAGCTGTGATGACGATGTTCCCGACGGACGCGTCTTCAATCAATTGGGTCGGGCAGACGATTGTATAATCGAGCGGCGATGCATCGAGCAGTTCATATGCCCGGGCGTGATCCTCGGCCGCGGTCGTCATCGACCGTTTCGACTCGCGGGTCTCGAAACGATAGTTGTCAGAATCATGTGCCTGCAAGATGCCGGCCGTCCCGACCGTCAAGATGCGCGTGATCCCGGCTGCTTGCATCGCTGAAATGATGAGCGGTGTGAAGTGGGACAAGACGTCCTGCTTATCCGTACCGAGCGCCGACATGACGACGTCGGCCGATTTCACCGTTTCTGCGATGGCATCCGCATCGGTCGCGTCCCCGATGATGACTGTGAGACGATCCCTCGGTTCGACCTCGCGGCGTGACAACAGTCGGACGTCGTGTCCGTCTTCTAATAAACGTTCGAGCAACCGCATCCCCGTGCGGCCGCTCCCTCCAAATAAAGCAATGGTTGACAAGTAAACCCCTCCCAATCAAGATTAAAGAAAATATCCAACGCCATCATACCACGGAAGCGCTATCGAAACAGGAGACAACGGCTTGAAGTTGTGAGGTTTCAGGGCAGGGTAAGTGGGATACAAAAAGTTAAGACGTGTATAAGGGAGGAAGACACTTCGTTGTCGACACCGCATGAGATTTGGAGCTAGAACCATCAAGACCGGGATATCCGTCGCCTTGGTATTGCTCATCGCCGAGGCATTTCAATTTCAACAGATTGTCGTACCGGCACTCGCGGCTTCGCTCGCATTATTGCCGTCCGTTTATCAGACGGGTGTCCGGCTATTAGAAGAACTAAAAGGGAACTTGATCGGGGCTTTGCTCGCCGTCTTCTCATTAATGTTGACGCCGAACCCGACACCGATCGCCATCGGAGTCGTCATCATCATCGCCATCTCGATCCTTCTCTTTTTGAACCTCGAGTCGACGACCCGGACCGTCATCTTGACGACGATTCTGATTATGGAAGGGGCGAACCAGTCGGACATGCCCGTCTGGATGTTCGCCGGGGAACGTTACTTGCTCATCATGATGGGGATCACCGTGGCGCTTGTCGTCAATGCGCTCTTGTTCCCGCCGCGCTATGAGCGGAAGCTTGAGGACGAGATCGCGACCGTCTCCCAAATGGCCGTCCGCATCGCGCGACTGTTCTCGGAAACAGAGGGAGGACGCTCGTCATTTGAGTCACTCGATGAGACGAAAAAGAAACATCGAGCCTCAAAGACGACGTACGACTTCTTTGAAGAAGAGATTAAAGCCAACCGCTGGCTCGAGAAGAAGACGCCGATTTATCGCCGGGCCGTCTTGAAGTCGAAGATGATTGATACGAACAGTGCCGCTATCCACGTGCTCGACAAGCTGCATGACGATTTTCTGACACTCGAACATCTACCACCTCAGCTCGAGGACGAACTGATGCGTCATATGCGGCACTTGCTCAGACGGCATGAGCGTCTATTCTCGGCTTATGAATTAGAGAACGAGCACATCATCGACCGGGAAGAGGACTTGATTCACGAGAACTTCGACTTCGCCAAGCTAATGATTGAGAGAATGCGTGAGGAGGAGGAGGACCTCATCCTGACCGTCGTCCCGCTCGTCGCGACAATGACAGATTGGGTCAAGGCGATGAATGAGCTCGAACGCTACCTCATCACCGAGATGAAGAAGCACGGGGACAACCTGAAAGTGGAACCGCGTAAGAAGTGGTTCTTTGAAGACTAACAAATCGCCAAGTCGCAGAAGCGGCTTGGCTTTTTTTATGGAGCGAAAAGGAATACCGGAAGTTGTCGCTGAATGTATGAGAGGCGTGCAGTAATGAGGGAGGGATCAGCATGATGAATAAGAAAGTAAGTATAGGCCTTGTTATTCTTTTATTTGTAATTTGGATGGTTGTCTCATTGACCCTTCCGCCCAAGCTTATTGCGAGTTCAAGTGACGGGAAGTTTGATGCGGTTTATACGGTTTCTCATTCCTTAAAAGAGACGTGGGCGGGTCAGGTGGAATGGGAGGAGTCAGACGGTGTCCTCGTCAATCTATCTTTTTATGAGAACGACATCCAACTGACGGGGGATATTATGACCCATCCAATTGAGATGGATCAAAGCAACTCGTATGAATTTGCATTTTTAGGTGCTGAACCGAATCCGACCAGTGTCTACACGCTACGAATTTCTGTAGAAGAAGAAGGGAAAACTCATGAGGAAATTCTGAAGTTCAAACCAAGAAAACGTCTCTTTGTTCTACCCGCACTTGACTGAACTCATATATCATTCTGGAGGTTTTGATGAAAACGTACCTACAACACACCAAGAAGTTTTGGAACATCCGCGTCGGTTCCGACGAGTTCGCCGTCCATTACGGAAAACTCGGGACGATTGGTAAAGTTCAAATTAAGTATTTTGAATCCGACGGTATCTGCCGCAAAGAAGCGGACAAGCTGATTCGTCAGAAACTCCGGAAAGGGTACGTCGAGACCGATACCGATTGGGACGACTTGATTTATGTCGACGACCCTGAAGTCGGACCGAACCGACTCACGACACACCCTCGGTTCAATGCTCACTTCCAAGAGGACTATTATTTGGACTGCACGGATGAATATAGTCGATTCGGGAGCGATGAAGGTGCCGACGTGCTCGTGATGTTCGAGGACGCAATCCGAAAAGACCGGAACATCGACTTCCTCGTCGGTGCGTACGACATCGCTTCAGGCTGGATGGAGCGGGATGTATCGAGCCCTGACGACTGGGCGACATATGAATACGGCTTCGACTGTGACGTCGCCGTCATGTCGAGTGCGTTCACGTCGATTAAACTGACCGGTCATCTAGACGCTGCGCTACAAGAGCAAGATGTCTCCGCACTCGAGCGCCTCATCCAGCAAGTCGAATCAGAAGGCAGACCGCGGTTTGAATCGATGAGCTTGCAGTTGAACAGTTTCCCGACCTCATTTTGAAACTTTTTTAGGAATCGCCCCGTATACTAGAGGTAGAACGGACATCAGTTCCGAATCGTTAGGGGGAAACACCAATGTCAGACATAGAAACAACACCGACATCATTCAGCGGCACACTGCCAATCGAGGCACGCGTCGTCTTCCGACTGTCGAGCGCCATCTTTTATCTCATCGGCCTCGTCATCACAGGGGGACTCGTCGCGGCCGCGTTTTATTTTGACTGGCCGACATGGCTGCAATATATGATGTACGCCTTACTCGCCATCGACCTCATCTATAGTGTGATCGATATCGTCGTCTTCCAAAAGTGGAAGCAAGAGCGGTTCACGTATGACGTGAAACCACTCGAGATTCGCTTGCATCACGGCATCATCACGACGCACGACGTCTTGATTCCGATGACGAAAGTACAATACGTCCACGCCCAGCAAGGACCGCTGCTTCGAAAATACGGCTTGCAGACAATCACCATCGGAACGGCCGCTGGGTCACACGACATCTACGCGATTGAAGAATCGTTCGCGAAGACGCTCCGTGAACAGATTGCGGTCTACGCTCGCATCAAAGAGGAGGATGTCGTATGACGGAAGCCGCCCTCACGTGGCATCGGCTGCCGAGTCGCGTCTTACTGTTACGGGTATTAGAGGTCATCAAGTCGTTCTCCATCCCACTCGTGTTATTGTTCGTCGTCAACAACGATTGGGAGTCCACGTTCGGCATCATCTTACGGGTCGGAATCCTGCTCTTCCTCGGGCTCGATGTCCTGCAGAAGTTCTTCGGCTGGCTCAACTTCCGGTATGCGCTCGATGAGAAGACGGTATATATCATCGATGGCAATTGGATTAAGAAAGAGAAGTCGCTTCCGCTGTATAAGATTCAAAGCGTCCATTCGAACAGCCCGTTCTTGTACCGGTTGCTCGGGGTCGTCGAGTTGACGTTCGACACGAACGCGAACAGTGACGACGCCTCGTTCAAACTGGCCGGCGTCTTCCCGAACGAGGCGAAGCGGCTCGAGGACATCCTTGACCAGGTCCGTCATCGCAAGACCGAGACCGACATACCGGTAGAAGGGGAGACGGACGGGACAATTGCACCGGTGGCGATTGAAAAACCGGCGAGCCGTTTGTTGTACGCCCTCTCAACCCGGGAGATCATCATCGCCTCGCTGACGTCATTGTCAGTGTTCGCCATCTTCCCGGTCGCCTCGACGATCATCTCGTCGATTGATGACTTCATCAATCTCGACGGGACGTTCGATACGATCGGAGATTGGGTCGTCCATGCGTCAATCATCGCGATTGGTGTGCTCGTCCTGACGGTCCTGATATTGTCGGTCGTCATCGGCATGGTCATCAACTTCTTGAAATACGGGAACTTCCGGCTCGAACGACGCGGGGACCGCATCCGCGTTGAGAAAGGACTGCTCAACCGTTCCGCTAAAGAGATCCCATACGAGAAGATTCAAGCGGTCCGGGTCAAAGAGACGTTCATTCGGCGCTGGTTCAACATCGTCGGTGTCGAACTCGTCGCGGCCGGGACGATGGACGAGTTGAAAGACGAATCGTCAACCATCCTCCCGTTCGTGAAACGGGAGCGGGCGATGACCGTGTTGAACGAGCACTTCGACCAGTTCGTCTGGTCTGACACGCTTCATCGCTTGCCAAAACGTTCGCTCTGGGTCAAACTGCTACGCATCAGCTGGGTCGGACTCATCGTCTCGGGTGTCGTTTTGTATTTCTTCCGCGATTACGCCTGGTGGCTCGTCCTCCTGTGGGCCATCATTATCGGCGGTCGCCTATTGAGCTATATGACGACGCGCTACGCTCGCAACGGTCAGTTCATCGAGCTGCGGACAGGGGCCTTCAACGTCAGTTCATTCTTGACGGACAAGCCGCGGATCGAACAGGTCCAAGTGACACAGACGCCACTCCAACGCCGTTTCGATGTATGTAACGTCCTGTTCTCGACACGGGGTGGCTTGTTATCGAATGAGATGATCGAGGACATCCCGAAACACGAGGCAGAAGCCATGTTGAAGTGGTTCTCCCGTTATACGGTAGAGGAAGACATGAAAACACCGGGCTAACGGATAGCCCGGCCAGGTGATCGACGAGCCCACTCGCGTGTTGCAAGTGGGCTCGTCTTTTTAAATCGGCTTGAGGGGCTCGCTCCGACATAAGCTTGAAGTTGATCCTCTTTTGTGTGAATGCAAAAATCATGGCGCGTGTAGGTCACACGGGCCATGATTTTTCATGAACAGCATTGGAAGAGACTTTTGGGAGAATGATTGTGAACGTCGTTTTTCTTGGTTGACTCGTCACGTGAATCTCGCCCTCATGTAAATCGATGATGGACTTGGCGATGGCGAGACCGAGACCTGATCCGCCGGTGTAATGTGCGCGTGACTTTTCCACTCTAAAAAATCGTTCAAACACGTATGGGATGTCACGTGAGGGGATGGCCTCCTCGCCGTAATTCGTCATGTTGATAAGAACCGTTTCATCCGTATCTTCGACAAATGTATCGATATACTTTCCGTCACGCCCGTAACGAATCGCATTCTCGAGTATATTCTCAAACACACGGACGAGCTTCAACGCATCCCCTTCCACGATGGGACGTTCGGCTGAGGAGCTGAATCGAGCTTCCATTCCAACTTCCGAGAGACGTAACGTCGACTGCATGATGAGCTGATTGAGCAATTCATCGAGACGGACCTCGCTTGTCTGGAGGGCAATCCGGTCGTTTTGTAGAAATGTATAGTCAAAGATATCGTTAATCAAGCCTTTCAGATGGGTCGCGTTCTCATGGATGACTTGGATGTAATGACGCAACTCCACCTCGTCCCGGTAACGGTCGCTGTGAATCAAGTCAAGATAACCCGTGATTGACGTGAGGGGGGAGCGCAAGTCGTGGGCGACGTTCGTCACGAGCTCATGTTTCAACCGATCCGCTTGAAGCACTTCCTGCTCCGCTTTTGCCGCACTGTCCGAGATGGCGCGTACGGTTGCCATCAATCGTTCTAGCTCTGGCGGGACAGATGGTTCAACCGAATCCCGGTCGGCGTGGAGTTCTTCGACAAGTGAAGTCATCCGCTCAATGTGAAACTGTAAATACCGTTTACGCTCATATTGATAGATCAACACGAGACAAACGATGACCATCAGACTGTAAAACATGACGATGACACCTTCCCGGAAATACGACAACACGATGATCAGACTCTCCATAAATCGTGATGACTCCTCGAAGTACCAGACGGCAGGCAGTAACAGAGCACCGCTCAGTGTGGCGACCCCAAACGCAATCAATACATACAGCAGACGTTTCCACATCGGGATGAACGTTATGACGCGCCATATATTATGTCTCAATTTTATATCCCACTCCCCACACCGTATGAATGATGACCTCATGTGGCACGACGGCATGTAATTTCTCACGGATGTTACTGATATGAACCATCACCGTCTGATTCGACCCGACGCCATGCTCTTGCCAGACAGCCTCAAATATTTCTTCAGAGCTATACACCCGGCCTTTATGTTTCGCCAGTAAATACAAAATCTCAAATTCACGTGCAGTCAATCGAATCGTCTGCTCTTGCATCATGACGGTGTGGCTGGCTCGATCGATGAGGAAAGGGCCAGCTTGTACACTTGAGGACTCGCTTGGTCGGTTATAGTTTGAACGGCGCAGCAATGCTTTAATACGTGCCATCAACTCGAGCGGATTGAACGGTTTGATGATGTAGTCATCGACTCCCGTCGTCAATCCCAATATCTTATCCATATCACCAACTTTGGCACTGACCATTAAGATCGGAATTTGGCTCGTCTGGCGCACCCGCTTACAAAATTCAAGCCCATCCATCCGAGGCATCATCCAATCTAAAATGATTAAGTCAAACGATTCTTGGTTGAACAAGTCAAGCGCCATTTCCCCGTCGGTTGCCATCGTCGTGTGATACCCGTCATTTTTTACATACACATCAATCAGTTCTGCGATTTGGACATCATCATCCACTAACAAGATTTTTGTCATGCTTGAAACTCCCTCGCGAATTAAAGTTGGAAATTCTGATACAAACGTCGGAACGGAGCGTATTGGACGACGAAGCGAACGAGTAAGAACCCTAAGAGCGCGCCGAACGCATTTGCCAATAAATCATTCACATCCGTGCTTCGTCCACTGCCTAGTGTCGTACGCACCAATAATTGAATCAGTTCAAGAATCAGACTAAACTGAAATCCTAATTTAAGTACTTCTTTTTTCGTGATCGACGGTTTCAAAAATGGAAGATAACAGCCGAACGGGAGGAGCATCACGATATTCAACACAAACGAATACACATCGATGGTCAAAATCGGAATAAAATTAATCGTTTTCCACCATGGTACTTGGTTCGCATATTTTCCTAAATTGACGTCAATCGGGAAAAACACGAAGTGAAGGACACCTAATAAGTATATCCCGAATGACAGAAGCAAAATGGTTTGTGTGACTTTTACATGTTTCTTGCGAAACGACCAGACGAGTAACGTGATGAGTCCGAGGATGGCGAGTGGGATGAGAACGACTCCTGATTCGATTGTGAACATAACTGAATAATTCTGATTATACATGGGAATAAACCTCCTAAGAATTTGAACTGTCTTCAGTGTAGATGGCAGATTTAAAGAATTCTTAAAGGAGTCATAAATGAAATCTAAAAAAGGCAAAGCGCTTTGCGTTGTCTCGAACTGTAGAACAATCAATCAAGAAGCTTGCTCTCGGAATAATGTCGGGCGTCCCGATATCATTCGTCACGTCAACTTCACCGTTTTCGTGTTTCTGTTACTGAAAAATGGGAACAAGTATGGTATGATGCAAGTAGAAAGAGACCGGTGCTGGACACACCGGCCTCTGGCGTACAGGTTACCACTTTAAGAGTGGCCCAGCCGCCACAATGGTTAGTGAATCAGAAAGTGACCCATCTCATTGCGCCGAGGGGGTCATTTTTTTGTGCGTTCAGACGTTGCACGATCGGATGTTTGATGTAACACCAAGTGAACGATGATCGGAGCGAGGATCGGGACGATCACATAATCGCCGACCCAGGTCCATAGTTGTTCCATCCGCACCACCGCCTTCCTCCATTGTGGACTTGGCGGCTGACCCCACTATTGCTGCGTTAACCTGCCTCTTCATTATAGCAGATTCTTGTCAAAAAAGATGCTAAAAACAGGAACGTTTGTTCTTATTTTATAAAATGAACCTTTCGTCCGAATGGGTCTCATGACTGGGTCCAAAGATGGATTTGAACCAATAATAGCTTGTATGTCAGAGGTCAGACAGGATATAATCAATCTCGTGTGTATAACCACATGGGTGGGTGAGGGTGCCAATAAAGGATTGATTCCTATGGCAAAACAAACAGAATGGAAAACAGAAACATACGGGGGCGTGCTGAACTTTCTGGCGACAGCATACATCCCGGCCGTTCACGCGGCAATCTTGACACAAGCCGGACTCCCGTTCGAGGGAGCGCTCGTCGGAGCGATTTTGACAAGCGTCATCGGAACGTTCATCGCAGGGCTGTTCAACTTGCCGCTGCTCCTGTTACCAGGGATGGGCATCAACGCGTTGTTCACGTACACGCTCGTCCTGCAGATGGGGCTGAGCTGGCAAGGCGCGCTCGCCGTCTCGTTCGTCTCAGGAGCGCTCGTCGTCCTATTGACGGTAACGAAAGTGGCGAGGAAACTCGCGAACGCTTTTCCGCCGATCATTCATGACGGATTGACGGTCGGGCTCGGCCTGTTCCTTATCTTGATCGGACTCGAGGCGGCGGGGATCGTCTCGGGCGGTGGTGGGGCACTGCTTCATATCGGAGACCTCGGGGAACGGCCGGTACAGGTCGCGTTCCTGTCGCTCTTCGTCGCCATCCTGCTCTTCTTGAAGATGGGACCGAGCAGTTTCTTATGGACAATCGCGTTCGGGGTCGGTTTAAGCGCCGTCATGGGTACGCTCGACTGGACCGGTGAGTTCGCGCTCACGCCGTTCTTCGAGTCGTTCGGGACCGTGTTCGGCAACGTCTCGTTCGCTGAGTCGGCGTCACCAATTTTCTTGGTCGCCGTCGGCGTATTGACGCTCGTCTTGCTGATCGAGAACATCAGCCTGATCCAGAATCAGACGCGCGCCATCAGCAAGGATGCGGATGCCCCGAAAGGGCTCGTCGCCCAAGGGTTATCGACGATGGCCGGTGCCCTATTCGGCTCGAGCCCGACCGTCTCGACGGTCGAGGTCGCGGCCGGCATCTCGGTCGGCGCTCGGGGCGGCATCGCCTCGTTCGTGACGTCAGGCCTGTACGTCGTCTCGCTCTTGTTGTTGCCGTTGTTCGCGATTATTCCGGTGACGGCGATTGCGCCGGTGTTGATCATTATCGGCATGATGATGTTCCAGAACGTGAAGCATCTCCCGCTCGACAATTGGGAGCATGCCTTCCCGGCGATTCTCGTCATCATCATGATTCCGTTCACGTATTCCATCGTCGATGGCATCGGGCTCGGATTCATCGCCTACACGATGATCGTCTTGTTCAAGAAGGGCTATCGGTCGCTCAGTCCGGTCGTCGGTGTCTTGACCGTATTGTTCTTGGTTTTCTTTTCTTTACCAGTCTGGCTGTAAGATAGGGCGGTACCGTGTAGACGGTGCCGCTTTTTTGTATGATGAGACAAAGGAGGTGTTTGAATGGATCAAGCAGGCGGATTCATTTCCATCGGGATGGCTTATCCGAGCCATTATCCGTTACCTGAACTTGCTCAAAATGTATGTGTGGAACTGTTAAGTAGCGGTGGCGAAATCATAAACGTGACATACAGTCAGGATAAGGCGGGCACTAGTTGGACGACAACGACAGGTACCGACTTTGCTCAGGTTGGGCATTACGGATCTATCCATTTACGAAGCAACTATTTTGGAGACGTGGACATGACGATGACCGTGTCCCTTCAAGAGATGGACACCTATGTCGGGATTCTCATCGATATAAAGTGGAATGATATCGTCTCACACCCTGCATCGAGACCCGTGTTCACACAGAAAATCGAACGACTGCTCGTTGACGTGTATCGCCATATGCCATTCTCGTACGCGCTTGCCGGGCACGAACTTGAGCTCGACTGGGCACCTGATGCGTTTCCGACATCAGCGGACTGGTTGGATACGTTCCCTCTTTTTATGGTCCCGTCACCACAAGGCGTGATGGTAACTTACGGTTCAATTTCAATCGACGGGATGACTCCTCAAACCAATATGAAGAGGTCTATCCCGTTATATGCATAAGTGAGGCTCAATCACCTCAATCAAGCATTCCTTGATTGACGAAGCTCAGTGCTAAGCGGCCGGAACATGATACAATTTTCTTAGCTTATAACCGAAGGAGGATACTTTTATGACGAAAACCTCAGATGTCATCGACGAGTTTGCATCCTATATAGACTGGTTAAACACATTGTCGGGATTGGATGAATCGATGTGGGAAAAATCGATTGCAACCGACAAATGGTCAATCAAAGCAATCGTCCTTCACATCGCCCATTGGGACAATCATCTGTTGAACGTCATCGTCCCGGCCGTCAAGACCGGGGAAGCCATGATTTTCCCTGAATTCGACTCATTTAACGCGCGAGCGACCCAAAAAGCGAAACGTCTTTCGGGAGAAAACGTGTTCCAGTTAGCCAAAACGAGTCGGAGCTTGCTTATAGAAACGCTTCGGTCATTACGTCAAGAGACGCTGACTTCTCACACGATGGCAAACGGAACGACCCATTCTCCGCATGACGGTGTTCCGTACACACTTGCCTATATCGTCACCGAGTTCATCGAACACGACCGGCACCATCAGCAACAAGTCGACAGCATCTTGGGGAAAACGTCTTGAAGAGACGAGCGAAAGTACGCGGTGTTAGACGAAGACTGAAACGGTTGCGCATGGATGTCGACGAACAGACCTATTCGTTCCCGACGACGTTTCACGACGGGTATTAGCATAACAAAATCCCGATTGATCAATCGTTCTTATCGTCTGTACAGGAGAACAGCCGGATTCAACGTGCGATTATCGAGGTGATGATGGAAGGGGCCTCACGTCTAGTGCATAACCGAGAAGAGGAGCGATACCAGGTCGTCGTCTTACTCGATTTGCCGACGCTCTGGCAGTCCGAACTTCTCGTGTTTGAAAGCGACGCACGACTAAAGGCGTTCATGGAACGCGATACGTCTGAGCAGACATGGACGCGCTTGCCAGTGGGCTCTGTGTGCCTACAGCGATTCATGCTTCCGGCGAACGTCGAGGTGCATCGGTTTCACGAACTGATTCAAGATGAAGATTATATGCATAGTGGAGAAGTCTGGTTGCTCGTGTACAATAAGCGGGCAACTTTTTTTGCTAAAAAACTGAATATTCCATTAATCCGTATGCTATAATCCTTTCAAATCCATTTTCCAAAAAAAGGATTAAATGGAATCGATGAATGAAAGGAGTCGTTGAATGGGATGCAGTCGAATCTACATATTCACATACGGGTCGTTACATGAGAAAAGCCAAAGTTCTGTTTGTATCAGCAGTCTTGATTTCTTTACTGGTTGTCGCACTTATTTCATTTTCAGGTCAACTTGCTTATACCTACTTCAAAGGGTTGGACATTTCAGGGAGCCCCATCACAAGTTGGGTCACGGATTGTCATGACAAGCGAAAGTTGTTTGGGATAATTGAGGTCGTCGATACGGATGTTTGGTGTGGAGATGGTAGTGACGCAGATCCCGGTCCCGGTATTTCTGAAGCAGGAGCGGTTGTTGGGCCATCAGATGATGAAGGCGGCACACCAAGGGAAGATGAGAATAACTCGTCTCCGTCATATGGTACACCATCTACAAGCGAATCCGATCGCCTTTCCCTGTTGCCTTACACTGTCAGCGCTTTCCTCCTTCTTTTGATTGGTGTATGGATGTGGCGTAGACCCTTCCACAAAAAGGGGAGGGAAGCCGTTCCGATAGACGAGAGGATCCACTCAAGGCAAGAGACAGACGAAACGTTCGAAGAGGCAAAACGCTCCGCTCATCCGCTACCAGATTCCCCGTTGCGGCAACATTTGATTCAATTCGAACAAGCGCTACCGCCAGAAAAACGTCGACGGACGTTCGAGACGTTATCCGCCTGGGCGAGCCGCATTCAACTCGACGCCTCGCTTCGGAGCTATTTAGAGACCCGTTATGACAAAGTCGAGATCACGCCACAACGTGAAGAAGCGTTCAAACAACAGCTTGATGCCTATTTACTTCGTTTAGAAAAGGAGCCACCCTTATGACCATCAAACGTGTATTGGAACAATTGGACCAAATCTATCTCGGAAAACCTGAAATCACGCGCCTCTGCTGCACGGCGCTACTCGCGAACGGGCACATCTTGTTAGAGGACGTCCCGGGTACCGGGAAAACGTTACTTGCCAAAAGTATTGCCAAGAGTTTTGAAGCTGATTTCACGCGCATCCAATTCACGGCCGATTTGCTTCCGACCGATATCATCGGTTCTGACTTCTTCAACGTGCAGACACAGACGTTCGAAAATCGGACAGGACCGATCTTTACCAACATCTTATTGATTGATGAAGTGAACCGAGCCGTCCCCCGGACACAATCCGCCTTGCTCGAGGCGATGGAAGAGCGGCAAGTCTCGATCGGCGGAGTCACGTATCAACTGCCGGAACCGTTCTTCGTTATCGCGACGCAAAACCCGATCGAATCGGCAGGGACGTTCGCCTTGCCCGACGCTCAACTCGACCGTTTCTTGATGTCCCTTCAAGTCGGATATCCTGAAGCAGGAGAGGAGCGACAGTTGATTCTTCAGACAATTTCTAAGACACGCCACATCGTTCATGCCCTCATGTCGTCCGAAACGTTTTTAGCAGCGCAGCGAGCAGTTGAGGAGGTCCGTATCCATGACGACGTCGTCACCTATCTGCTCGCCCTCATCCAAGAGACACGACTTCATCCGCTCGTCGAAGTCGGAGCCAGTCCTCGCGCGACGCTCGCCCTCGTCAAGGCGTCTCAAGCTTACGCTTATATCGAAGACCGTCAATTCGTGACCCCGGAAGATGTCCAAGCCGTCGCGACGCATGTTCTGGCACACCGCTTGACGCTCACGCTCGAAGGGGACGTGAAATCGACGAAACGGGAAGTTCTCGCTGATATTTTGGAGCGAGTCGATGTACCGGTCGAGAAGGTGTGAAGATGCGACAAGTCGAAGTGAGCACACCGTCACTTTTAGACGACAAGCTATGGCCGGCCTATACCGGAATCCTACTTCTGTTCATATGGTTCCCATATGTGTGGCCGCTCGCCTATCTGTCTGGCGCATTACTAGGATTGATGCTGATTCGGAAATGGCTGACGCAGAAAATTGTCGAAGGGACACGTTTATCGTTCCACCAGAAAGAGCAGTTGTTGTTCGTAAATGATCGTGTCTCGCTAAGAATGGAGGTGACAGGTGTAGAACGTCTCCAAGAACTCGGAATCCCGACATCGGTCCGCCTGGTCACGGGACACGGCTTGACGTTTGACGAAGATCAGCGCGTACATGTCATTCAACTTCGTGAGGAATCGACCTATTCGCTTCCAATTCATGCGAAACAGCGCGGGCCCGTCCAAGTCAATGAATGTACACTTCAGTTCAGACTCCCATTTTGGCTTGGCACCATCTTCGTCACAAATCATACGCTTCCATCCTGGATCATACTCCCATCCATCACGAGACAGAACAGATTTGACTCACGCCTGGTACGGATGGGGGACCGACTCGTTAAACATTCACCGCTCAACGACCCGTTGATGATTCAAAGCACAAAACGGTATGAGCAAGAGCCGGTCAAACAGATTGACTGGATCGCGACAGCCAAGACAGGAAAACTTCAGGCGAAAGTGTATCAACGCCAAAACCTCGATACATTCACGCTCGTGCTCGACTTGAGCGGTCCGCTAGGGAATGGCCTTCATGCGCGCTATGAAGAGTTGATTCAACAGGCCGCTTATCTGGTATCCTATTTAGTGAAGGAAGATTGTAAAGTCGAGCTGTTCATCAATCGGCTCGATGCTGAGAATCATATCGACCACCTGCGAATGAGTGACGGTCGCAAGCAATTGCGCCTCGCCCTCGTACGTCTGGCGTGGGTCCATGAATCCGATCGATTCGTCGCTTCGAAACGGTTCAATCAAATCATCGAGCGACAGAATCATCCGCATGCGGAAGTGATTCGGATTGACGCGTCACTGCTCAAACAGATGTCTATCAGTTGAAAGGAGAAAACATGTTGCGCCACCTCACAACATTCGCCCTAGCTGGGGCCTTCACGCTCGTTGCTACGTCAGCAGCTGCCGCGCCGACTGAACGATCCGCGGAGCGTTTTGCTGAAAAACATTTCGAGTCAATCGTCCTCGACCATATCGAAGGTGACGACCCGAGTAACTATCATTTGACGGAAAGTCGCGCCATCTCGTTCGGTTCGCTCCATGAAGTGATGATTGCCGCGCAATCCTGTTATTCGTCGGACGAAATGTGTACGTTTGTCTCGAGCAAGGAGTACGTATCAGCCGTCCTACAAGATGGAGAGCCGAGAAATGTCATCGGCACGTACGAGCAGGAACCGGGCCTCTTCGCCTTCTCCACGTTCGGGTATGGTGACGAGTTGGCCATTGCCTTAGCTGATGTGTCCGGTACATTGGTCCATTCCTCGCGAGAGAATGCCTGGTTTGACTATGATGGAAAGAAGTTGACCGCCTTGACGACCGATGCGAAACGGTTCATCGAAGGAGACAGGATCACGCTCGAGATGTATCAGAAACGCTTGGTCGAGACACAATCCAACACCGAAGCGCAGCCAGGGGATGCGCTTACTGGTGGTTCAGGTGACGTTCAGACAACAGAACCAACATCATATCGGATGCTCGGACTCGCGTTGTTGGCGGTGCTCCCGCTCGCTTATCTTTTTTTCCGAAGGCGATGGAGAAAGTGAAATGTAAACGTCAGTGATTGATTTAAAGCGAAAACCGCTCGTCTGAGCCATACAAAAACACCGCTCCACGCAAATCGCGTAGAGCGGTGTTTTCACATGTATGGTCCGTTCGCTTGGACGACGAACTGTGAGTGTTCGTAATGATACGTGATGCGTGAATAATCGAACGGCTTCCCGTTCGAAAGATGGAAAATCGTCTCGATGCGGAGCGTCGGGTCCTCCGTCTGTAAACCTAGATAGCCGGATTCCGTCTCGGTCAATCGCCCGACCTGCATGTACATGTCCGAAAAGCCGATGGTGACGCCGAGTGCGCCTTGTACGTAATCGAAGATCGAGTCGGCGACGATCTCTCGGTTCAAATACGGGACAATCGCCTTCACATAGTACGACTCCTCGTAACAGAACACCTCGCCGTCGACGAAGCGGACCCGCTCGACGCGATAGACGTCATCCGTCACGTCGATGCCAAGGTTCTGTGCGACCATCGCGTCCGGTTTCGTGACCGAGACGTCGAGCACGTCCGACGTCAACACCCGGTCACCAAGGTTGCTCTTGAACCCTTGTGTCGAGAACAGGCTCATATAGCCCGGACGGTTGTGGCGCCGGACGAAGATGCCGCTCCCCCGCAATTGAAAGATGACGCCTTTCCGTTCCAGCAACTCGAGCGCTTTCGTGATCGTACTCTTGCTGACGGCATATTGGCTCATCAACTGCTCGAGGACGGGCAGTTTATCTCCTTGCTTCAAATCATGTTGATTGATGTACTGTTCAATCTCTGCTGCCACTTGTTGATATTTAAGCACGCTCATCCCTCATCTACTTGAAAATGTTGCCTTCATTATACCACACACATGTCTACGAAACGTTCACAAACTATTTATTGTATCGCTATTGATTAATTGTACCGGTACAATTATAGTAAGAGTGTACAAAATGTAAGCGTTACATCAAAGGAGGGTTTTCAGTTGAGTAAAGTTCGGGATTATTCAAAACTGGCTCGGGATATTTTAGAGGCCGTCGGAGGGGAAGACAACGTCATCAATGCGGCCCGCTGTGCGACGCGACTCCGCCTCGTCTTGAAGCGGTCGAATCCGCAAGCGAAAGAACAAGTCATGGCGATGCCAGGTGTCATCACGGTCGTCGAGACGGGTGGCCAGTTCCAGGTCGTCATCGGGCAGCATGTCGGGGAAGTGTTCGATGAGTTCACGAAACTGGTACAGATCGAAGGGACGGAGGTCGAAGACGGAAACAAGGGGACCGTCCTCAACCGCATCATCGCAACGATGTCCGCCGTATTCGCACCGTTCATCTATATCTTGGCCGCAGCCGGGATTTTGCAAGGGGTACTCATCATCACGACATTGTTGTTCGACGGTTTCGCCAAGACGGGGACGTACGAAGTGTTCAGCTTCATCTCATGGGCACCGTTCACGTTCTTACCGATTTTCATCGCCATCACGGCATCGAAACACTTTAAGACGAACACGTTCATCTCCGTCGCAGCCAGTGCGGCGTTGGTCAGTCCGACATGGGCCGAGATGGCGGCTCGCATCACGTCAGGGGAGACGATCAGTTTCCTCGGCCTCGCCTTGTCAGGTACGACGTATACGTCATCGGTATTACCACCGCTCTTCCTCGTCTGGATCTTATCTTACGTCGAGCGGTTCTTGAACCGACACATGAACGAGGTCATTCGCCCTCTGTTCGTACCGTTCTTCAGTTTGGTGCTCATGGTGCCGCTCACGATTCTCGTCGTCGGACCGATCACGACGATGGGTGCGGTCGGAATCGCCAACGGCTACAACTTCTTGGCGGAAAACGCGCCGATGCTCGCTGGCGCGATTATCGGTGGTCTCTGGCAAGTCATCGTCATCTTCGGGGTCCATTGGGGTGTGACGCCGATGGTGCTCGCAAACTTCGACTTGTATGGCCGTGACTCGTTCCAGGCATATCAGACGATCGCCGTCATCGCCCAAGTCGGTGCCGTCCTCGGTGTCATCTTGAAGGCGAAGAGCCAAGAAATCAAAAAAGTCGGTGTCTCGGCTGGGATTACTGGACTATTCGGAATCACAGAGCCTGCCATTTACGGGGTGACACTCCGCTTCAAGAAACCGTTCATCTTTGGATGTATCTCAGGGGCCATCGGAGCCATCGTGGCCAGTTTCTTCAACCCGTATTACTTCGCTTACGCTGGTCTCCCAGGTCCGCTCACCCTTGTGAACGGAATCAGTGAAGACGTACCGACCTCGATTTGGGGATTGTTAATCGGGACAGCGATCGCCATCATCCTTCCGGTCGTCTTGATTCAAATCTTCGGTTTCGGAGAAGACACGGCCAAACAAGTGACAGAAGTGACGGAAACACCTGCGACGGCAGAAGCGAGTGCGACGCTCGTCCAGGAAGAGACGATTGCTTCACCGCTCTCTGGAAAAGTCATCGCCTTGAACGATGTTCCGGACGACGTATTCGCCTCCGGAGCGATGGGGAAAGGTTATGCCGTCGAGCCAGACGGGAATAAGGTCATTGCACCGTTTGACGGGACGGTCGTCATGGTCGCACCAACGAAACATGCGATCGGTCTCCGTTCGAACACTGGGGTTGAACTCTTGATCCACGTTGGTCTCGATACGGTGACGCTCGATGGGAAACCGTTCACCGTGCACGTCAAAGACGGCGACGGCTTTAAAGCGGGCGATGTGTTGACGACGTTCGACCGTGACATGATCGCTGCACATAATATTTCAAGCATCACACCTGTCATCGTGACGAACAGCGCGACATACGCCGACGTACTCGTCCAAGCAAGTAATCAGACAGACACGACGACACCAATGCTCACGATTGTTAATCAATAAGGAGGAACTACCATGAAGACATTACCAAAAGACTTTCTATGGGGCGGCGCGCTTGCCGCCCACCAATTTGAAGGCGGCTGGGACGCCGACGGCAAAGGGCCGAGCGTCGTCGACGTGTTGACGGCCGGCGCTCACGGCGTCGCGCGTCGGATCACGGACAAGGTCGAGCCGGACGAATTTTATCCGAACCATGAAGCAATCGACTTCTATCACCGTTATAAAGAAGACGTCGCGCTCTTCGCTGAGATGGGCTTGAAGTGTCTCCGCACGTCAATCGGTTGGAGCCGGATCTTCCCGAACGGGGACGATGCGGAGCCGAACGAGGCAGGGCTCCAATTTTATGACGACTTGTTCGACGAGCTGTTGAAGCACGACATCGAGCCGATCATCACGTTGTCCCACTTCGAGATGCCGCTCCACCTCGCACGTGAGTACGGCGGGTTCCGCAACCGTGCCGTCGTCGACCATTTCGTCCGCTTCGCCGAGGTGTGTTTCGACCGCTATAAAGACAAGGTCAAATACTGGATGACGTTCAACGAGATCAACAACAAGATGGACGTCAACAACCCGCTCTTCTTATGGACGAACTCTGGCGTCATCGTCGAAGACGGGGAGAACGCCCGTGAAGTGATGTATCAGACGGGGCACCATGAGTTGATTGCGAGCGCGCTCGCCGTCGCGAAAGGGAAAGCGATCAACCCGGACTTCGAGATCGGGGCGATGGTATCACACGTGCCGATCTATCCGTTCTCGTCAAACCCGGACGACGTCATGCTTGCTGAAGAGATGATGCGTCAGCGTTACTTCTTCCCGGACGTGCAAGTGCGCGGGGTGTACCCGAGCTACGCCTTGAACGAATTCGAGCGGGAAGGGTACACAATCCCGTTCCTTGAAGGGGACGAGGAAATCTTGAAGAACGGAACCGTCGACTACCTTGGCTTCAGTTACTACATGTCGACGACCGTGAAGAGTGACGTCGTCGCCGACAACAGTGGTGACATCGTCAATGGCGGTCTGCCGAACGGCGTCGAGAACCCATATATCAAGTCGAGCGACTGGGGCTGGGCAATCGACCCGGTCGGCCTCCGCTACGTGCTCAACCGGTTGTATGACCGTTATCAAATCCCGCTCTTCATCGTCGAGAACGGGTTCGGCGCCGTCGACGAGATTGTCGACGGGAAAATCCATGATGCGGCACGCATCGACTACTTGAAGGCGCATATCGAACAGTTGAAACAAGCGGTCGTCTATGACGGCGTCGACTTGATCGGCTACACGCCATGGGGCATCATCGACATCGTCTCGTTCACGACGGGCGAGATGAAGAAACGGTACGGCATGATTTATGTCGACCGTGACAATGAAGGCAACGGCTCGATGGAGCGGATGAAGAAAGACTCGTTCGATTGGTACAAGCATGTGATCGAGACGAACGGGGAAGCGTTGGAATACAAAGTGACAAAATAAAAATGACTCCTTTTGACTTTCTAAGTGATAGTCAAAGGGAGTTTTTGTATGATGGTAAGTAGAAAGAAATGGGGGCACTCCATGAGACATATCTCAATTCGTTTAGGTACAACTCTTAATCAACCACATGATCGGAACTGGAGGAAGCGACACATCACCGAGATTCACTCGTCATACGTGTTTGAAGAATTGCTTGCGAATTATCTGTCTCGATTCATCGAGCAAGACGAGGTCCGATTCACATCCGACGAACTCGTTGGGATAGAGCTTCTAGTGGCACATGAGACGAAGTCATATATGCACCATACGTTTGATGAGACAGACAATCAGGTGCTGGTCCATGAGTTCACGAGTAAAACGTTCAACTATGAGAATTATTTAATGATTCTTGACGAGAAAGAGAAGTTTCGTCATTTCGCTGAGCTCGTTCGTGAAGTGCTCGTACCACTATTAGAAGTACATACGTTCAGTAAGAGAGAAGCGATTTCTGACATCATCGAACAATGTTTGAGGCAAATCGAAATGAATGACTACAAGTTGGTCATTTTGCCAAATAAAACTCCAAAATCAAATAAAAAACGAAATCGGATAGCTGTTTTTAAATTGATTGTCTCTGTGACAGGTGCTACGTTTTGGATTGAAGTTTATGAAAAAGACATGAGGTTATTCCAAGCAAAAGTGATTGAAGAAATCGCGAACCCTAATTCGTTCTCATTATATTTCGGAACGAGTAGTTGGGAGTCCGATGACGTGTTCACGATCCATTCCAAAGTTCGAAATTGGAATGCGCGAGTTGATGTCCTGAATGGAACAATCGACATTTATAAACAAATAAGGGACTAAGGAAGCAAAGCCATCTCGGAGATATAGAACGCTATGACTAAACGACAGTAACTGTCATTGTATGAATAACTCTAAGCCAATCACCATTCATAACGGGAGGGACATCAAGTGGAATACCCTGTACTTAAAACTCCAATTTTTTTTAGTGTAAGATATGAAGAACTTACTCCAAAATTGTTAAATCAATATTTCGAATACATGATGACTAATCTAGAAACTAGAATATGGGTTTTAATAAAACAAACAACACTAAACCGCGTAGTAGAGCATAAAGAAATATTTAGTGATCAAGTCATGGATGAAGTATTTGATTGGGCCATAGAAAATCTGGAAATCAGAAAACTCTCAGAATATACGGAGGAAGAACTATTAAACTGTAACCTTGAAAATGCTGCGCCATACGAATTATCAAAAAGGAAATTTCTAGCCTCGTTGCTAAAAATAAAAAATGAGAATCACGCCGCTATAAATATGATAGACATTCACGATTACAAATTATTAATGGATTTAGGTTTATATTTTGGCGAGTGTTTGAGGCAAAGAATAGATGGTGCCGAATGGGGAGTCTTTAAGAAAAAGAAACATGACATTACAAATCATTTAGTAATTTTCTTTAGTAATGGTGCTGCATTCTGTCCTTTCTCTGAAGTGGAATTGCTTTTAGGCGATTACGAATCAGAATTTATGACTTTAAAAGATCGAATGATTGAACTTAAAGAAATGGATTGAAAACACGACTTGAAGTAGACAATTCAGGATTTATAACACACAAAACCAATGAACTACTCTAACGAATGAATTATAAACGAGTCGAAAACGCCCCCCTAGATATTAACTCTAGAGAGGGCGTTTTTGACTAGGAGACTGTTTATTCTTTCACCGCTACCCACACTTCGCTATAGACGTTGTCCGATGGTCCGTCATGCTTCGTGAACGAGATGCTCGGCAAGTCGGCCAGTTCGTACCCAGACGTCGGTAGCCATTCGGCATACGTTTTGGCCATCGTCTCCTGGAGCGTCTCCGGGAACGGGCCGGCATTCGGGAAAACGGCCCACAGGTTCGACTCGATCGTAATCTGTTCAAGATCCTCGTACGGATTATCTTGTGTGGTCGCGAAGCCAATCATGTGCGTGAGTGAACCCGTTTCGTCCAAATAGCCTTCATCGAAGTCGTACGACACGTTGAGCACTTGATGCGGATAGAGGTCCGCCAACTGATGCATCTCGCTTCGCTGTTGCGACGTGATTGATTGCGCCAACTCGACGATTGCATTGTTCACACCTTCAAATTGAATCGGGACGCGTTTGGACACGCCGACGACGTTGAATGAAGGTTTATGTTCTAATTTGAATTCCATTGAAATTCCTCCTTTGATGTCGATGTAGAAAGTGAATTTCGGGAATGACTTTTGAATCTTGTTCTTGATCACTTCAGACGGTAAAAAGCCACACCAGTCTCGAAACGCTCGCGAGAACCCGTCGACGGATTGGTATCCATACGTATACGCCACGTCCGTGACCGATTTCCCATGAATCAAGTCCTTGTTCGCTTCTGACAGCCGACGATTTCGGATATATTCATTGAGCGTCATCCCGGCCATGTAGGAAAACATGCGTCGAAAATGATAGTCGGATACCCCGACGATGCGTGTGATATCCTCACTCGTGATGTCTTCTGTTAAATGTTGATCGATGTGGTCCATCAATCGGTTCAATGATTCAAGCATCAGCATTCCCTCCTTTCTGCATTCATCATACTTCGAACGTCGTAGGGGCACTCGATGATTTTGATACGGATATCATCGGATAGAAGGCATCACTGGTTGTAGCCGATGAACATCGTGAACATGATGAGAATGATCGATGACGTCATGAGTAGAAACGCAAGCGAGCTCGCGAACACGAGAAAACCTTTGGAGAAGTGGCGTCGTCGTTTCCAAATCCCGATGACGAACACGACGTTCAAAATGAGAAATAGTGCGAGCAGCAGTAACGGGAGAGCCCGGTCCTGTATCAACATAAGTAAGTCCATAACTAATTCCCTTTCTTTGCGGGTTTGTTAACAATGAAATCAGTGATGCTCGGTAAAGACGAGATACCAACAGTCGTATCCTTGCCAGACGCGTATCGTCCAACAAGATCCGTTCGGAAAGTCGTCAAGAGAAAACGCATGATCAAAGGTGATCTGGTGTTTGAATGTCTTGTCCCACAATGTCTGTAGTTGGTCGAGTGGCTGTTCTTCTAACTGGATCCGCCGCGAAGAATGGTGTCGGGTGATCAAACACTTGATGGCCTCAGGACCAAACACCAACCGTTCGATGAACTCCAAAGTAAGCGGTTCAACTATCTCGTGTTCCGAGACAAGCAAATTCCCTTGATAAACTTGTTCATTATTATTGTCGATATGAAACGGTGATAAGGTCAATGTGATGGTCCTTTCATTTGAACATTTTATAAATCAGGTTAGTTATCCTAATCCCTCCTATAATGAACGAGAATGGTAACGCATATCGTTTGTGATCAAGGAGGAAACAATCATGAAGAAACTACTTCGTGCGACCATCGCCGGCATCGCGTTGTTCACGCTGAGCATCGCGCCGTCAGAAACCGCGGACGCTGCACCGAACTGAATAAGACGTACAAGGGCGGTGTCGCCAAAACGAAGACGACGAAAAACAAAGGTGGTAAGACGAAGTACAAGCCTTATGCCAACAGTTCGTTATACGAAGCGAACAAATCAAAAGATCGAGACAAGGACGGCATCGCTTGCGAGCGCTAAGAGATGAGAGGACAGCCGTCCTCCGTCTCTTTTTTTAGTTGTTGAAGCGGTAGGATATGTCTCCCGCAGCATCGTAGCCGATGATGGACTCAATCGACTCGATTTGGTCGACGAGCACGAACCAGACGTCATTCCCGGCCTTTGTCTTCAACAGTTCCGGTTCGAATTTGTCTCCGTTCAACTCGACGACGACTCGGGTCGTATCACCGTGGTTCATCCCATAAAGGATGTCGTAGGGGGAGCATTCTGACCGATCCCCGCACGATTGGCCGAAAGTGGCCCACGTGAGCCCTGCCTCGGACAGCGATTCAGATGTAATTGACTGAACCTGATTGTCGACAGTAAGTTCAAGACCTATGCCTTGCGCAACCGGCTCTTCACTCCATTCCTCGACGATGTAACTGTTCGTGAAAAAGCGAAGACTCATATTACGGTCATCAACAGGGTAGGTGAGAATCGGTTCCGCTCCCTCGGGCAATTGTGTCTGCTTCGTCGAATCAAATGCCCAGGCCACTCCGGCTGATACCAACAATAAGCACACAAGAATGAGGACAATCTTTTGCTGACGCTTCATAACAGACCGCTCGCTTTCTCAACTTGTAAAAACTGTCGTACCTGTTCAAGCGGGAACGCCGGGTTCCAATGGACGAAGTGGCCGCCTGTCATTCGTATGTAAGTGATCGGCAGCTCATGCCGTTGCAGGTCCAGAATGGCTGACTTCGTCAATCGGACTTCTTTGTCGTCCAGTCCGACAAAATCGCCGTAAATAAGTAACGTCGGGACTTGAAGTGAACGCATAAGCTGCGGCACGTCAAGGTGATAGAAGCCGAACAGCAGATTCAATCCGCCTCGTCCGAGTTTAGCCGGGTCGTTCAACGCGCGCCGAATCTCGTTTCGTTCAGAGAGGCCTGTCTGTGCGCAGAAAGTCTTAACCTGTTCCTCTGTAACTGGAGATGTACCTTCATCTGAAATGACCTTCGTCTCGATTTTGGGGACGAGTCGAGGTCCGAACAGACGATAAAGTCCGCTCAGGAGCGGGACGGCAAGGCCAAACACGCCATACTCTCTCAACGGAACGCAAGGGAACGCCTTATGGCCTTGATCGAGCAAGACGAGCCGCTCCACGTGCTCGGGATAATGCGTGGCGAAAGCGAGAGCGATCGCACCTCCAAGTGAATGCGCGATCACATGGACGGGTCCGATTCGATGTGTGATGACGTAGTCGTTGACCCAATCCGCCAACTGTTCGGACGTCACGACCTGCTTAATCCCTTCACTTCGCCCGAACCCTGGCAAATCCAGCAAATGCACCTCGAAGTCGTCGCATAGCACCTCAGCGAGTGAACGACCTTCTTCTCCGGTGAATCCTCCAGCCGGTAAAAATATAACGGGTGTCCCGCTTCCCATCACTTCTGCATGATAACGATTCAATTGAATCCCACCTTCCAACTCCCAATATCTGTATCTTTCCATTGTACGTGACTAGTGATTGGAACAGAAGCAGATTCTTTCAAACGGAGATACGTTTTCACCCAAATCCAGGTATAGACTAATGACACGTGAGCAGGTTGCACTTGTCGTTTTCTCTGTCGCTCTTGAGTTGTCTCAACAAGGAGGAATGCGGTGTGAAATTATCGGGTAGAACGGCAATTGTCACCGGGGCCGGGTCAGGGATGGGTCGGGCCATCGCCAAACTGTTTGCCGAGGAAGGGGGCACGCGTCGTCGCCATCGACATGAACGGGGACTCAGTCGAAGCGGTCGCCTCAGAGATTAAAGCGAGCGGCGGGGAAGCCGTCGGCGTCGCCGGGAACGTCACAAAGCAGGAAGATATCGACAAGATGGTCGAGACGGCGACGAGCACGTTCGGTTCGCTCGACATCTTGGTCAACAATGCCGGCATCATGGACAACTTTTTGACCGTCGGCGAAGTGACCGAAGAGGTGTGGGACCGCGTCATCGCCGTCAATTTGACCGGACCGATGAAACTGGCCCGGGCCGCGATCAACATCATGGACAAGCAAGAAACGGGCGGCGTCATCATCAATAACGCCTCGGTCGGTGGCCTGTTCGGGACACGCGGCGGTGCCTCGTACGTCGCCTCGAAGCACGCGCTCATCGGCCTGACGAAAAATATCGCCGCCACATACGGTACGTTCAACAAGATTCGGGCCAACGCCATCGCACCGGGCGGGGTCAATACGAATATCGGCGCCACCATCACCGCGCCGAGCGAACTCGGGATGCGAGCCATCCAAGGGGCAGGGGAGGCTCCGATGGGTGAACCGGAGCAAATTGCCAAGGTCGCGTTGTTCCTCGCCTCCGACGATTCGAGTTTCGTCAATGGAGACGTCTTGAAAGCAGACGGCGGTTGGACCGCCCGTTAACGAGAAAAAGCCGACACGATTGTCGGCTTTTGTTATGTCTGTCGCTTTCGGTACGCCAATGGTGTCACCGCATGGACTTTTTTAAACGATTGCACGAAATGGCTCACGCTCGTGTAGCCGAGACGATGCGCTAGATCGGCGATCGGTTCCTTCGACTCCTCGACGAGGCGCGCCGCACGATGCATGCGGACGTTCTGGACGTAGGCGAGCGGCGATGTGTCGCCCCATTTTGTAAAGTAGCGGCAACATTCCGCCCGGCTCAGACCACCCGTTGCTGCGATGTCTTCGAGCGTCAGTTTCATCGTGTCATGGTCATGTATGTAGGCGAGCATGAGACGCATCCGTTCCTGAACATGATGTTTCGTTCTGCTTTGCGGCTGTTGAATCCAATAGCGCCAAATGACTGCGAGCTGTAAGCTCGCATCGAGCAACGCGAACGAGGACTTCTTCTTCAGGCTGCGAATCACTTTGTCGATTATGTCGAGGACGGGCTTATCTCCTGGTTCACCGGGATGCAACACTTTACTACGCGACGTCTCGGCGTGCGGTGTCACGTACAACTCCGCAAGCGACGGAGAGAATAGGTCTAACGGCTCGACGGAGATCACGACCAAACGAAATGGCTCTCCTTTCGGTTCAACTTTCACGATTTGTCCACGGTCTAAGATCAACGCCATCCCGGAGCGGAGCCGAGACCGTGTCCCATTGACGAGCAGGTCGAGTTGTCCGTTCGTGATTAACCAGATTTGAAACAGCGGATTCACTTTGATCGTCGTCTCAATCGTCGTTTCAGTCCACTCTTGGATATCAATCAGATTTCCTTCAACCTTCATCCGAACACCTCAATAATTGAACATTTATTTCGTTTTAACACCGGATGGACACACTTCTTTTTCACCACGAAGCGTCTATCAAGACATTTCATCGGAATTTTCTACGTGGCGATTGAACAAGTTCCTTCTATATAATGGCGTCAAAAGATGAACCAACCGGTGACACCCGCATGCACTAAGATGGCGATTGGAACACCAATGCGGAATTTCGGTTTCAATGTCTTATGACGGAAGAACCGCATCGCGAGATAGGCCCCGAATGCGCCACCGATCCAAACGAGAATGAGTAACGTTTGTTCCGAAATGCGCCATTCCCCAGATTTAGCACGACGTTTATCGAGGTAAAATGACATAAACGCTAGGAAATTAGTCACAATGTAATATAGCAGTAATAGTTCCAAAGACTAAAACCTCCTTTCTCTTCTCTTTAGTATAGCTGAAAATGGCTCAACTAAGCCATTTGTATTTGGATTGTAAAAATTCAGATTCCTCTCATCTCGCTGAAAGCTTCTGTAACTGAACTGATATCACTCTCATATCAGCCTGTAACGGCAGTGAAATATACAGGTGTTACAGTAAGGGGGCGTTAGAAAAGGGAGGAATATTCTTATGAAAAAACCACTATTGACACTAACGGCACTCGCTGGCCTTAGTTTAGGAGTCGCTGCTCCAGCTTCGGCAGCATCAACACACACAGTTCAGTCTGGAGATACACTTTACCGTATCGCCGTGAACAACGGTGTATCAGTTAATGACATCAAACAAGCGAACGGCTTAAACTCTAATATGATTTATCCAAACCAAGTATTGAAGCTTGCGAAGTCAGAAGCTAAAGCTTCAAGCGCTTCAAAAACGTATACAGTAAAATCAGGTGACACGTTGTATCGCATCGCGACAAACAACGGCGTATCTGTCAAACAGTTGATGACATGGAACGGTCTTAATTCAGATCTCATTTTCCCTGGTCAACAATTCTCTGTAAAAGGTGCTAAAGCAGCATCGGTTGCGAACAGCGCACCAGCCGCTAAACCAAAAGCATCAACATCTGCACCAGTGACGAAACAGTCTACGTCTACAACGCAAACCCAAGCTCCGGCTTCAGGTAAGACGATGACTGTGGAAGCAACGGCTTACACACCATACTGTGCAGGATGCTCAGGAATCACGGCAACAGGAATCGACGTCCGCTCGAACCCGAACCAAAAAGTCATCGCGGTTGACCCTTCAGTCATCCCACTCGGCTCTAAAGTATGGGTTGAAGGCTACGGCGAAGCAATCGCTGGAGATACTGGTGGCGCCATCAAAGGTAACAAAATCGATATCTTGATGCCGACACGAGAGCAAGCGCTCAACTTCGGTCGTAAATCAATCACAATCAAAGTCTTAAACTAATCGATTTTCCCTAAAAACACCGCAGGCGCGGTGTTTTTTTGTGTGTCTATCCCTTTACCTGTAAACGAGCATTTCATTCTTACGAAGAATGGGTAAACAAGAGACAAAAGGAGGAGATCGAGATGGTCACGACAGAATTCATTCTAGGCATACTCGGTATCGTATTGGTCATCCTCAACGTGACGTTTGCGGTCACCATTATCTTCTTCGAACGGCGCGATATCGGGTCGACGTGGGCCTGGCTACTTGTTTTATTCTTCGTGCCGCTGCTCGGATTCTTCATCTATATCTTCTTCGGACGATTAATCAAATCGAATAACTTCTACCAAGTCGACGAGGAACGACGGCATGAATACGCGGAACACGTCCATAACCAGTTGACTGAGCTCGACGCCCATGGCGGCTTGTTTGCCAGTGATCCGCTCTTATCCAAGTATCGTCGCCTCGCCCGCTTGAACTTATCCTCCACGAATGCGCTCGTGACGTATCATAATGCAATTCAAGTCATCCATGACGGCGAGCAGAAGTTCGAGGCGTTGTTCCATGACATCGAGGTGGCAACAAAGGAAATCAACATCCAATACTATATCATCCAAAACGACTCGCTCGGTCAGGCTCTCATCTCGGCCTTGACGCGACGGGCCAAGGAAGGGGTCAAGGTCCGTCTACTCTATGACGCCGTCGGCTCCCGCGGATTGCGACGTTCCCATTTTAAACAACTGCTCGCGCATGGCGGCGAGGTCAAATCGTTCTTCCCGTCACGTCTCGGTATCAACTTCCGCGTCAATAACCGGAATCACCGAAAGCTATGTATCATCGATGGGGAGATCGGCTATATCGGTGGTTTCAACGTCGGGAATGAATACCTCGGGACGAATCGTCAGTTCGGCTATTGGCGCGATGTGCATCTACGGATGAGAGGGGAGGCGGTCCGAGAACTGCTCGAGCGTTTCCTCCTCGATTGGAACCGTGCCGTACCGACGAAGCATCGAGCCGAGAAAGAGGATTTCATTTGGCCGTCCATCCTTATTGAGACGGCCCAATCACCGGTGCAAATCGTCACATCGGGCCCGAACTCATCGACCGAGCACTTGAAAAACATGCTCGTCAAGATGATCACCGAGGCGAAAGAGACGATTTACATCCAGACCCCTTATTTCATCCCTGACGCCAGCTTCCTCGACGCCTGCCGCAATGCGCTCATGTCCGGGACGAAAATCCGCCTGATGATCCCGAACAAGCCGGATCACATGTTTGTCTACTGGGCGACGTATACGAATGCGGCCGAGCTCGTCCGCTACGGGGCCGAGGTATATACGTATGAAGGCGGCTTTTTGCACGCGAAGACGCTCGTCATCGATGGCGAGGTCGCCTCGATCGGCACGACGAACATCGACGCCCGCAGTTTCCGACTCAATTTCGAGATCTCGGCGCTCGTCTATGATGAGGTCGTGGCCCAGTCTGTCATCGATGCATTCGATCGCGACCTCGCATGTGCCGACAGGTTAACGATTGAGCGTTATGAGACACGAACGAAATGGATCCGTTTCAAAGAGAGCGTGTCACGCTTGCTCAGCCCAATTCTTTAAAAAAGACCAGTCAGACCGTCCGGGAGTGCCCGGCGAACTGACTGGTCTCTTATTTTTTGAGCGTCTGGGTGACATGTCGTTCGAACGCCTCGACGATTGGAGCCGGCGCTTCTTTCTCTCCGTACTCGGCCGCCTCCAGCCATGTGGCAAAGCGACTTCCTTCGGTAAATCCGATTCGTTCGAACCATTCCGAAACAGTCTCTTCGCGCTGGCGGGGATGGGCCTGTTCGAGACGTCTCCCGGCATCAAGCAGACGGACGTGCCGTGGGGCCCGTGTCGAGCGGCGAACCGAATCGGCCGCTTGATGGCGTTGCTTCGGCACCGTCCCATCCTCATGGATTTCTTTTCGGCGTTGCACATAGATGAATAAAGCGATGACGCTGACGAGAACGACGAGAAACGTGACGACCAAGAATAGCGATTGATTCGTCGCCGATTCGAGTAACGTCTCGTTTGAAATCGTCTCGGCATCGATGTTCGGATTGTCCGGGACGAGGATACGGTTGACGCGATCGGTCGGATCGAGATTGACTCCGTCGAACCAACCGCCGATCCAAATCAGGATGGGCTGAATCCAGGCGACGAGGTTGCCGAACAATAGCTCTTTGATGGTCCGGATGATTATCGCTAAACCGAGGCCGACCCCTAGGGCGACGACGAGCGTGGACAACATCCGTTTATAGTCACGGCGATAATACAGGCTCCGTTGCCAAAACAAGAACAAGAACGGGAAGACGATCATCGCCAGCGGCTGAGACGCCGGCGGGAACAACCAATCGACAATGAGGAAGAGCACACTTGCGATCGCGTAACGGTCCGTCCAATCGAGAGTTCGGATAAAGGCGTGGACGTACGTGAACAACAGTAGCGTGATGCTCATCTCATACGAGAACAAGAGCGCGGCGATGCTCAGGGCCGTCTGCACCCCAAGCTGCCAGTTGCGCGGCAAACGGAGCGTCAGCAGAAAGACGAGCGGAAACACGTGACCGACATAGAACGCGGCGAACACCCACCAGAGTAGTCTCATCGTCCGTCACCTCCCAGTCGTAAAATGGACTGGCTGCCGCCGTATTTGGCGACCTTCCGTTCGAATAGCGACCGGGCGAGTGGGAAATCCCGTTCCGACAGGCAGGCGAGCGTCGTCATGACCTTGCGGAAATGCGTCTCACCGCTCCCCGGGGCGAGGTCATAGGTGATCCCTTCCTTCGTCAATGTCGGCACAATCAGCCCATAGCTCGCGTTCTCTTTCTCGAAGTCGCGGCATAGCGCCGCAGCCTGTGAAATCAACCGCTCCATCTGATGGGTGAGGGCGCGTCCGTCTTTCGTCAACAAGTCGAGCACGACGACATATTCGTTCGCTTGGACGGGTTGCTCGGTACGGGCGAGCAGTTCACCTGTCTTCGCGTAGGCCGACCAATACAGTTGCCGCATCGGCTGTCCGTGATACGGCGCCACCGACTGGAACGTCTCCGGGTCACGGTAGGCGCTATGACGGACCATCTCTTCGCCTGGTAACGTCGGCGGACGTTTCGGGATCGGATAAGGCAGGAATTCAGGGAACACATACCCGATACGGTCGAGCGGATCTTCTTTATAGAGTGAGAACATACGGAGCGGGTCCCGGATCTCCATGCCGATCGCCTCCATGCGGATCGGACCACGCTTGATTGCCTTGAGTGGAAGCGTGTAGGCGACGGCCGCCTCACGACCGACAAAGTTCTCTTGGCGCCAGAAGGCGTGCGCCTCCGACTCGACGGTCGGATGGAGATAACCCGACAATCGGACGACGCCAAGGGGCACGGGCGCCGTCGAAATCAATTTGAGCGTATACGTCTCTTCATCGTTCGGGAACAGCTTCAGTTCGTCAGTCACTTCGACGTGGACGTACTCAGCGAGTCGGAATAATAACTCCGGCATGATGAGCGCATACAGGCTGAACCCGATAATCACACTTGCGAGGAAGACGTTCCCGTATAGGGCGGTGAACACCCCGACGACGAACAAGAGCCACATATACCCGGACTCGAGGTAGCGAGGGCTGACGAGTTGCATGTCACACCTCTGACGGGACCGGGATGGTCTCCAGAACGGACTTGATCAATTTGGACGGCTTCGTCTTGAGCGACGCCTCGACCGTCAAGACGATCCGGTGGCCGAGGATGGGCAGGGCGAGCGCGCGAATGTCTTCAGGCGTGACGTAATCCCGTCCGTCCATATAGGCATGCGCCCGAGCTGCCATCGTGTAGGCGAGCGTCGCCCGCGGGCTCGGTCCGACCTCGATGTCTCGGTGATGACGGAGCGCCTCGACGAAATCGAGCAGATAATCTTCCATCGCATCGTGAAACAAGACGTCACGGACGGTTTGCTGCATCTCGACAAGCTCGGTCTGTTGCAACGTGAACGGAGCCGAACTCAAATGCTCATTACGCAGCAACCGGCGTTCCGACTCTCGTGAGAGCGGGGCGAGTGACAGTTTGAATAAGAAGCGGTCGAGCTGCGCCTGAGGCAACGGGAACGTCCCTTGCCCGTCGAACGGATTTTGCGTCGCGATGACGAAGAACGGGTCCGGTAAACGAAGTGACACCTCACCGAGCGTCACTTGCCGCTCCTGCATCGCCTCTAACAGTGCCGACTGCGTCCGTGGTGTCGTCCGGTTGATTTCATCGACGAGTAAAATCGACGTGAAGATTGGGCCCGTTCTCCGTTCGAACGTGCCTGTCGTCGGATTGAACAGTTCCATCCCTAAAATGTCACTCGGCAACGTGTCCGGCGTACACTGTACGCGTTGGAATGCGGCCGATACCGAGGTGGCCAGGCTACGCGCGAGCGTCGTCTTTCCTGTCCCCGGTCGGTCCTCGAGCAGGACGTGTCCCCCGGAGAGGAGGGCGATCGTCGACAGCTTGATCGCCTTTGACTGCCCGATCACTTGATCGTTTAAATGTGTCGTCCATTGTTGCACCATAATAAAATTCCCCCGTCTATTTTCTGATAATTAAGAAAATCATAGCACACTCGCGGTCCGAGATGGAACGCTAAAGACCAGCGCTTCAAAATATGTACGTCACGTGTGGTCAATTTGAAGAGGCCGCCTTCGCTCTTTTCCGGCTCGGGAACTTAAAAACCAAGTAATAAAGGACAATCATACTCGTGTATGGGTTTAAGGCACTGACCCATGCCGGTCCATCGAACAAAATATACGTGAGTGTGATGAGGCCGGATGCGACGAATAATAGCTTTGAGAACATAGGTGATGTGTCTCCTTTGAAGCGAAATATAGAATAAGTTGACTATACCATGTCACTTTCGCGATAACCGCCCGACAAAAAAACTGACCTGCCTGTATGAGGCAAGTCAGTCATCGCTTCGGTGTATCCAAATAGCGTTCAAAATGCCGTTCGAGCCAATCTTGGAAGAACGACATGAACGTACAGATGCCCCAGTAGATGAGGGCGACGACCAGATAGACGGTCATATAGTCGAACTCCCGGCCCCCGACGATCTTCGCCTTGTTGAAAATTTCAGGGACGGTGATCATGGCGGCGAGCGAACTCGCTTTAATCAAATCGAGGAACACGTTCGAAAGCGGGGGGAGCGCGATTCGCGTCGCCTGCGGCAAGATGACCCCTTTGAGCGTCAGCCACTTGTTCATCCCGAGCGAGCGGGCCGCCTCGACCTGTCCCGGATCGACGGCACGGATCGCCGACCGGATAATCTCAGCGATATAGGCCGCCGAGTTCAGACTGAACCCGATGACCGCCGCCGTCAGCGCCGCGAACTCGATGCCGATGAATGGAAACCCTGAATATAAGATGAACAGGATAATCAAAATCGGCACGCCCCGCATGAACGAGATATAGAACGTCGACGGGAACCGCAGCATCCGGGACGGTGACAGTTTCCCAAGGGCAAGCACGAGACCGAGCAACAAGCCGAAGAACATGCTGACGAATGAGATCCAAAGCGTGTTCGGCAAACCGCCTAGCAGATAAGGGAACGAGCGCACAGCCAGGTCGACGTCGAAGATTGCTTCCCATTTCACACCTTCGAACATGACCGCTTAGTCCAATTCGACGATCGTCGCGTCGACGTCCGGTTCTACCGAGATATCGGCTCCGTTATAGAACGTTTCCGACAATTCTTTCACCGTACCGTCTTCAAGCATCTCGCCAAGGACGCGGTCGATGTTCTCTTGGAGCTCTGCATTCTCTTTGTCCATCAAGAACGCGACTTCCTGTGGGTTATAGGCGATATCCGGGTGGATCGTGATATCGAAGTCCGGGAAGAAGGCGAGGGCGAGTGTCTGAAGATAGTAGTCGTTCAAGATGACGTCGGTCCGTCCTGTCGAGACGTCACGAAGGTACTGGTCGTTCGTCGCGTTGTCATAGATGACTTCCTCGGCTCCGTATTGACGTGCCACGTCCATAAAGACGGTCGTCGCTTCACCAGCGGCCTTTTTGCCTTTCAAATCCTCAATTGACTCGATGCCAGACAAATCGCTCTTGCGAACGATGGCCGTCCCGTACGTGTACTTGTACGGTGTTGAGAAGGCGAACTTCTCTTTCCGGTCCTCTGTGACCGAGATATCGTTCGCTGCGACGTCAACTTGTCCGTTTTGGACGCTCGTCAACATGTTGTCGAACGCCATCTCTTTGAATTGGACCTCGAGGTCGAGGCGTTTCCCGACCTCTTTCATGAGCTCGACATCAAACCCCGTCAATGTATCGCTATCCTCTTCCCGGAATGAGGCAGGATAGAGTGTACCGGCCGTACCGACCGTGAGTGTACCGTCTTCTTTGATTTCGTCCCAGCGCGAAGTTTCGGCCTGATCGGTGCTAGAATCACCACACGCCGCGAGCGGGACAGCCAATAATAGGGATGCTGTCAAACCTTTTGTCATACGTTTCATTCAAGTTCCTCCTTAAGTTATCATCTGTCTAAAAATAGCATGACATACGCTTACAGGCAACACCTAAGAACTGAAAAACAGAGTTGAATTTATATTTAAAACATAAATCCATAAAGCGTTATCATGTCCTTGAATTAACGATTCAGTTAAGTGATACAGTTTACAATTTCCGACGAAACAGTTGTGGACATGTATATAAATAGTTGTGCGGATGGGAAAGGGACTTTGTCCAACAATGAATGAAGTTGAGTTAAGGAATCGTCGATGTTGGCCATGATGTATCAAACAGAAAGAGGAGTTTCATAGCAATCTAGCAAATCATATAAAAGATGAGTTGTGAATGATTAGAAGTCATCTTAAAAACCAGTTACAATAATCTAGCTACGGGAGATGGATCAACCATGACCTTTATGACCATGATCATCGTTTTAGCAATAGGCTTAATTACACTATTGATTGGACTATTTACAAAGAAAAGATGGGTGACCATCCTGTCGCTCATTCCACTAGGATTGTCACTTTGGAATTTCATGGCCCTATTCTCGATGGGTATGTAATGTAGAGATAATGAGAGTAGAAGAAGGAGATACACGTGGAGAAATGGGAAAGATGGGCCGTTAACCCAGAGATACCGGCTAAGCTGGAACTGCAGGCGCTAATTGATGACAAAGACGGATTAAGACTCGTGTTTATGGATGCGGATGAGAACACCTATACGTTCTTGTTTGACGGACTTGTGCAATCGTATCGAAATACAGACGAAGGAACGCTTTTCAAAACGCTAAAGCATTTATATAAACATTATGACCCTGATTTTTTTAGCGACTGGACACTCTTTAAAGTGAGCGATTCCAGCTATTTAAAATGGTTAGCTGAAGAGTCGGAGAACATTTACGAAACGGTTTATGATATTCAACATTACGTGTTCCTGACATCAAATGATGTGGTCGAAGTGATATCAACAGAGCCGCCAATCCTGATTTCATAACCATCACTGTATGGCTAGTCTGGTGAGACGATGTAAGAGCGGTCATGACATATCGAAAGGAGAATGCTGCAATGGAAGATGCACTAGACATCTCGATTCAAGCGTTGAATGAGGAGTCTATCAACGTCGTGAACGAAGCAAACGAACCGTTTCCAATCCTCGGGAAAATCATTCCGAGCTTTTGTGACGGGGGTTGGACGTACGAGGAACAGTTATATGAGAAAGCCCGTGTGACGAGCTTCCCGAACGATTCACTGGACTGGCATGAATACATCAACAGTGAGGACAAACAAGTATTCTTGGCATTCGACGAGACGACATGTATCGGACAGATCCGTGTGGTGAAAGATTGGAACCGTTTTGCGTATATCGAGAACATCGCGGTCCGTAATAGCTATCGACACAGCGGGATTGGCCATTTGCTGATACAAGTTGCAGAGACGTGGGCAATCGAGCACTCGTTGCTTGGATTGTCGCTCGAAGCGCAGAACGATAACGTGATCGCGTGTCGATTTTATGCGAAAGAAGGGTTCGCGCTCGGAGGTATCGATACGCTCAAACAGACCGGCAATCCGAACATCGATATGACGTTGTATTGGTACAAGATATTCTGATTTTTTTCGAGAGGAGAGACCTCATATCTGGCATCGATTTTCTTAACTTTTCCCTTAGTTAACATAACATATATTATCAGTAAAAATAAAACTTCGTCTCAATCCTTTAGTATACTTAAAGTAGTGAGACGGAATTTGAAATTTGAGAAAAGGGATTCAAGATCGTGTAAAACGAATCAAAGTGACACCTGGTTCCGGTTCGAACTCGGCGCTTGGTTCGAAACCGAGCTTCGTGTACAGTTTCTTGGCCGGTCCATTATGTTTGCCGGTGTGCACATAGACGAGTTTGTCCTCGTGCAAGCTGAGCACGTGTTCGAGCAACGTCGTTGCAAGTCTCGCCCTGAAATATCTAGGATCGATGCACAGTTTTGTGACCTCGACCGTGTTCTCAGCCGCTTCAATCGTGATAAAGCCGATCAACCGCCCGTCGTTATACAAACCGTAGCTCGTACCGGGCAGATTCTGGATCACCTCGACCGTTTCATAACGCGCTGGGATTTCATCGAAACCGATTAGCTCGGCCTCGACCGCATAAGCGTTTCGTTGAATCTCGAGCATTTGCTCGGCCAGTTGATAATCTGTCGTCTGAATCTCGCGTAATTCCACCTGTGAGCACCCCCGGATTATCGTAAAAATAGACGTGCTTGCTTGCGTTTGGCCCGCTTCAGTGCCAAATAGAGCCGATGTGTCCCGGCGACTGGTTGCCCATGACCGACGAACGTACGTTGCGGTGCGAGATCGATCAACTTCTCCGCATGCTCTAACGCTGCACGCTTATCCCATGTCGCGATACCCGGCAGCGGGAACAACGGACGGACGTCCCCTGCCACGGCGACTCCCCCACGCGTCTGAAATGCATCTCCCGCAAACAAAATCCGCTCTTTCTCATCGAAAAAAGCAATCGAACCAGGGGTATGACCCGCTGCCGGATAGACCCGTAAGCCGAACAGCCGCTCACCTGGGTCAAGCAATTTATCCGGCAAGGAGTGGATTTTCGGGAGAGAACCCTTCAGTTTGAGAGCCCTCTCGTCCGAGTCAGTCGTCCGGTCCCCTTCAAGGAGACGGGCGTCGCGCCTCGAGACGTACAGCTCGGCATGAGGATGGGCTTTCAAAATCGTATCGACACCGCCGACATGATCTCCATGGGCATGCGTCAACAAGATAGCGAGAAGCGGGCGTTCGAACGTCTCGATATACGCTAAAATCGATTCCGCGTTCTGCGCGAGCCCTGTATCGATCAAGACAAGCCCGAGCTCACGTTCAATCAGTTGGACGTTGATTGGTAAGATGGGTGCGAAAAACGTCAGTTGATGGACGTGATCAAAACGTGTGACTTTCATGGAATCCCCTCCCCTTAATCGAATAACGTGGTCCAATCTTCTTGCCAACGGGCCTCAAAACACATATAGAGCTGCTCTCGCGTGTTCCGAGCAAGTGACAAAGGTGGTAAGGCGTCTCGTGTAAAGAACGCAACCTCGCTCGTCTCATGACTAATTTGCGCCTCTCCACCAATCAACTCGCATTCGATAAACAGTTTATAGTAATGCTGCGACAACGGCGGATGGTCGTGATGATGCATGTCGAACAAAGCAAGCAGCCGAATCGGTGCGACATCGAAACCGGCCTCTTCCTCGATCTCTTTGATGATGTTCTCTGCCGGGGACAGTCCGATCTCACAAAAGCCACCCGGAAGCGTCCAAAGTCCGTCTGACCTTTCCTTGACGAGTAACACTGCGTCATCCTTGAAGACGACGCCTCGGACGTCGAGCTTCGGTGTCGGATAACCATCGACGTGGGTCAATTCGGTGATTTCATGCAAAGCAAGATTAGATTGTTGCTCGAACATCTCGGTCGCGATTCGTTGGAGTTCGAGGTAACGTTCTCGATCGAACTCGTCTTTCGTAAACGTCAAGCCAGCCTGTGACAGCGCCTGTAGCCGCTTGGCCCAATCGAGCCACTGTGACATACGTATCCCCCCATGATTTGTCCTCCTGTCCCATTCGCCAAAAGAGATCGTTGTTCCTTTTAGAAATACCCGCTCCTAAGAGAAACTAATGTGACATGGAGTTGAAAAAATCAGCTGATGCCTCCGTGTTATACTGGATAGAGAATCAAATCGAAGGAGGTTGGACATGCCGATTTCACTGTTATCCCAGTTCAAAGCAGACTTGGACGGCTATACCGAGCGGCAGCTCCGTTATCAGGCAGCAGCAGGCATTTGGTCAATCGGGCAGATGTACGACCATATCATCGTGGTGGCCGAGGAATATGCGGACGAGATTGAACGGTGTCTCGCTTCCACTGAAGAACAACCGCTCGGGAAGACCGAGTTCGGTGAACGATTGTTCCGGATGGGCGGTTTCCCACCGGTCAAAATCCGCTTACCTGATGAGATGAACCAACCTCCGAACAATACGGACAAGCGCGAGATGCTCGAACGACGAATCGACGAGTTATCTGCACGCTTGAACCGCCTTGAACCGCTCGCCCGCGCGGCGAACCTTGACGTCAAAGCCCGGCATGGCGGTTTCGGTTGGCTGAACGCCCAGGAATGGTACGACCTCATCGGGATGCATACCCGTCATCATTTGCGCCAACAGACCGATTTGGAGCGCTATCTGATAGAGGCCGAGCTTTGAATCCATAAGAAAAACCCTGTATCAAAGACAATCGTCTCTGGTACAGGGTTTTCTTTAGTTCGATCTCAATCGAGATACACGTCCTCAATCTCACCGAACGTCTCTTCATCAAACACGAATGAGCCGTTGGCGTAGCGGTCCAAGAGCGTCAATTGCTTCGTCTTGACCGTCTTCGCTTTCTCTTTCCCGATGATGTGGAGCGTTTCATCGTCATGCACCGGGAGCACACGACGAATCTGGTGCGGTTTCGATTTGACTTCGCGGATGAGCATCGTCCCGCGCAAGTTGCGGTTCGTGCAGTCGAACTGATCCTCGAGCTTCATCTTCTTGACCGCTCCACGTTGCGTCACGAGGACGAACAGCGGCGGTGTGAAGAAGGCAAAGGCATCGGCGACCACATCGCCATCTTTCAAGTTCATCGCTTTGACGCCGGCGGCACGTTGGCCGACGACCGGAACATCGTCTTCTTTGAACCAGAGGCCATAGCCGCGCTCAGAGACGAGGAACAGTTGTCCTGGACCGTCACTGATGCCAGCGAAGACGACCTCATCGTCACCTTTTAACTTGAGCGCCATGAGCGCCTTCGACTTGCGTTGGGCGTCATAGTCACGGAGCGGCGTCCGTTTGACCATGCCTTCACGCGTGACGAACAGGCAGTGCGCGTCGGTGTCGAACGTCGAGACGACATCGGCCGAGACGACTTGTTCGCCTTCGATTGGCACGAGGTTGGCCACATGCTGTCCGGCGTCTTTCCATTTCGACTCTGGAATCTGATGGACCGGGATGAGCAAGTAGCTGCCTTTGTTCGTCCAGACGAGCAAGTGGTCCGTCGTCATCGCCTGGGTGACGAGGACGGGACGGTCTTTCTGCTTCATCTCCGGCATCTCGTCGCTCGAGGCGCCATATGAGCGCATCGATGAACGTTTGACGTACCCGTCGCGGCTGACGAACACCATCGTCTCTTCGACGGCGATCATGACCTCTGTCTTCAGTTTCAACTCTTCGACTTCCGATTCGATGACCGAGCGCCGTGCGTCGCCGAACTCGTCACGGAGCGCGGTCAACTCTTTCGAGATGAGCTTCCGTTTCGTCGCGTCGACGTTCAAGATGTTGGCGAGGCGAGCAATCTCTTTTTGGAGCGCCTTCGCCTCTTTTTGGAGCTCGACGATATCCGTGTTCGTCAACCGATAAAGTTGGAGCATGACGACCGCTTCGGCTTGACGGTCCGTGAACGAGAACCGCTCCATGAGCTTCTGTTTCGCCTCGGACTTGTCTTTGGCCGAACGGATGAGTTCGAGCGTCTCGTCAAGGACCGAGATGGCCTGTTCGAGCGCGTCGACGATTTCGGCGCGTTTCTTCGCCTGATCGAGCTCGAACGTCGTGCGACGGGTGACGACTTCTTCGACGTGCTTCAAGTACGCGTCGATGATCGACAAGAGACCCATCTGTTTCGGTGTCCGGTTGACGATGGCGACCATGTTGTAGTTGTAGGCGAGTTGCAGATCGGTATGCTTCAAGAAGAAATGGAGCACACCTTCCGCATCGGCTTCCTTCTTCAATTCGATGACGACGCGGACGCCGGTCCGGTCGGTCTCGTCACGGACTTCGGCGACACCTTCGACTTTGCGGTCGAGACGGAGCTCTTCCATCTTCTTGACGAGGTTCGCCTTGTTCACCTCATACGGGAGTTCGGTGATGGTGATCTGTTCACGGCCTCCCTTAAGTGGCTCGATGACCGATTTGGCACGGATGATGACCTTGCCTTTTCCGGTCTCGAACGCCTTCAAGATGCCGTCTTTGCCCATGACAATCCCGCCAGACGGGAAGTCAGGTCCTTGCATATAACGGAATGCGTCATTCGTCGTCTCGACCTCACCTTTCAAGCGGGCGATGGCGAGGTTGAGCACCTCGGTCAAGTTGTGCGGCGGGATCTCGGTCGCATAACCGGCAGAGATCCCCGTCGTCCCGTTCATGAGCAGGTTGGGGAGGAGTGACGGCAAGACGAGCGGCTCTTCGGTCGAATCGTCAAAGTTCGGCGTATAGTCGACCGTGTTCTTCGAGATCGACGTCAGCATGACGCCGGCAATCTTCGACAGACGGGCCTCGGTATACCGCATCGCGGCAGCCGAGTCGCCGTCCATCGAGCCGTTGTTCCCGTGCATGTCGATGAGCGGGTAACGCAACTTCCAGTCCTGCGATAGGCGTACCATCGCCTCATAGACGGAACTATCACCGTGCGGGTGATAGTTACCGATGACGTTACCGACCGTCTTGGCCGATTTGCGGTACGGTTTCTCGTTCGTGTTGCCTTCATGGTGCATCGCATACAGGATGCGGCGCTGAACGGGTTTGAGGCCGTCGCGCGCGTCCGGGAGGGCCCGGTCCTGGATGATATATTTCGAGTAACGCCCGAAGCGGTCACCGACGACCTGTTCGAGCGACAAGTTTAAAATGTGTTGAATCGTCGACATCGTTACATCACTTCCTCAATCGCTTTAGTCACGTGTTCATTGGCGATGATCGAATCATCTTCCTGGAGGCCGAAGGCGACGTTCTCCTCGATCCATTCCCGGCGATGGGCGACGTTGTCCCCCATGAGCACCGAGACACGCTTGTCGGCGACGGCAGCATCGTCGACCGTGACACGGATGAGCGTCCGTGTGTCGGGGTTCATCGTCGTCTCCCATAGCTGGTCGGCGTTCATCTCACCGAGACCTTTGTAGCGCTGGAGGATATAGCCCTTCTTATACACTTTGACGAGCTTCTCGAGCGCCTCTTCGTCCCAAGCGTACTCGAACTGTTCCGACTTGCCTTTCCCTTTCGAAATCCGATAGAGCGGCGGCAAGGCGACGAACACTTTGCCGGCCTCGACGAGAGGGCGCATATAACGGAAGAAGAACGTCAACAGGAGCACTTGGATGTGGGCCCCGTCCGTATCGGCATCGGTCATGATGATGATTTTGTCGAAATTGCAGTCCTCAAGGTCGAAGTCGTGGCCGACCCCGGCCCCAATCGCGTGGATGATCGTATTGATTTCCTCATTCTTCATGATGTCCTGAAGTTTCGACTTCTCCGAGTTGATGACCTTCCCGCGTAGCGGCAGGATGGCCTGGAACGTCCGGTCACGGCCCTGTTTAGCCGAACCGCCGGCCGAGTCACCCTCGACGAGGAACAGTTCGTTCTTGGCGGCGTTCTTCGACGTCGCCGGCGTCAGTTTTCCGTTCAAGATGCTCGAACGTTTCTTCTTCTTGCCGTTGCGCGCCTCTTCCCGGGCTTTCCGGGCGGCTTCGCGGGCCTGGGCGGCGCGGATCGCCTTCTTGATGAGCATCGTCGCCATCTGCGGGTTCTCCTCGAGGAAGATCGTCAGTTGTTTGGCCATGACACCATCAGCGCTCGTACGTGCCTCGGGCGAACCGAGTTTCGATTTCGTCTGCCCCTCGAACTGGAGGAATTCTTCCGGGATCCGTACCGAGACGATGAGCGTCAAGCCTTCGCGGACGTCACCGCCGTCGAGGTTCTTGTCTTTTTCTTTCAACAATCCGTTCTTACGGGCATACTCGTTCACGATGCGGGTCATCGCCGTCTTGGCGCCGACCTCGTGCGTGCCGCCGTCACGAGTCCGGACGTTGTTGACGAACGAGAGGACGTTCTCAGAATAGGCGTCCGTGAACTGGAAGGCGAGCTCTAGCTCGATATCGTTCTCCGTCCCTTCGAAGTAGACGATCGGATGAAGCGTCGCCTTGTCGTCGTTCAAATATTGGACGAACTCGGCAATCCCTTCCTCGTAATGGAACGTCTCTTCTTTATCCGAACGCTCGTCCGTCAACGTGATCGTCAATCCTTTTAACAGGAATGCCGATTCACGGAGCCGTTCAGCGAGCGTGTCGTAGTTATATGTCGTCGTCGAGAAGATCGAGGCGTCCGGTTTGAAGTAGACGCTCGTCCCCGTCTGACGCGTCTTTCCGGTCTCAAGGAGCGTCGTCTGCGGAATCCCACCGTCGGCAAACGTCTGCTCGAACACTTTGCCGTCACGATAAATCGTGACGAGGACCTTGCTCGAGAGTGCATTCACGACCGAGGCGCCGACCCCGTGGAGTCCGCCTGACGTCTTGTAGCCGCCTTGGCCGAACTTACCGCCGGCGTGGAGGACCGTGAAGATGACCTCTGGCGTCGGTTTCCCGGAGGCGTGCATCCCAGTCGGCATACCACGCCCGTGGTCGCGTACCGTAATGGCGTCATCTTTATGGATGGTCACATCGATTTGGCCACCGAATCCGGCGAGCGCCTCATCGATCGCGTTATCGACGATCTCATAGACGAGATGGTGCAAGCCGCGATGGTCGGTCGAACCGATATACATCCCCGGACGTTTCCGGACAGCAGTCAGTCCTTCGAGCACCTGGATGGCGTCTTCATTGTAATTAAATAAGTCTGTTGACATCTTCGTCACCTCAATTTCGAACACACGTTCGTTTTTCTATCCTATTGTATAGCTGTTTTTGGATTCTGGCAAGCCTCCCTCCGCGAGCGGGGCTCGTGAAAAAAAGGAGACCTACCAAGGAGGTAGGTCTTAACCGAGAAGGCGGGCGTGCTCGACATAGATGCATCGATTTTCGATGTAGTCGAGTCCGGCATCGCGAGCGATCCGCTCGGCGTCCGGGCTGGTGAGCCCGAGCTGGTTGAAGACGAGACCGACATCCCCATGTCGGACGGCATCTTCGGCCACGCCGGCCAAATACTCATTGCGTCGGAAGACGTCGACGATATCGACGCGCCCCGGGATGCTCTCGACCGTCGGATAGACTTTGCGTCCGTTCCACGTCTCGAGCGTCGGATTGACAGGGATGACCGTGTAACCTTGCAACAGCAGATACTCTGCGATTTGGTTCGCGGTCTTGTTCGGGTTCGCTGACACGCCGACGACAGCAATCGTCTTCGCTTCGGTGAGCCATTGTTTCAAACGTTGATCGTCCATCCTGAAATCCCCCTTTTGTTTACGTTCTCAGTGTACCTTTACCTGAATCACCGTTTCAAGCTTTATTTTCTTTTATCATACAACTGTAACTCTTTCAAATTTTTAAAACAAATCAATTGGTTCACCATAACTTATTATGTAAACCATGATATATGACATTATCTTTCTGGTTCGAAGGTTGATGTTGTCTCGGATGAAAATGGCGCGTGAACAAACGTTGCGTGAAATATCTATTTCACGCAACTATACGTGCGATTTAAAGGCGTTTGTGCGTGTCAATTTTAATCGATTGTTGGATAGGCATGGGCAAATGAGGATGGGTTCGGTATACTGAAAAAAGGAGGTGTTCGCGTGGGAACAGCCTATGAGGAACGTCGCGGTACACTATATAATTACCGCATCACTTTTTATGGGAACGTGTTCGCTTGGCTCATCCATGTCGTGTTCTTGATCACGTTTTGGCGACTTGACGTAACCGTCCTTGCCTGGTCGAACGTACTCAGCGTTCTCTATTACACATTGTCTTTTTATTTTGTACATAAACGATATTATCGGACGTTCTTCATCGGTCTCTTCGTCGAGGTCGTCTATAACGCCATCATCTCGACAATCGTCCTTGGCTGGGGCGCGAACGTCCACTACTTCATCCTCACGGTCGCCTATGGCGTGTTCTTCATGCCGAACGTGAGCCGGGCCATCCGGATCGCCTCGACGATGCTCGCCATGGTAATCTATGGCTATTTATATGTGAACGTGACGGACGGGACATCGCCGCTCGGCCCGACCCTCGAGCAAGTCATCGGGGTGACATGTTTACTCGCGACCATCGCCTTGATCGCCGGGCTGTCATTCATCTTCGAAGGGGCGGTCGTCGAGGTGACGTCCGAACTCGAACAGACGAACGAACGGCTACATACCCTCGCCTCGCGGGACGGTCTGACCGGTCTCTATAATCGTACGACCGGATACCGTTTAATCGAAGAGGCGATCCGTGAAGCGGTCTTGTCGGGACGCCCGTATGCGGTCGTCTTGGCCGACATCGACCATTTCAAGTCGTTCAATGAACGGCATGGCCACGACTGCGGCGACCTTGTGCTCAAACAAGTCGCCTCTGCACTCACGCGGACCGACGGCGTTGCCGTCCGTTGGGGCGGCGAGGAATTTCTTTTGTTCTTGACGGACCAGTCAGAGGACGAGGCGGCGCAAGCGATCGACCACCTGAGACAGCAAATCAAATCTCTCGAGACGATTTATGAGGGACGACGGCTCAGCGTGACAATGACATTCGGTGTCACGACACACCGCGGGTTCAAGCCCGTCGACACGCTCGTCAAAGAGGCGGACGACCGGCTCCGGGCCGGGAAACAGGCCGGGAAAGACCGCATCGTCACGTCAATCCATCATTAAGCGAGGAGCGATTTTTTGAGTATATTCCGCCAGCTCGGCCAATCACCAACGAAAGTCGACGCGAGACGTTTCAACTTGAGCGGCTATGAACGCATGCCGGGCTTCATCCAAAGATTCTTGAACCACATGGCCGCCAAACACTACTCGGAGCAGACCGCGCAGCGCTATCTGTATGATTTTTTGGATTTCTTCCGCTGGGTCGAGACCGCGAGTGCATCCGATTTCGACCCGTCATCGGTCGAAATCGAATCGTTCGTCGAGTTCGACCATGCCGGGGCTGAGGCGTACGCGACGTACCTCGCCCTCGAGCTCGACAACGCACCGAGCGTGATCAACCGCAAACTGTCGTCGATGCAGTCGCTGTTCAATCATCTGATCGAGACGGGCATCACGGCGCACAACCCGTTCCAGGCCGTCGAGCGACCGAAGCGCGCCAAGCGCAACCCGGTCTATTTGACCGAACAGGAATGGCTCGACTTCTCGACGCTCGTCCGCAGCAACGTCGGCATGTCCGACCGCGAGGCGAGCTGGTACGAACGCAATCGGGACCGGGACTTCCTGATGATCCAACTGCTCGGGTTGACCGGGATGCGTGTCTCCGAACTTGTCGGCCTTGATTGGAACGACATCGACCGAGAGAACGGGACGATCCGTGTCATCGGGAAAGGGAACAAGGAACGCGTCATCCCGATCGCCTCCCCGCTCGAGCCGCTCCTCGACGGATATCGTGGTCAAGGCGCAGGTCCCTTATTCTGCTCCGAGAAAGGCAAACGGATCTCGGTCCGCACGGTGCAGCACGCGTTGAAAGGGCACATCGACCGCTTGAAGCCATATCTGCCATTTTTGACGCACAAGCAGGTCACGCCGCATAAATTGCGACACACGTTCGCCTCTCGTCTCGCCATGAGCGGGGTCGACGTCTTGACGATCCAACAACTGCTCGGACACGAGTCGGTGGCGACGACGCAAGTATATGCCCATATCGGTGACGAGAAGAAAAAACAAGCGTTAACCGGTTTACGATAACTTATTATGTAAACCACGATAAAACACCCGAATCTATCAACAGGATAGGTTCGGGTGTTTTTGTCATAACTGTTTTGTCGAGAGGATGACAATCGTCTCATCGAGCACTGTATAGTAGGCGTCCTCGAACGTTTGACGTTCGTTCGTCTCGAGGTTGAAGATGCTCACGCCGCCCCCTCCTTCAGCCGATTCATGGATGAAATAGGTCGAAGCGAGTACGCGCTCGAACGGAGCCGTATCGAGGAAGCGGGCACCGGTCGTCGCGTCAATCAGTTCGGTGTGATCTTCCGATTCCTCGACTTTGATAAAGACCGTCGAACTGACATCATCATACGTGAAGTCGATCGGTTCATAGGCCCCCCAGTCGACGACCGTGACCTCCCGGAGCACGTCCGGTGCCGTCAACTCATAAATCGTCTCCTCATTCGCTGCATCGACGAACGCAGAGAACCGCAGTTTCGCGTCCCGTTCCCCGAGATATTGGACCGTGTCCCCTTCCCCATGGAGCCGAATCAAGTCCTCGAACGGGATCTCCCCTTGTCGGTCCCGGATAGCCTCGACCGCCTCGTCGAGCGAACAGATGAGGATCGCTTCCGAGTGGTCGATCGCATCGTCTGGCGAGACCCGTCCGTCCTCGAGCGCCTCGTAATAGGCGAACTCGTCCAATCGGGCGTTACAGACGATATAAGGGAGCCCGTCCAGCTCGGTCGTGAACAGATACAGCTCGCGGAACTTACCGGCATGGCCGACGAGCCGTTCATCACGGATCCGTTCTTGGAACGACGTCTCGGCATCATACAACCATGCCTCATCCGCATCCCCGAAACTCGTCAAGAACAGGAAGTAACGATCGGCGAGTACCCAATAGAGCGTACTGTTGCCTCGCTTCTCGAATGTCGCGAGCACAGCCTCCTGTCCAGAGCGGTAATCAAAGGCGATCAGTTCCGTTCGGACGACCCCGGTCCGGTCCGGTGTCTCGTTCAAGAAATAGACGCGGTCCTTACTGACGAACAGCTTCGAGATCCCGTAGTCTTCATACACACGACGGCCGACCGGAGTGACGGAACCGTCTTCTTCGTCATAGCGGAAGATCGAGAAACTTGTCTCACCCGACTTCTCGCGGTAATAGACGGACGTCTCGCTGACCGCGATCAAGTCCTCATGGCTGATTGACATGGCACGTGCATCAACGATTCTCATAGTGCACCTCTCTCATAAGAAGATTCGACCGGTTCGACGGTGACGATACCGGGTGGTCGTTTCGGGAATGAAATCCGCAGATGGGCGAATTCGATGACGGACTGGCGAGGGTCGGCCTTATCGATCCAGCGAATTCGTTGCCGGTTCGCCAAGGCATGACCAATCTTTTCTTCGATTTGGAACTGCGAGATGCCGCGATAGGCGACTTTTTGGATATACGTCGTCTCGTCGGCTTCGAACTGTTGCCAAATGCCCATGACGAGCTGCCCGAGTGCCGAGACGCGTTGTTCCGGTAATCGGACCGTCCGTAACGTCTGTTCGACTTCTTTCAAACATTCGAGCGGATCGTCAGCCACCGCGAACAATCGCTTCGCCGAGTTGTTCATGACCCGATAACGTCGCTTCCCGCTCTCCAGCCGGAGTACTTGCGCGTATGGCTCGACCGGTACCCCGTGAAAGAACGTGTCCACCCCACCCCAAGAAAATCCGAAGGCTGGATCGAACTTTTGGATCGTCTTCATGAAGGCGAGCATGAAATCCTCGACCTCCCGACGCTCGAGCCGTAACCATTCGGCGAGCGCGAGCGTGCCTCGGTCTTTCTGAATCCGGTGCACCGGGAAGAACAAGTCCCCCTCCGCCAGGCGATGCGGTTTGAGTTCGGTCCCGTCGGCGCGATAGTCCGTCGCCGGACGGCCGCTCCGGCCCGCATAGACAATCCATTCGTCTTCGGTGCTCTCAAACGCGTAGGCTTGGTGCGCCCATGGCGGCGTCACGTATAACGCTGGATACTCTTCATACGTCTCTAAGTGCAGGTAGGAGCGGTCGGTCCACAGTTGCGCGAGCAAGCGGACGATTTCCCCGGTCTCCGAGTCCTTCGGTGCGATATAGTTGCCCGTGTTACCGATGTACGTCAAGACATGGAAGTCATAGGCGTGATACAGATGGCGGACGATGCGCTCGAACACGGCGGCGATCATGCGCTCGAACAGCGGATGGTCCTCGTTCCGATCGACCGAGGTCGCATCGACGGTGCACATGAGCCATCCCATACGCACGTACAGCCGAATCCGGAGCGGATACGAGATCAACGGGGACGAAGATGCATGAATCTCCGTCAGACCAAGGTTGGCCATGTTCTCGACCTGTAACGTGAATCCGCTACGCCTCAGTTGTTCTTCCATCTTCTTTTTCCAATTGATCGTCTCCATCGCATTCACTCGCTTTCTATTGCCATGTCAGTTTTGTGGCTCATTGTGAAATTTTTCCCGTTTCTTGATTCATACAAACGCCTTTCCACCGGCATGTTCTGTCAGGCGCTTGAGTGCCTCGTCAAGCACCGGTCGTGCCGTCCCGAAATTGAGCCGTTCGAACGTCGTCCCTGACGCACCGAACGGGAGGCCTGGTGACAAGAACAGACGGACTTGCTCGTGCAGCCACTTCTTCCGCGCTTCCGGTTCAAGACCGAGCCCCGCGAAGTCGATCCAGAGGAGATAACTCGCCTCGGGCATGAACGTCTTCAATTGTGGTAGTTCTTCCTGAAGCCGCTCGACGAGGTACGTCGCCTGCTCTTCGAGTTCGGCCGTCAACTGGTCAAGCCAACGCTCGGCGCGCGAATCCGTGTAGGCGGCAATGATGGCCGTGTTCGCGAACGGTGTCGGCAGGACGTGATGTTTGTTCTGGACTTGGATGATTCGTTTACGCATCGCATCATCCGGACAGATGATGTAAGAAGCGAACAGTCCAGCGATATTAAACGCCTTTGACGGCGCACTCACCGTGATGACCGAGTCATCGAGTCTATTGAGGGCAGTGTGCCGTTGTGACGGGTACGTCAAATCAGCATGGATCTCATCAGTGACGAGGATAACGTCATGGCGACGTGCCAGCTCGACGACTTGCTTCAGCTCGGACTCGGTCCATACCCGTCCGACCGGGTTGTGCGGCGAGCAGAGCAAGAACAGCTTCGCCTTGCGCATCTGTGTCTCGAGTGCATCAAAATCCATCTCGTAGCGACCATCGACTTGACGAAGCGGGGCGTCGAGCAACTCCCGTTTCAACCCGGTGACCAGTTCATGAAATGGCGGATAGACGGGCGACTGGATGACGACCCCATCCCCTTCCTCCGTCAACGCCTCGACGATATGCGTCAATCCCGGTACGACTCCACTCGAGAACAAGACGTGATTGGCATCGACGTTGAGCCCGTGACGGCGGTCGTACCATGAACTCACAGCCGCTTGCGCCTCTCTAGAGAATAATGTGTATCCGAACTCGCCTGTCGCGGCCTGCGCCGTGAGCGCCTCTGAGATGGACGGGGCCGTGCGGATATCGATGTCCGCCACCCAAAGCGGCAAGACGTCATCTTTCAAATGGAACCAGCGGTCGAGCCCGTCCCATTTCACCGAATCTGTTCCGGTCCGGTCAAGCGATTGATGTAAGATTGATTTCATGTTCATCCCTCCTACTCCTACTGTAACAAAAAACGGACGTCCGAGTCCGCAAAACGATGGCGGATTCGGGGCACGTCGGCTATAATCGACCGAGATACTACAAGGAGGTGAACCTGATGGACGTGACCATCATCCGCCATAAACGCCGGAAGCGGGCGGCCTTCTTCGTAACGCCGGACGGAATCGAGCTGCGGATTCCAGCTAGGCTCCCGAACCGGGTCGTCGAGACGATTTTAACGGAGCATGCCGGCTGGATCGAAGATCGCCTCGCCGCATTGCCGAAGCGTGACGCCTTGCCCGACGACAGGTTGAACCTACATGGGGAGACGTTCCCGCTCGTCAAACGTGATACCGAGACAAGGTTCTGTTTCGACGGCGAAAACTTTCACTGTCCCGCTGCATGGGACGAGTCATCGCTTCGGAAAGCGCACGAAGCTTGGCTCCGCGAGCGGGCTCTCGACTACGTCACGAATCGGGCGCCCCACTATGAACGTCAGCTCGGTGTGAAGGCGAGCCGAATCCGCATCGGCCACCAAAAGACGCGCTGGGGGTCATGCAGTTCGACCGGGACAATCTCGATCAACGTCCGGCTCATGCTCGCCCCGCGGGACGTCATGGACTATGTCATCGCCCACGAATGGACCCATCTCGTTCATTTCGACCACTCGAAAGCGTTCTGGTCGAAGCTTGCGTCAGTGTATCCAGACGTCGCCGGCGCGATGGCCTGGTTGAAACAGCATGGCCATACGCTGCAAATCAAAAAAACCAATTGAACGTGTCCCTTGTCAGGAGGCATGTCCGATTGGTTTTTTTAGATGGCGGAGGTGAACCGCTCGGCTGTCCCGTTCAGCGATTCGGCCGACTGTTCGATATGCTCGAACCGCTCGAGTGTCTGTTCCATGATGCGCACACTCTCTTGAATGTCTGCACTGGAGCGGGATACACCGTCGACGATCGAGACGAGCTCTTTGTTCATCCCATCCGTGTTCGAGCGCACTTCGATGACGGCGCGTTCGACGAGACGTGACAGGTTCCGCACCTCGGTCGCGACGACGTTGAAGCCGAGACCGTGCTCACCTGCCCGTGCGGCCTCGATGGCGGCGTTGAGCGACAACAGGTTCGTCTGGGCGGCAATCTCTTTGATCGTACTGGCGATTTTCGTGATCTCGCCCGCCTGCTCTTGCAAGTTTGCGAGCGTCTTCAAGTTCTGATTCGAGTCCGCATCAAGGCGTTCGATCGTCTGTTTCAACTGTTGACTCTCTTCCATGCCGCGTTGGGCCCGGGTGTCGAGGTTTTCTGCCATGTCACGGAATGAGCGCGCGTATTCTTCGATCGTCTGTTGGCGACTCGTGATGTCGGAGGCGATTTTGACGACGCCGACGACTTCGTCCTGTTCATAGATCGGCATATAGGTGGCCTCGAGCCAAATCGAATCGCCACGGGCGTCGATGCGCTCAATCTTGTCGGCCGAACTGAAACCGTCGAACAGCTTGTTCCAAAACGCTTGATAATCCGGGCTGCTGACGAAACTTGGCGTGCAGAACAAGTGATGGTGCATCCCGATCATTTCGTCACGTTTATATTTCATTGCCTTGGCGAAGAGGTCGTTCACATCGACGACGCGTCGTTGACGGTCGAATCGGATCATCGCCACGTTGGCCTCGAGGGCACGGAGCACGTCAGGGGATGAGAGGCTAGCGGTCTTTGTCAGTTCCATTCCGATTATTCCTACCTTCTTTTCTCGATTTCCTTTAGTGCTTTATTCCTGGAATGTAGCGGAATTCTAGTGTACCCTGTGTGAAAAGTCCTGAATAGCGTCGGTTTTTGAAATTGAGTCAATATCTTGAATTTGAAGTGTTTTCCAGTTGGTTCACTGCTAAGTCCATGAACAAAGGACCCGTGCAGTGCACGGGTCCCCTATCATTCCTGGTCATCGAATATTGATTTGAACAGCGTGACTTGGTCGGCCGTGAGTTCACCCCGGCTGTCCTGCGGCTCGATACCGCCGATCATCCGCTCATCGAACCAGATTCCGAAGTCGAGCGAACGCTCGGGCGCATCGTCCGGCGTGAACACGAACGTCGCTTTTACATCCGGATCACGATCGATTGGGACGGGCTGGTCTTCCCATTTGATTTCTTCGGTCGTTCGGTCAAGCTCGGCATTCGTCTCAGCGTCGGTAATGGTGCGTGTCGGCCCGTAGTCCCCATCAGTATGTATCGTTTGGTACTCGATACGAGACGGATCCACGTCTTCCTCGCTACTGGCACAACCTCCAAGCAACAGTCCCGCGCAGATGACATATCCAGCTAACATGCGTTTCAACAGCGCATCCCTCCCTGATTCACGTCCAATCTGTTCATTCGAAAGCCTGTGGGAATAACTCTTGGAACGTCTCCGCCCCAGCGCTCGACAGTTTGAACACTTCCCCGGACTTCACGTCTTTCACGAAGACATCGACTTTCTTCGACCGTTGCTGGTAACTGACATCGAACTGTTGACCGAGATTCCCGTGCAACAGCGTCAAATACTTATAGTCTTTCGTATCACCACTCTTCGTCGACGGTCTAGCGGTCTCGAGGGCTTCGACCAATCGGTCATACGCTTTTCCGCTCACGTTCACCGCATCAGGGTAAGGGAGCGGGACTTCCCGGTGATACGGATACTGATGGAGGTAAGCGACCGCTATCTCGTCTAGATCTGCAGGATCTGTAAGGAGAGGGCTCGTTCGATAGCGCATCGACACGGTTTTTGTTACGTTTTGTCCGTCCACGTCAATCGTGAGGTCATATAGCGGATAAGGTGTCATCGGTTCCATCGTGCCGCCGTTATGGATTCGACGGAAGGTTAAACTGTCAGCCCCGTTGAGCAAATCGGCATCTTGTAAAATGGAGGAGGAATAGCGAGCCTTGTCTCCACCATAAGACTGGAGCAGATGAGGCATGTTCGTGGCCTTATCTCGTCCTAATGCGATAAACACATCGGACGGTCTAAGGTTCGGCAAAAAGTGGAAGAATGGGTTAAAGTAGCCCCCTTCTTCAATCCCAATCTCGACCGTGCCGCTAAATCCAGGCGAAATCCTCATAAGTGTGACCGGATACGGTTCCATGTCTTGTCCATTGTCATAGAAGGCGTCCGGCTCATGTAGCGAGGCCCGCTCGTTCTCCGTCGCGACATGGACGTTCGGAAGGAACGAGATCTCCGTGCCAACTTCGTCTTTTAAGAAAGACGGCCGTGCCTCGAGCTCGACGGCCCGGTACCCTTCCATCCCGTCCATCCGGTCTGATTTACAGAGCGCATAGATTGTATCCCCCTCGACATAGGTCACTTCATTAAAACTATATCCATAATAGTCATCATTCATAAGCGGGGCCCGGGTCGCATACGCCATCCCGAGGATTGAAAACGTCTCTCCATCTAGTTCGGTCAGTCGTTCCTTGTCTTCACATTGGTTCAAAATTGTTTCGGCATCCACTACAGGCTCTTGACTGTTCAACGTAACCCGTTCGGCTTGCCAGTGCTCCTCGATATGGCCATAGCGGACGACGTCCACATCTTCCGAGCAGCCTGCCGTCAACCATAACAGTGACAATGCCATCAACGCTCGTTTCTTCATGTTGATTCCACTCATTTCTTCTTCAAATCAGGGAAGTAAGACAAGAACGTCTCGGCCCCTTCGCTCGTCAGTTTATATGTCTCTTCGGTTGATCGGTCGGTCACGTAGATATCCAGCTTCTTCGATCGCTGTTTATACGTCACCTCGAACTCTTGACCTTTGTGTCCATCGACAATCGTCAAGTATCTGTAGTCACCCTCCTCGCCTGAACGGTTCGTCGGCTCCGCAGAGTCGATCGCTTGGACGAGGTCGTCCATCTCGTTGCCGGCCGCTTTTAAGAGTGCAGGGTATGACAAAGGAGATTCTGTATTGAACGGTTGTTGGTGAAGGTAAATGAGTGGACCGGTCACAAGTGGCATGTAGTCTTCCTCAAGCTGTGTCTCGAGCTTCTTTCGTTCCGCTGTCGACAATAAATCAGAGGTGCGGTAGTTGAACGCCATCGTCTCATTGACGACTTTTCCATCACGGGTATAGGAAAACTCATACAGCGGGTAAGTTTTGTCCGGGACGAGCTCCGTCTCAAGCGGGAGACGTTCGACGGTTAACCCCTCATATGTATGTCCTTCTGTCGTCGGGTCAATCATCGATTCGAGCGGAGTCACAGAGAAATAAAGATCCGCAAACATGAGCAGCAAATACGGTTTCTCAGTGAGCTTGTCATAACCAATTGCCAATTTGATATCAGTCATGCCGGCCATCGACGGGTCGAACGAGAACAACGGATATGGACTCGGCATTCCTCCGACCTCCAATTCAATCTCGCCGTACAGAGCCGGGGAGAAGGCGACAATCGTATCGAGGAACGGTTCAATCGGGTTGCCTGACTCATTCAATTCATCCGCATTGCGCAAGGCGGTTTTGGCGGAATCGTCGGCCGGTCCGACTACGGGATAGCGATTAATCGGTGTACCTGTCTTCACGTCCACATCGTCAGGGAACGACTCGATCACTTGCGCTGAGAATCGATTTGATGCCATATCACGACAAATGGCATAATTCTCATCTCCTTTCATATACGATACGGCCTTGAACGCATACTCTTCACCCGTGTCCGTCATCGGATAGCGGTTCGCCACAATCGTATCGAATACGGTCAAGTCGCCTTTTAGCTCGGTCGTCAAGTCACCGGTACAGGCTTGAAGTGTCTCGTCGGCTGAATGAAGGGAAATCAGTTTCTCTTCGGCATACTTGTTAACGGTCCAATGCGCATCGACATACGACAAGTTCACGACGTCTGGCTTTTCCCCACCGCAACTGGCCAATAAGCCCATGGATAATACGAGTGCACTGGCTAACTTTTTCAAATCATCCGCCCCTTAAAATCTATTTGTACCAATTTTACCATTATATGACTTTAAGGAGGAACAGGAAAAAACCCGTCCACTCTCATGGACGGGTTCGCTCATTCAATTATACGGCTTGATCAATCGCACGCGTCAGTCGCGTCTCGACGTCGTGGGCGATCGATTGAAGCGACTCATCCTCAATCAGCTCGATCAGTTTCGTCGGCTTCGGCATCCCGACATGGGTCGCCCCGTCTTTCGTGAAGACAGCGAGCTTACAAGGCAGGAAATAGCCGCCTTCCCGATGTGCCGTGATGACTTTCTTCGCTTCTTTCGGATTACATACTTCAAGGATGCGATAGTCCCCGTCGATCGCTTGGCCTTTCTCTTCGAGCGTCTCGCTCAAATCAAAGTCCCAGAGCACTCCGAACTCTTCTTCCTTGAGCGTCGCTTTCAGCTTCTCGACGACCGCTTCGACCGTCTGGTCTGTCTTGACCGTGTAATCAAACATGTAAATCCCTCCTCGGTTATGGTCTCTTTCGTCATGTACCCGAACTGACTGACGACAAATCATCCGATGGCGATAAAAAGTATATGTGATTTGAAACATATTTCGCGTTCGAAACGTATGAATGAGAGAAAATAGAGAAGTCCATACTTACGTAAAGGAGAAGTGGTTGCCGTGACGGTCACCGTATTCACACATACAAGCTGCAGTTCTTCCCGTAAGACGATTGATTGGTTACGCGAACAGAACATCCCATTCATCGAGAAAAAATTGACCGATCAAGGGATGTCGTTCACCGAGTTCAAAGACATGCTCCGCCTCACCGAGAACGGGACGACCGACCTGTTGTCCGTCCAAAAGAGCGTGTACAAACAAGCGGCGGACCAACTTGACGAGATGTCGCTCCGTGAGCTGTACAGCTTTGTGGCGTCGCACCCCCAAATCTTGAAGAGTCCGATCGTCGTCGACGACAATCGGATTCAGATCGGGTTCAGCGAGAAAGAGATTCGTACGTTCATCCCGCGCCATGACCGAATCGCCGAATTGAAACGATTGCTCGACAACAAGTAAGAGCCCTGCCGAAGCAGAGCTCTTTTCTTATGCCTTCTTGAGTCGGGCCGCCAAGCGGTTACCGAACGATTGAATCGATTGGACGAGCAGGATCAAGACGAAGATGGTCACGTACATGACCTCCGGTTCGAACCGGAGATGCCCGTATTGGTAAGCGATATCGCCGAGTCCTCCGGCCCCGACGAGTCCTGCCATCGCGGTCGCCCCGATCAAACCGATCGTCGCGATCGTCAAACCGAGCACGATTGAAGAGCGGGCCTCCCGGATCAACACGTACCAGATGATTTTACGGGTCGAGATGCCCATCGCCTCATACGCCTCGACGACCCCACGGTCGACCTCGAGTAGCGCCGACTCCATGAGCCGGGCGATATACGGGGCCGTGAACACGATGAGCGGCAACAGCACGCCTTGGACGCCAATCGTCGTGCCCATGATAAAACGGGTGAACGGGAGGATGAAGAATAAGAGAATGATGAACGGGATGGAACGGACGACGTTGATGACACTTGATAACGCCCCGTAGAAATAACGATTGGCGAGCCGGCCGTTCGGTCGCGTCAAGACGAGAAGCGTCCCGAGCGGCAGTCCGATCAACGTCGAGATGACGAGCGCGATGCCGGTCATCGTGAGCGTCTGGATCGTCCCCGTCCAAATCAAGTCACCCCAATTTTCCCAAAACTGAAGCACGGTTCGTCACCTCTTTCACTTTCACACCGCTCGCCTCTAAGAAGCGGACGGCTTGGTCGGTCTGGGCCTCATCCCCGTCCAAATGGACGAGCAGATTGCCGACGAGACCGCCTTTTAGCTTTTTGATGCCGCCCCCGATGATATTCGGGAGCAAGCCGAACCGTTTCGTCAACTGGGCGAGCACGGCCTGTTCACTCTGATGACCGATGAACGACAAGTTGACGAGCATCCCGTGCGTGCTCAACTCTTCGACAACCTCTTTCGGGACATCGAGGTTCGTCTTCAAGAACTTGCGTGTCGTCGCATGCTGCGGGTCCGAGAACACGTCGAGCACGTCCCCTTCCTCGATGATTCGGCCGGCCTCGATGACCGCGACCCGGTCACAGATGCGCTCGATGACTTCCATCTCGTGCGTGATCAAAAAGATCGTCAGTCCGAGCTCGCGGTTGATGTCGAGCAAGAGGTCGAGGATCGACTCGGTCGTCTCCGGGTCGAGCGCGCTCGTCGCCTCGTCGCTGAGCAGGATGTCCGGCTCATGCGCGAGGGCCCGGGCGATGGCGACACGTTGCTTCTGTCCGCCCGAGAGTTGCTCGGGATAATGTTTCCGATGGTCCGTCAAGCCGACGATGTCGAGGTATTTGTCGACGCGAGCACGGATCGTTGCCTTGTCGAGACCTTCAAGCCGGAGCGGGATGGCGACGTTCTCTTCGACGGTCGCCGTCTTGAGCAGGTTGTAGTGTTGGAAGATCATTCCGATTCGATGGCGGAGTTTTGAGAGCCCACGTTTGTCGAGCTTCGTGATGTCCTGCCCTTCGATCTCGACCTGGCCCGACGTCGGGCGTTCGAGCAGATTGATCATGCGGATGAGCGTGCTCTTGCCGGCCCCGCTTCGGCCGATGATGCCGAAGATCTCGCCTTTCTCGATCGTGAGCGAGACGTCGTCGAGTGCGGTGACAGCACCTTTATTTACCGTGAACGTCTTCGTGATTCCTTTAAGTGCGATCATAGGCCCTCCTTAAAACGCCGGGACGATCGAGCCGTCGAACGTCTCTTCGATGAACGTCCGGACCTCGTCCGAGTGATAGTACGACTTGAGCGTCGCGACGACCTCGTCATCCTTGTTGTCGGTACGGACGACGACGTAGTTCGGATACGGGTTGTCGACCGTGTCTTCGTGGAACAAGGCGTCCTCGTTGATTGACAGGCCGGCACCCATCGCGAAGTTCGTGTTGATGGCCGCGAGTGCGACTTCCGGGAGCTGGGTCGGGAGCTGAGACGCCTCGAGCTCGATGAATTCGAGGTTGAGCGGGTTCTCGGCGATGTCGCGTTTCGTCGCCTTGTCCGTCAAGCCTTCCTTCAGCGTGATGAGGCCCGCTGTCTCATACAGACGGAGTGCGCGCAGCTCGTTCGCCGGGTCGTTCGGGACGGCGACCTTGTCGCCTTCTTTCAAGTCCTCAATGTCGGTCAACTTTTCCGAGTAAAGACCCATCGGGAACGCGACGGTCTTGAACACGTCGTCGATCTTATAGCCTTTGTCGGACTTTTGCAGTTCAAGGAATGAGAGCGTCTGATAACTGTTCACGTCGAGACTGCCCTCGGCGAGCGCCGTGTTCGGGGTGTTATAGTCGTTGAACACTTTGATGTCGAGCTCGAGGCCGTCCTCGGCCGCGAGTTCTTGCACTTTTTCGGCGATTTGTTGGTGTGGACCCCCCGTGACGCCGATCGTGAGCGACTCCGTGCTGAGCGATTCGCTCGCGTCCGATTGACCGCACGCCGAGAGTGCGATAGCGGCGAGTAGTGAAGTTCCTACGAGTGCTGTTTTCTGTTTGATGTTCATCTGTTTTTCCTCCTCCAAAATGAAAGCCCGCTACTCATGAAGAGTGGCGGGCACGACAAGACAAAGTCGGACACGCTCATCTCCCAGACGTTCCGTCTGTTGGAATTAGCACCATGATCATAATGATCTGGTTGCCGGGTTTCATAGGGCCAGTCCCTCCACCACTCTTGATAAGCAATCGGTCTATTTAATTGTTATCATCTTACTTTCAATTCTTTTATTTGTAAATAGAAAATTGCAAATTTTCAAATGTTATTTTCAGAAAGTCTTTATCGAGCGGCTTTGGCAACTGTTGCAGCTCGGTCTCCGTCATGACGGAGTCGACCAATACCGGGATCTCGCTCGACCCGACCCCGAGCGTCTCGAGCGTCGTCGGGGCACCGAACTTGCTTAGCCAAGCCTCCAAATACGCGGTATCGGCCGAGCACCGCAACCGCTCTTGGACGATCAAGCCGAAGCCCACCTTGTCCCCGTGTAAGAAACGGTGCGTCGACTCGAAGCGACTGAGAGCGTTATGGACCGCATGGCCCACGGCGACCCGTGTCCCGGCGTCACCAAATCCTCCGACGGCACCTCCGATGGCGAGCACGTGATCGACCGCGAAGCGGACGTCATCACTATACGACTCAAAAGCGTGCTCGCTCAAATCAAGTTCGACGAGACGCCCGCACTGCTGGGCCAAGACGAGCCCGGTGTTGACGCCCGCGTCGACCGAGCTGTCACCGCTCAAGTAACGGGCCTCGTAAAACTTCGCGACCGTGTCGATGACACCGGCTCGGAAATATTCATATGGAGAGCGCGAGATGACCCGCGAGTCAACGATGACCCGTTCGATGACGACGCGGAACATGTCGTAGCGGTCGTAGCTCCCGTCCTCCCGATAGACGACGCTGAGAGGCGTGAACGCCGCACAGTTCGAGGCGAGTGTCGGGACGATGATGAGCGGCACGTTCTGTTGATAGGCGACGAGTTTGGCCGTGTCGACGAGCTTCCCGCCCCCGATGGCGATGAGGACATCGACGTCTTCAAAAATCAGCCGTTCGACTTCCTTGTCCGTACACTCCCCACGGAACGTCGTGGCCGGATAGTCCGTGATGGATGGATGGACGGCCCGCACGACTTCGTACCCGTTCTGACCGCGCAGGACGTGGGCACGTCGGCCGTCGACTAAGTCATCAAGACGGTCGAGCGCGTCATCGGCGTGGTCATATTCAAGGACGGCCTGACGAATCATGCCCGCACCTCCTCATAGGCGGCAAACAACCGCTCGATTCGTTCGACGGCCTCATCGATTTTCGGCTCGGGCGAGACGAGGCCGAAGCGGACGTATCCGTTCCCTTCTGAACCGAAGAAATAGCCCGGTGTGACGGCGACTCCTGCCTCGTACAATAACTTACGCGAGAACGATTTGGCATCGCCCTCGGGCACTTTCGCCCAGACGAAGAACGAACCCTCCGGCGGCTCGACGGCCCAACCGGCCCGGTTCAACCCATCGATCAGGCGATCACGCCGTGCCTCATAGAGTCGGGCCAAATCGTCCCGGATGGAGCGTGGGGCCTCGAGCGCGGCGACAGCCGCCGCCTGGATGGCCGAGAACACGCTGACGTGGACGTGGTCCTGATACGTATTGATCGCCTCGATGATGTCCGCGTTCCCGATGGCAAAGGCGACGCGCCAACCGGACATGTTGAACGCCTTCGACATCGTATATACCTCGATCCCGACTTCTTTCGCCCCTTTCGCCTGCAGGAAGCTCGGCGGGACGTGTCCATCAAACCCGATGCTGCCATACGCGAAGTCATGGACGACCATCAAGTCCCGCTCCTGGGCGAACCGAACGGTGTCATCAAAGAAGGCTGGTGTGGCGACGGCCCCCGTCGGATTGCTCGGATAGTTCAAATACATGAGTTTCGCCCCTTCCGTATCGAGCGTCTCATAGTCAGGGAGGAAACCGTGCTCCTCGCGTAAGATGAGATCACGGACGACGGCACCGGCGAGTCGTGCCCCGGAGATGTAGTCGGGATAGCCCGGGTTCGGCAGCAAGATCCCGTCCCCTGGCTCGAGCACACATTGCGGCAACGTGATGAGTCCGGACTTGGAACCGATGAGGATCGCGACTTCCGTCTCGGGATCGACTTCGACGCCGTACTCATTCAAGTAAAACGTCGCCACCGCTTGCTTCAGACGGGCCTGACCGCGGAACGGACCGTATTGATGGGTCGAGGCATCAAGGAGCGCCGTCTGAAGTGCGTCGCAGATTGGGGCGGGCGTCGGCAAATCCGGCGTCCCTTGACCGAGTCGGATGATATCGCGACCGGCCTGTTCAAGTGCTGCGACTTCATCGGCGAGTCCGACAAAATGTTGGGGTGGTAAAGTTTTAAGTAAGTGTGAGCGTCTGTCTGTCATGAATAGTCCTCCTATGCAAAAAACACCCCTTTCCGCGGAAAGGGGTGTCGAGATACGGACGTATTCAAACAACCACCTTTCCATCTCTCAAGGTCACCTTGCTGGAATTAGCACAGTATTGGAACAATCTGTTGCTGAAGCTTCATCGGGCCAGTCCCTCCGCTTCTCTTGATAGAAAGTGTTTTTATATGCGATTTGTCTTTTTGTAATATGTCACTTAGTTAACCAAACGTTACCAATCTTGTCAATCCTTTTTCGAAAATGGGTGTGGCCTATTGAATCCCGATAAAAAAAAGGTCATAGTACAAAGTGAACACTATTCTACAAAATTTAAAAGATGAGGGGATGGACCTTTGGAATTAAATCGTCAATTGATTTGGAAGTTGAGCGTGATCGGATTGATTCTGCTCGTCCTATGGAAAGTCATCAGTGAACCGGACACGATTTCTAGTGTGTTGCACTACACGTTCCAGTTGCTGACGCCGATTATCATGGGAATTGCCATCGCGCTGCTCCTGAATACCGTCCTGTCCTATATAGAAGAACGGTTTCAATTAAAACGCTATCAAGGTTTGCTGATCGTTTATATCGTCTTCATCGGGATTCTTGTCATCTCCGCTGTGACATTGTTCCCGCGCATCTACTCGAGTGTGGCCTCACTCATCGAAGAGCTCCCGTTCTACATCCGACAGATTGACGGGTTCCTCGCCAAGTTGAACACGTACTTGAAAGAGTACAACGCGACGATCGCCCAAGCCATCGATTTCAGCCGCTTCGAGGAACGTTACTCGGGCTGGGTCGAGACCGCCGTCTTGTCGTCGGTCAGCTACGTGTCGAGCTTCACGATGACGCTCATCAATTTCTTGATTGGGATCGTCATCTCAATCTATCTGTTAAAAGACAAAGAGGTTTTTGCCCGCATGTTCAAGCGGCTGTTGTATGCGATGTTCCCGGTCGCGTCGGCTAAGACGACGATCGACATCTTTCAAGAGATGGATTACATCTTCAAACGCTATATCATCGGGAAGTCGATCGACTGCCTCATCATCGGGGTGTTGGCCGTCGCCGGTCTGTTGATCATCGGGGCACCTTACGCGCTTCTACTCGGCGTCATCGTCGGCGTCTTGAATTTTATCCCGTACGTCGGTCCGCTGCTCGGGATGATTCCGGCGTTCATCATCACCTACTTCTATGACCCGTTCACGGCGCTCATCGTCCTCTTGTTCATCTTCTTGTTGCAACAATTCGACGGACTCTGGCTCGGCCCGAAGATTCTCGGCGACAGCGTCGGCATCACCCCGTTTTGGGTCATCACCTCGATCATCATCGGGGGTAGCCTGTTCGGTCTCGTCGGGATGTTCATCAGTGTACCGGTCACGGCGATGATTCAAGTCGTGTTCTCTCGGTTGATCGACTACCGGCTCAGCCGAAAGAATTTGAACGAATTATTATGACACATTGACGATTTATGTTGACACATTTCACGGAAATATCATAATCTTGAAGAGAAGACAGTCCAATGCAGAAAGGAGAGGTACCGATGTCAGTCATTCAACGCTCGCACGTCCAAGTTCATATTGACCGGCAGGCGCCTCTCCGTGATTTGAATCCGTGATGTCGCCTGCCTTCCGAGGCATGCCTAAGATCGTAGGGACGCGTATGCCTTTGTGCATGCTGCGTCCCTTTTCTTATTCTATCAACTAAAGCAGGTGACCTTAATGATTCAATCACTCAAACAGCTCGACCGTAACATTTGGATCCGCTTCCTCGGAGAGACGATCACCGGTGTCATGATGTTCATGATCGCACCGTTCCTCGTCCTCTACTATAGCGACAAGCTCGACAGTTATATCCAGGTCGGGGTCATCATGGCGACCGGACCGATCATGGCGCTCATCGGATCGGTCGTCGGTGGACGGCTCGCAGACCTGTATGGCCGCAAACCAATCATGATGGCTGCCATTCTTGGCGACGCCCTCGCCCTCGTCGGTTTCGCCTTCGCAGAAACGTTTTGGCCGCTCCTTCTCTTGAACGCCATGCTCGGTTTGACGAACTCATTGTTCCACCCGGCCGCAAGCGCGATGGTAGCCGATGTGACCGAGCCCGAACAGATGAACGAGGCGTTCGGTCTGTTGCGGATGGGGCACAATATCGGGGCTGCATTCGGCCCGCTCCTCGGGAGTGCCGTCCTCTTTATCGACCGGCAGTATATCTTCTACTCGGCCGCTCTCGTCTTCGTCTTGTACGCACTCGTCCTCGGTCGCTTCATCCGGGAGTCACTCCCAGAGACGACCGATGTCGACACGCCGTCGAACCGGGATGTCCTGCGCGTGTTCTACAATGACAAGGTGTTCCTCGTGTTCATCTTTGCCGGTGTCTTCATCTCGATGGGCTTCTCGCTCATCGAGAGCATGCTGCCCCTCTTCTTGAGAGAGTCGATGCCATCGTACACCGATCGTGAGAACCCGTTCGCCTATATGCTCGCCTTGAACGGCATCATGGTCGTGTTGTTCCAGTTCCCGATCGCTTCGAAACTCGGCCGCAAGCCGTTCGGCAACGTCATGCTCGCCGGGGCGACCATCTTCGGGGTCGGCATGATTCTGATCGCCGTCATGCCGCGTCTCCTCTATTCACTCGGGACACCGTACCTCGTTCTCGTCAGCGTCTTGCTCGCGGTGTACGCCTTCTATACGCTCGGCGAGATGATCATGTCCCCGGTCCAACAGACGTTCATCGCCTTGATCGCTCCGGAGAATATGCGCGGTGCCTACAACGGGGCCGCCAGCATCCAATGGTTGATCGGTGGGGTGACCGCACCGATCATGGCAAGCTTGTTCTTCGACCAACGCGCCGGACATATCGCGTTGATCCTCGTCGGGGCGGCCAGCTGCGTGTCGGGACTCATCTATTGGCAACTTGGACGCCGCGTCAGCGCAGCCGAAGCGAAACAAAAGACAGCTTGACTTATAAAACCACACTGAACCTAGTCGTTTAGTGTGGTTTTTGATTTCGTTCGAATATCATTAAATTTTGAATTTTTCATTCGTTTATTCTTTACAAACATAATGATTCTTTTTTATGATGATACGGTTAAGGAGGGATCTTTCATGGAAAGGATCGATAAACAGAAAATTGTGGACAGCGTGCCACAAAAAGGTTTTTTCGGACAGCCTAAAGGCTTGTTCACGCTATTCTTCACTGAGTTTTGGGAACGGTTCTCGTATTACGGGATGCGCGCCATCCTCGTGTTCTACATGTACTACGAGGTATCTGAGGGCGGTCTCGGTCTCGACCAGAATGTCGCCTTGTCAATCATGTCGGTATACGGCGCACTCGTCTACATGTCGGGGGTCATTGGGGGATGGCTCGCCGACCGTGTCTTCGGGACGTCTCGGGCCGTCTTCTTCGGCGGCGTGTTCATCATGCTCGGTCATATCGTCTTGTCGATTCCAGGCAGCCTGACGTTCTTGTTCATCTCGATGGCGTTGATCGTCATCGGTACGGGCTTGTTGAAACCGAACGTTTCAAGCATCGTCGGTGACCTGTATCACGAGACGGACCGTCGTCGTGACGCCGGGTTCAGCATCTTCTATATGGGGATCAACCTCGGTGCCTTCATTTCACCTTTGATTGTCGGTGGGGTCCAAAAGAGCTACGGCTTCTATTGGGGCTTTGCACTCGCCGCGGTCGGGATGTTCATCGGTCTCGTCGTCTTCCTCGTCACGAAGAAAGGCAACCTCGGTCTTGCCGGTTCATATGTGCCGAACCCGTTGACGCCGTCTGAGAAGAAAAACGCGATCAAGTATACGACGATCGCGGTCGTCCTCATCGGGGGCCTGTTGGCCGTGCTCATCCCGCAAGGTTTGTTCACGATCAACACGTTCATCGGCCTCGTCGGTGTGTTCGGGATCGCCATTCCGACGATTTACTTCATTATCATGTATCGCAGTCCGAAAACGACGGAAGTCGAACGGTCACGAATCATCGCCTACATCCCGCTCTTCATCGCCTCGGTCATGTTCTGGGCGATTCAAGAGCAAGGGGCGACGATTTTGGCCAGCTATGCCGACAAGCGGACCGACCTTGAATTTTTAGGGATCACGCTCTCACCGGCCTGGTTCCAGTCGCTCAACCCGCTGTTCATCATCATGCTCGCACCGGTGTTCGCATGGCTTTGGGTCCGACTCGGTGACCGTGAGCCGAGCATCCCGACGAAATTCGCGTTCGGGATCTTGTTCGCAGGGTTAAGTTTCTTGGTGATCTTGCTCCCGGCCTATTTCGGGGGCCCGGACACGCTCGTCAACCCGCTCTGGCTCGTCCTTAGCTACTTTATCGTCGTGCTCGGTGAGCTCAGCCTGTCGCCGGTCGGTCTGTCGGCGACGACGAAACTCGCCCCGGCCGCTTTCTCGGCCCAGACGATGTCGCTCTGGTTCTTGTCGAACGCGGCGGCGCAAGGGATCAACGCTCAGCTCGTCCGTTTCTATTCACCGGAGAACGAGATGCTCTACTTCGGGATTATCGGTGGCGCGGCCATCGTGCTCAGTCTGATCCTGTTCGCACTCGCCCCGGTCATCAAAAAGTATATGCGCGGTATTCATTAAGCGTAAAAGCCCATTCCTCGGCCGAGGAATGGGCTTTTGTATGTTTTGCTTATTTACGGACTTGGATGAGCGACAAGTAGCGGTCGATCAAGTCATGGTTGAAGTAATCGTGGAACCGGTCCGACTTGAGCGATTGGATCGACTCATGGAACGTCGCCGGGAGTGACGAGATGCCTTGACTCTCGATTTGTTTGGCCGAGTACTCAAACAAGTCGTCCTCGTTCGGTGATGACGGCTCAAGCTGTTGCTCGATCCCTTCGAGTCCAGCGTAAATCAGGGCCGCGAGGGCGAGATATGGGTTGGCGCTCGGGTCTGGGTTACGGACTTCGACGCGTGTCGCACTGCCGCGTGACGCCGGGATTCGAATCATCGAACTGCGGTTCGACGGGCTCCAACAGATGTTGACCGGTGCCTCGAAGCCTGGAACGAGACGTTCATATGATTCTGGGAGCGGGTTCGTGAAGATGGCCGTCGCACGGGCATGCTTCAAGATGCCTTCGATGAAATGACGGGCTGTGACCGACAGGCCGTAATCCGACTCCGGCTCTTCGAACGCGTTGACCGTCGGATTGCCGTCCTTGTCGTTCTTCCAGACCGAGATGTTGAGGTGCATTCCCGAACCGTTCACGTCGCGGAGCGGTTTCGGCAAGAACGACACTTTCGCGTTTTTCTCTTGGGCTGCCAACGTGACGATTTCTTTGAAGAACTGGATGTTGTCGGCCGTATGCAACGCGTCATCGTACTTGATGCCGATCTCGTGCTGGGCCGGTGCCACTTCATGGTGGACCGCTTCGATGTTGAAGCCGACATCGCTCAACCGGTTGGCGATATGTTGACGTACCTCATAGCCTTTGTCTTCCGAACGTGTCGAGAAGTATCCGGCCTCGTCATAGAACTCTCCGTTTTCGTCGAAGATAAAGAATTCCGGCTCGGCGCCGACGAAGATCGAGTATCCGTCACGAGCAGCGCGCTCGAGGGCATCCTTCAAGACGTTGCGCGGGTCGAACTCATACCGTTCCCCGTCTGGCGTGCAGACGTCACAGAAGAACGCGAGGATGCTCTCGTCCCCGTCCTGTTCGTAGCGTGGACGATCTAAATCCGGTCTCAAGAATAGGTCTGAGTTTTTGATGGAAGAAAAACCAGCGATGGATGAACCGTCAAACATCGTCTTCCCTTCAAAAACTTCCGGCAACAATTTTGCAGAGAGAGTCAATAGCTTCAAGTCTCCAAGCACGTCGGAGAAGTACATATGGATCTGAGTGATCCCTTTCTCCTGAACCGTTTTTTCAATCTCTTCTTGCTTCTTCCTGTTGCCATCCTTGTCAGTTCCGAATAGATTAGCCATGATTCTAAAAAACCTCACTTAAGTTATTTGACAGATCAACACTGTCATGACGTACCTTGCGTACGCTTCTCCTTAAGTCATAACCCACTTTAAAAAATGTTAAACCCCTAATTTGAAACATCGGGCTGAAAGTGGCTCATTCCGCCGTCGCTTGTTATGATGGGGAGAGACTGAAAAGAGAGGAAGAACGCTGTGAACATTTTTATGACCGGTGCGACCGGATTTTTAGGAGGGCGGCTCGCCCGCGAGTTGATTCATCGAGGCCACACGTTATGTGTCCTCGCCCGCACGCCTGAAAAAGTGGAGGCGATGTTCTCGCAGGACGAACGCCGCTCGATGACAGTGCTGGCTGGGGATTTGACCGCCCAGTTCCTTGGAGCGGACGATGAGTTTATCAAAAAACATGAGCGGAGCTTCGACTTGGTACTCCACATGGCCGCGCTCGTCAAATTCGACGAGGAGCTCCGCGATGAGCTGTTCGAGACGAACTTGACGGGGACTCAGCAATCGCTCAACCTCGCGAAAGCTTTGCACTGCCCCCGCTTCTTCCACGTCAGTACGGCGTATACGCTCGGCGCACGCGAGAACGGAGATGAGACGTTGTATGCGACCGATCAAACGTTCCATAACCCGTACGAGGAGAGCAAGGCCCATGCCGAACAAGCCGTTTGGGAAGCCCGGCATGACCTGGCCGTCTCCATTTTCCGGCCCGCCATCATCGTCGGTGACTCGAAGACCGGCGAAGCCGATTCGAAGTTCACGATGTACGGCTATATGCGGGCCCTGGAAGTGTTCAAGCGTCGACTCGAACGCAAAGGCGCGCCTGTCGGTCCGATCCGACTTCTCGGCTCTGAGACGGGCACGTCGAACCTCGTCCCGGTCGACTATGTCGCCGACGTGCTACTCGCGGCCATCGAACACGCCAAGCCGGATACCATCTATAACGTGACGAACGATGCCCCGCCGCGCAACGAGACGATGCTCGAATATATGAAGCAGGCGCTCGAGTTCCCGCATTTGAAAATCACCGAGACGGCGACGTCCTCGTTGAGCAACGTCGAGCAGACGTTCAACGAGATGGTAAAAGTATTCAACCCGTACTTGAACCGCAACATCTCATTCCAGGATGCGAACACGAAACGCCTGTTGCAGGACGCCGGGTTCAAACCGCTCGATTTGAATGAGCGCTCGCTGCGCCGGATCGTGAACGCCTATTACGAGACGAAATGACAACAGCCGGGACTGATCCGTATCAGTTCCGGCTGTTTTTATGATTTGTCGCAAACAAGGACGATCTTCCCGGCTTGGATTTCACTTTCGAGTGACTCGACCATCTCTTTCGTCAAACCGAGGCTCTCGAGCTGATCGATGCGGTCATCCGAGTTTTTCGTGAACTTCGACATGAGTGATTCCCACAATCCTTTTTCAGTGATGCGGTATGGTTGTACACCTGCTTCTGCGGCAAGACGCACCGTCAATTCTTCATCTTTGGCAAATAAGTAAATGTTCTCGTTGACACATCCGCCTGACACCATTCCATTCACTTCATGATCGACCGAGGTCATATCCCGCACGATTCTTGTTTCTAACATATTCATCCTCCTAAACGTCCGCTGTTCTAAAATCGAATAATATACTATTCCCGAAAAATGAGTCGTAAAACCCATTTTCCGTCAGCGATTTGAAAAAGAGGGACTCAAGAAAACGTGGCGGTCCAGTCATCGATTCCAAAATGATCGACGATGCCTTGGATTCGTGCCCGTTCCTCCGGTTCAGACGAGACCCCTTCACGGCTGAGACGGACGATATTGACCCCGGTCTGCCAATCGATCTTCCCCGCCCGATAACCGGCCTGTTGCAACAGGCCGGCGACGATCTCGAGCTTCTCGCGCTCCATCGATTTCAATGTATGGCTCACTCTCACATGCGACACTCCTTCCCGTTCCAAGCCGTATTGTATCATAGGGACGGCAGACAGGTGCGACAGCGATTTCAATGATGCTATACTACTTATAATGAGACAAGGAGTGATGTAGATGCCGAGACAGGATATGAATACGATCATGCTCGACTATATGAATGAGAAAGAGGATTACGAGGCGTTCGCCGCCAAACTGAAGTCGCTTCTCAGTGAACTATTGAATGACGCCGGGATTCAGTTCCACTCGATCGTCGCCCGGGCCAAGGAAGCGGAGAGTCTATATGCCAAACTGTCCCGCAAACCGTACCAATACCGGTCATTGCGCGACGTCCAAGACTTGGCGGGGATTCGGATCGTGACCTATTTCCATGACGACGTCCGGGCCGTGGCCCAAATCCTTGAGGACGAGTTCCGAATCGACCGTGAACAGTCGATTGATAAATCCACCCTGCTCGACCCGAACGAGTTCGGCTACCTCTCGGTCCATTACGTCGTCGGTTTGAGTGACAAGCGGCTCGCTCTCGGGGAGTATCGCCGCTTCGAGGAGAAAGAGGCCGAGATTCAAGTCCGGTCCATCTTGCAACACGCCTGGGCCGAGATTGAGCACGACCTAGGTTATAAAAACCCGAACGCCGTCCCGCCGGAGATCAAACGCAGCTTCAGCCGTGTCGCGGGACTGCTCGAAATCGCTGATTCCGAGTTCGTCAACATCCGCAAGCAGCTGCGGACGTTCGAGCAGGAGACGGTCGAACGGATTGTCGAGTCACCGGACAAAGTGAGCATCACCCGGGACAACTTGAACTATTATATCGCCAATGACGTCACTGTCGAGAAGCTTGATAATGCCATCTTCCAGAGCGACTGGTTGCTCGACACCGACCTGTCGACGATCATCGAATTGACGCGCATGTTCCATTATGCCGAGATTCGCACGTTCCAGGACTTGAGTGACACACTCGATCGTTACTTCAACCGGGCCATCCAATGTGCGACGCTCTTACCGTCGTCATTATTGCCGCGGCAAGGGATGGGTGTCGTTTACGCAGTCCTTGCCAAGCTGCTCGCCGAAGGGGATGACCAGCAGATCGAGTTCTTCTTCCGCCGCTTCTATCCGGACTTAAAACATTACGATGAAGTCATCCAAGAACTTCGCATCCGTGAAGAGCCATCATAACTTTACAGACTTCATGTTTTTGTTGTAGAATGTTTTTATGTTCTGAAATATATGCAAATAATGATATTTACCTAGGAGGTACGCTTGAGGATGACAACGCCTGTACAAACAGCATCCCGCCGTCAGCTCGTCGCTGATGCTGAGCGAGGGATTCGCATGAACTATCGCGGAGTGAAGAAAAACCTCCGGTCGATGTTCTCTCAATACTTGACGCGCAACGAATTCTTCATCCTTCGTTCGCTTTGTCAAAATAGTCCTCAAATCGCCTCGGCCTTATCGAACGAGTTTCAGTTCTCGGCTTCGATGATCACGGCCCTCGCAGATGAGCTCACGAAAAAAGGATTGATCTCACGCGAACGTAGCGAACGCGACCGTCGCGTCGTCGAGTTACAGGCGACCGAGGAAGGTCGTGCCTTGTTCGAGACGTTAGAAGATATGAAAATCGAGTACTTGATGGACGTGTTCGAAGACTTTTCAGATGACGAATTGATTCTTCTGTCCAAATTGCTTGATCGAATGGACGCATAAAAACGACTGGGCCCGATTCATTTCGGCCGCAGTCGTTTTTCTTGTGTCGTCCTACAAACGAAAAAACCCTCGGTCAAGGCAGTTGCCTTGTGCGAGGGTTTTTTCGCTCATGCTTTGGCGATTGCCGTGACGACGATGCGGTCACGATATCCGTGTTCCGGGTCATACGGGCCCGCACATGTGATGAGCTGAAGCCGTGTCGCTTGGGTCGCCGCAAAGATCGAGGCGAGCGGAACGTCTTCGAGTCGGTACCGTTCGACGGAGACGACTTCATATTCGATCACCTTTTTGCTACGCTGGAGCGTCACCGATTCTCCGAGGCGCAGTTCGCCAAGGTTTGCGAAGATGGCCGGTCCGCGAAGGTCATCGAGATGACCGGATAGTACGACGTTACCCGTCGCACCCGCTTTGGCCCCGTAACGATACCATCCGACCTCATCAGCGTCTGTCGGCGTATCCATCCGGTCGAGTCGGTCTTTCCCGACCGGTTGGATGACGGCATCAACATCAATCGACGGAATCTTCAGTCGTTTTGGGACGAACGTCTCTGTGTGAAAAGATTGACGATCGATCTCGGTCGCTGACAGGACGAGCGGTTCGGCGAAACCGACGGTCGTCAGTTTCGAGTCCGCGTCCGGTGCGTCCGCGTCCGGTGCGATCATAAGGAACGATAGCGTTCCAATCAAGAGAAGCTTAAGCGTCTTGCTTCTGACGACGAAAGACGTAGAAGCCAGCTGCTGCTGCACCAAGGACCGCTGCTGCGAGCAACCAGTTCATTGATGCTGTCTGAGCGAGACCGCCTTGTCCTGTTTCTGGAGCTCCGGCCATTTCACCGCCGTCTGCTGCAAGGAGGACTTCAAACGCTGGTTCGCCTTCAAGGAGTCCGATGGCGAACGCCGTATAGTTTTTACCGCCTTCGAGGGCAACACCGTCAAGTGCCTTCACGACGTCAGTCGCGCCGGCCGGACGAACTTCGAGGTCATACGTGCCAGCGTCGAGTGTGCCATAGTCGCTGACTGCTTTGAACTCAAGGTTCGAGAAGAGCGGGTCGCCACCTTTAGGGGCTACATCGACTGCCGGTGCGTCAGGTGAGAAGTGAGCGACACGGACTTTCGATTTACCGTCTTCAAAGTTCGCATCGTCTTCCATTGCCGCGATCTCGATGTTTTCAAGTTGGCCGATTGCTGCCGCTGTGTAGAACTTGCCTGCTTCGATCGAGAGGTCTGCCGCAACGACGACCGTCTCGGCATCACCTGCCGGCTTGATCTCAACATTGTAATCTCCAGCCGGGAGTGTCAAATAGTCGGTGAGCGCTTTGAACTCTGCGCCTTCGACTGCGACTTCACCGTTGACGTAGACATCTACCGCCGGTGCATCAGGTGAAGCATGGAGTACACGTACCATCGCGTTCTCGTGTCCATCCGCACTGACCGGTACGATGAGTGCAAACGCCAAGGCGAGTGTACCAAGTAAAGACATCAATTTCTTCATGTGAAATTTCCTCCTTTTTCTGCTTGGGTTGACCGATTGACTGCGTACGACAAGTTTGATACGTGCTACAAAGTGTGCTACATCTGATTGCTATGTAGCTGGTGACATCTTAAATTTAAGACAACGGAGCAATGGCGTAAAGGTGACGGTGTGCTCTGAATATGCCGCTGGGCACATCGAGAAGAAACCGCTTTCTTTACATTACCCGCACTTCCCCTTCACCTTAATGTAAAAACCCCGCAACGCGTAACGTTACGGGGTTGAATGTGCTTTGGCCCAGTCGATGTCGTTTACGAACACCGCATCGACCCCGAGCCGGCGAAACCGTTCGAGGTCATGCACCGTCTTGACGGTATAGGGACGCACGGCGAGCCCTTTTGCTTGCAGCTGTTGGATTTCCTCATCGGTCATCGTCCGGACGTTCGGATGCACGGCGGTCGCCCCGACCTTCGCACAGTACGCCACAAGGTCATAGAGAGGTTGGGCCAAGAGCACCGCACACTCGATATCTGGCGCCAACCGTTTCAAACGTTTGAGCGTCGCATGATTGAATGAAGAGAACACGACTTGTTCAATAGGGACACGTCGGTTACGGATCGTGTCGACCAGGCGCTGCTCAATCCCGGGATACCGTTCGATATCGGTCTTGACCTCGAGATTCAGTACCACCGACGTCCCTTGACACAAATCGAACAGTTCATCTAACGTCGGAATCTGCTCGTGGACCGCGAACGTGACGCCCGCGTTGACCGCTCGCAGTTCTGATAGCGTCATATCGGCGATCCGCCCTTGACCATCTGTCGTCCGATTGATCGTCTCGTCATGGATGAGGACGAGACGTCCATCTTTCGTCATATGAACGTCCGCTTCAATCCCATCTGCCCCGGCCTCGAGTGCAGCCCGGAACGCTGTCATCGTATTTTCGGGATGGCGGGCCATCACTCCTCGATGCGCGAAGAATCTCATCTGTATTCGCCTCAGTTCGTTTTATATTTGCTCGTCAAGTAGCGCACGAGCGGACGTACCGAGATGTCTTCCCCGGTCACTTGTTTGATCAACTCGTTCGGGGTGAGCGCCTTCCCATGACGATGGACATTGTCTTCGAGCCACTGTTTGATCGGGCCGAACTCGCCACTGCTGACGAGCGATTCAAACTCTGGATGGGCATCACGAAGCGCCTCTGTCAATTGGGCGGCATAGACCAAGCCGAGTGCATAGCTTGGGAAGTAACCGAATGAACCGCCGGCCCAGTGCACGTCTTGCAGGACGCCTTTCGCATCACTCGGGACATCGACACCGAGATATTCCTTATACAGCGCGTTCCATGCCTCTGGTAATTCCTCGACCGAAAGATCGCCTTGAATCAGTTTCTTTTCGAGCTCATAGCGGATGATGATGTGCAGACTATACGTCAACTCGTCCGCTTCGATTCGAATGAGAGAGGGTTTCGCCTCGTTCACCCCGGCATAAAACGTCTCGAAAGAAACGTCCTGAAGCGCAGGGTGTTCTGTTTGAAGACGCGGATAGACGCTCTTCAGGAACGCTTCGCTTCGCCCGACAAAATTCTCGAAAAAGAGCGACTGTGATTCATGGATTCCCATCGAGGCCCCGCCTCCGAGCCCGAGCTCGTCGAGTTCCGAGTCGATATGTTGCTCATACGTGGCATGGCCCGCTTCGTGCATCGTCCCGAACAAGGCGTTGCGGAAGTCGGCCTCGTCATATTTTGTCGTAATGCGCACGTCGCGCCGGTTGATCGTGATCTCGAACGGATGGACCGTCGCGTCGAGTCGGCCCCGTGTCAAATCGTAGTCGACGACACGCATCCAATCCTCGCACAACCGCTGTTGGACCGACTTGTCCATCGCCCAGTCGAGTCCTTGTACAGGTTCCGGCAATTCGCGGATGAGCGGGACGAGTTCGTCCCGGAGCGTCTGGAACAACGCATCGAGCTGTTCGACCGTCATGCCAGGTTCATAGTCGTACAGCAAAGCATCATACGGGTGAGACTCGTAGCCGAAATACTCCGCGAACTTGCGTTGGAACCCGATGATCTTCTCGAGATATGGGGCGAACATGTGCCAGTCATCCTGGTCCTTCGCTTTCTCCCATGCCGTCTCGGCTTCAGAGACGAGCGTCACGTACGCCTGATATTCCGATGAAGGAATTTTAGCGTTCCGCTCATACTGTGTCTTGGCGACGGCGACCGACCGGACTTCAATCGGCGTCAATTCCTCGGTCTCGGTCATTTGCGCGAGCAAGTCTTTGAACGACTCGCTCGTCTGGCGCTTGAACGCCTCGGTCGACAGATAGCCGATCGTCTCGGCCCGAAGCGGTGCCGATTGTTCCGGCATCTGGGTGCGCATATCCCAGTATAGTAAAGAAATCGCCTCATCGAAGGCACGCAATTGTTTGAAATGGTCACGCCACTGCTTTGTTAGTTCCATTCTGATTCCACCCCTATGACAGTTATATCGTTACTTCTTTACTTTAATATAGACGAAGGAAGTTGCCTATTCTTTCGACACATCGGTTTTCCGTTCATATGAGAGCGGCTTCGTCGCCGGCCCCTCCAATACGTTCCCTTTCGTATCGAATCGTGACCCGTGGCAAGGGCAATCCCACGAGCGTTCGGCGTCGTTCCAATTGACCGTGCAGCCCATATGCGTGCACCGTGTCGAGACGAGATGGCATTCGTTGTCGAGGTCTCGATAGGCACCGACCTTCTTTCCGTCGACTTGGACGATGCCTCCTTCGTCCAGTTGCAGGTCGTCGAGCGAACCGGGTTTCTCGAGTGAACCTTTGACGAACTGGGTCGCCGTGTCGAGGTTCGTTTTCAAGAACTGACCGACATCCGCCGACTTGAACTTGGAACGGAGTGGATTTAATAGTTCTCGGAAGCGATTGTCCTGACCGGTCAACAGATCAGCCAAGAGGAGCCCCGAGGCGATCCCGTTCGTCATCCCCCACTTGGCGAATCCCGTCGCGACGAACACATCCGGCTCCCGGCTAAACATCTGTCCGACATAGGGGAGATGGTCGAGTGTGATCAAGTCTTGTGAGGACCAACGGAAGCTGGCCTTCTTCGTTTCGAACACGTCATGGGCGAACCGCTCGAGCCGGTCATAACGCGAGCGTGTCTCCGTCACGTGACCACTCAAGTGACCCTCCCCTCCGACGAGCATGTACGACTTCTCCCCTTCCTGAAACGTACGGAACGACCGACTCGGTGAATCGACGCTCAAATACATCCCCTCAGGCACGCTTTGCTCGGTCTCGCAAGCGACGATATAAGAGCGTTCGACCTCGAACTTCGAGAAATAAAGTCCCCGGATATCATTGAACGGGTAATGGGTGGCGACGACGACTTGGTTCGCCTGGACCCGCCGTCCCGTCGATGTCGTGACGATCGGTCGGGGTCCGGAGCTGATCTCAGTCGCCCGCGTCTTCTCATGGAGTCGACCGCCCGCCTCAACGAAACGAACGGCTAGCTCGTTCAAGTACTTGACCGGGTGGAATTGGCCTTGGTCCCGGATGACAAGGGCCTGTTTCACTTGGAGCGGGAGCGCGGCATTCACTTCCTCCTTCGCGTCCCCGCCTGCGAGGTCGAGCTGCTCATACGCCTCCCGTTCGGCGACGAGTTGGCTCGATCCGTCGATAGAATATAAGTAAGAATCTTTCGTCTCGTAATCGATGTCGAAACCGTCCGCGACCTGGTCCTGCAAATAGCGAAGGGCCTCTTGATTGAACTCATAATAAAGTCGGGCCGTCTCATGATTGAACGTTCGAATCAATTTGGAGTAAACGGTCCCGTGCTGCACGGAACATTTCGCCGTCGTATGACCGGTCGTCCCCCGTCCGACCTCGGCCGCCTCGAGCAGGACGACTTGTTTACCGCGTCGCTGTAGTTCGTAGGCTGTCACGAGCCCGGCGATGCCCGCTCCAATGACGACGACGTCACATGAGACCGAGCTTTCTAACTTTGGATACGGTACGGTCTCGTCGTGTTGACGCCACAGGGAATTGGTGAATGGATAACGATGCATGAAGGTGCCTCCTTTAGTGGGTTGAGTGTCTGTTATTGTGTATACCCATTCCACTTCATTTCATACGCGTCAATTATTGACCTGATTCTTTATTTTGATGACGATTTCAAGAGGCTCCATCCATTATGGTAGAAAAGTAAACAATGAAGGAGCGATTACATAGTGAAACGAAACCGCAGACACCGTAGAAAGACGTACATCATGAGGCGATTGACCGTCGGCCTCGCCCTGATCGGACTACTCGCCATCATCCCTGCCCTAATCGGCTTCAAGCAAGACTCAGAACCAAAAGCAGAACCATCCGCTCCGGTAGCCGTCCCCGTCAAATCCGGACCGACTTTCCCGGAGATTCCAATCAAGGAATGGACACATCAACCGATTGCAGCAGCCGATACACCGGATCTGCTCGTCGGGTCGATGGCGTTCGTCAATTTGACGGACGGTCAGATTTTAGTGGATAAGAACGCATCGGAACGCGTCTTTCCCGCCAGTACGACAAAACTGATGACCGCCCTCCTCGCGTATGAGACGGCAGTCGACAAAGACGAGCTCGACAAAGACGTGGTCGTCGTGAAACAGTCGACACTCGATATCCCGTGGGACAGTCACATCGTCCATCTCGCAGTCGGTGACCGACTCACCGTCCGCCAGGCGCTCTATGCGACGTTACTCGAGTCGGGGAATGACGCCGCCAATAGCCTCGCCGAATACGTAAGCGGTTCGACATCCGAGTTCGTCGACTTGATGAACGCCCGTTCGAAAGTACTCGGGTTGACCGGGACCCAATTTCGGAATGCGCACGGCTACTCCGACCCGGAACACTTTACGACTGCACTCGACATGGCTAAAATCACCTACGCGTTCGGCACGTATCCAGAGCTAGTCGACATCGCCGGGACGTACGAATACGAGGCGAAGTTTGTCGATCAGGCCGGAGATTTGAAACGACGTTGGTGGTATCATCTCGGATCAGCCATCAACGAGCGGAGCATCCACTATTCGAAGCTCGTCACCGCAACGAAAACCGGATATACGGACGAATCAGGCTACACGATGGTGTTCTTGATGGAACGCGACGGCAAACAATACGCTTTGGTAACCATGCAGGCCAAGTCAGGACAGACGTTCCCGACGATGCGTACGGTTGAACAGATTGCTTTCGGCATTACTTATGAATAAATGGACAGCAACCACCCGCTCTTCCCTGTACAGGGAAGAGCGGGTGGTTGCGTTAAAACATCAGAAAATAGACGAGTTATATGACAATCAGATGACACAGGGATAACACCTATATGACTAATTGTCAGAATATTTAAGCTTTAACCGTGAAAAATATCGGTCTTATCCGTTGATACAATGCGCTTTAAAGCCATTTTTATGAAAAGATGACAGTTTGCAATGATTAAGTAGGTCCGTTATGGTTAGTCACAAGTTCGCCGAGTCATTCAAGTTTGACGCATTTGTGTGAGATTCACACATGGTTGAACTACGATTGATAAAACGACAACAATTGAACACGTACAGGAGGTAATCAAATGTTATGGCAAGAATGGGTATCCATCGCGCTTTATCTCGTGATGATGCTCCTCATCGGATACGTCGCCTATAAGCGAACGACCGATTCATCAGATTATATGTTAGGTGGCCGTAAAATGGGGCCAGGTGTTACCGCCATGTCAGCCGGAGCTTCGGATATGAGTGGTTGGATGTTAATGGGGCTTCCGGGCGCAATGTACGCCACGGGATTATCAGCGATTTGGTTAGCCGTTGGATTGGTCATCGGAGCTTACTTGAACTACTTGTTAGTCGCTCCCCGTCTACGCGTCTTCACGGAGATGGCAAATGACTCGATCACGATTCCTGACTTTTTAGAGAATCGGTTCCGAGATCACTCGAACTGGCTACGGATCCTGTCTGCATCCGTTATCATCATCTTCTTCACGTTCTACACGTCAGCCGGACTTGTGTCTGGCGGGAAGTTGTTCGCAAGCTCGTTCGGGCTTGACTATCAGATGGGCGTCATCGTGACGATTAGCGTCGTCATTCTTTATACGCTCTTCGGTGGCTTCACAGCCGTCAGTTGGACAGACTTTGCACAAGGTGTCATCATGTTCCTTGCGCTCGTACTCGTCCCAATCGTCGCTTTGACAGACGTCGGTGGTGTTTCAAACGCCGTCAACACGGCCACGACGCTCAACACAGATTTGTTCGACCTCTTTAAAGGGACGTCGACGCTCGGGATTATCGGTCTCCTCGCTTGGGGACTTGGTTACTTCGGTCAACCGCACATCATCGTCCGCTTTATGGCGATTCGTGATGTGAAATCATTGAAGACGGCACGCCGTATCGGTATGGGCTGGATGACAGTCTCGATCATCGGTGCCGTTATGACAGGTCTCGTCGGAATCGCTTACTTCCGTGGTCAAGGGAATGCCCTGGCTGACCCGGAAACGGTGTTCATCCGCTTCTCAGAAGTATTGTTCCACCCGTTCATCACTGGATTCTTGCTCGCTGCGATTCTAGCGGCGGTCATGTCGACCGTATCGTCACAGCTTCTCGTGACATCGTCAGCGTTGACAGAAGACTTCTATCGCAAGTTCTTCAATAAAGAAGCAAGTGAGAAGACGATGGTTCTCGCCGGTCGAATCGGTGTCTTAACGGTCGGAGTTGTCGCGACTCTCATGTCGCTCAGCCCGTCGAACACGATTTTGACGCTCGTCGGCTATGCGTGGGCAGGCTTCGGCTCAGCCTTTGGTCCAGCGATTCTCTTGTCGCTCTATTGGAACAAGATGACGCGTCAAGGTGCCCTCGCCGGAATCCTTGTCGGTGCCATTACGGTCATCCTTTGGATCGTGACTGGACTCTCGAGCGTGATTTATGAGATGGTGCCAGGCTTCTTCCTCAGTATGCTTGCCATCGTTCTCGTCAGCACGTTCACGAGCCAACGTGAACAAAAACGAATCAACCGTGAATTCAGTGAAATGGAAGCTGAACTCGCCGTTGCGAAAAAAGAATAACATCAATCAAAAACGCGGGCCGAACGGCTCGCGTTTTTTTTGTTGCGTACGGTCATGTATCTTTACTTTAACGCGGCTTGTTTTATAGAGCACTGTGATCAATGCATTAAAGAAAAGCCCGCAGATATGATATCTGCGGGCTTGAGACTCGATTACATCGCTCTCGCCATGAACCATAATTGAATGAAAAATGGCACCAACACGAGGACGAGCATCGCATTGCGCATCCATCGGTTACGGTTCCAGTAGTACGCCATCAAGACGAACGGATGTAGCGCCGTCAGCTGATATGGGTTGAACCAGAACCAGGTGAGCATCAATACGATAAAAAAATATAACACAGAGCGTTGTTTCGTGGTGCGCCATTCGCGCCACATGTCGAACGCCCCTTTGAAGAATACGATAAACGTCACGATCCAAAACACCATCACAATGATACTATTCAATGACTAGACCACCTTCATGAGACATTTTCAATATAGAACCCGCCCCAGTAAATATGTCGATACGTGTATTCTTTACCACTCTCTGCCGTGATGATGATTTCATCCTCTGTCAATACGAGCACATGGACTGGAATCTCACCTTTTCGTAACATCGGGCTAAACAGTTGAAACTGTTTGTTCAACCATTTCCGCTCCGAGAAGTCACGGTAATGATGCAAGGCGAGCGACGGATGAACCAAGAACACACCAATGATCAAAGCGATGGCTCCCGGTGAGGCGGCCACTTCAAGCAGTAACGAGAGGACGAGCAGAAGCGATAAGACCGCATAACCGAACTCAAGGAGCTCCATCAAAGAGGCTCGACCGGCAATCACGTACTGCATGACGCGGAAGGCCACGTACAGTAACAGACTGACCATCACATACTGGGTGAACGGAGCGCTACTCATCTCAACGTCCAAATAGAACAAGATCGGCAGTAACATGACCCACTTCCATAATTGTAAGGCGAGGTAAAACAATGTTTGATCGATGAAACGACGATTGTGTACGAGCCGTTGCATATCCATGTTTCCCACCTCCGATTAAAAGATGTGATCTTATCGATATCATTCCCTGAATCAAAGATTGATAACAACGATTTACACGTCAACCGGATATTTCTTTTTGTTCGATGAGCGTGGCGTTCAGGAGTCCCCCGAGAAGGATGACCGAGGCCGCCAGGTAGAACCAGATCAACAAGATGATAAAGGCACCGAGCTGACCGTAAAACTGTTCATAGTTTGCATACTGTGAATAGTAGCTGAATACGTTCGAAACTGTCAAGATGCCGATTGTCGCAAAAGCCGCCCCGGCCCAGCTGTCTCGGAATGTGCCGCGATGGCTCGGCAACCACTTATAGACGAGCAGGAAGACACTGAACAGGATGAGTGTCCCGATGATCCAACGGAAGTAGAACCAAATCTGGGCATATCGGGCGACGATGTCATCGATAAAGATGATATGGGTCGCCAACTCTCGTAGCGCCGTCTCGATGACCGGGACGAGCAACGAGAACGGCAGGACGAACATGAGCGCGAGCGTCACGGCGATGTCTTGCAACACCCCGCGCCAGAACGCTTTGTTTCGGATCAGTCGATAGGCGTCGTTCAAGGAGCGAACGAGCGATTGGACGGCCATCGAAGAGATCCAAAGTGCCGGTAAGATGCTGAGCGAGGCCAAGCGTAGTCTCGAATCATCAAAAATGGCCTCGATGTTCCCTTGTAACAATCGATAACTCGCCTCGGGCATCACCAAGGACAACGCCGAGATGACGTCTCCGCTCGAGAACGGCAGCCACCCGACGATACCGAGGACGAACAATAGAAATGGGAATGTGGACAGGATGAAATAGTAAGCCAACATCGCGGCTTGATCGAAGAATCGTTCGGCAAAAAATCGTTTGAATGTGTGAAGAAAGGGTTGTATCATGTCGTGCTCTCTTTTCTATTTTTATTATATAAATGCGGTACGTGAAATAAAAACATTCAACAAGCAAAGGCAAGGCTGGCGCTGTGCGTCAATCCTTGCCTTACGCTCAACTAATATTCTCTCGTTTCGCTTCCCATGCTTCGACGTGCTCTTTCCCTGGCAGCTCGACGTCGTCCCGATTGAACACCGGATCGCGCCCTGCTCGTTTCTGGGCCACGTAATCATCAAGCAACAGTTTCGCGACTTTACTGAGCCGGAAGATGGCGTACATGTTGACGAGTGCCATCAGACCCATGAAGATGTCTGCGATCGACCAGACAAGCCCGGCCGAACGGACCGAACCGAACAACACCATCCCGATGACGGCGATCCGGTAAATGACGAGATACACTTTCCGTTCCGAGATAAACTCGATGTTCGTCTCCCCGTAATAGTAGTTCGCCAAGATCGAGCTGAAGGCGAACAATAAAATCGCGATCGTCATGAGCGATGTCGCGACCGGCCCGATCTCGGTGAGGAGCGCCTCTTGGGCAAGTTCGATGCCTTGGAAATCCTCAGAACCCGGCACGCCAGAAATGAGGACGATCATCGCCGTCGCCGTACAAATAAAGAGCGTATCGACGAACACGCTGAGTGACTGAATGAGACCTTGCTTGACCGGGTGACTGACCTCGGCGGTCGCAGCCGCGTTCGGGGCCGACCCCATCCCCGCCTCGTTCGAGAACAAGCCTCGGCGAATCCCTTGCAAGACGGCCGCACCGACCGCTCCGCCCAGTAGTTGTCGGAACCCGAGCACACCTTCTGAGAAAATGGCCGAGAGCACGGCCGGGACGACCTCCAAATTCGTCAAGACGACCCACAGGGCGAGCAAGATATAACCGCCAGCCATGATTGGGACGATGATCCCTGACAGCGTCGAAATGGACCGGATCCCACCGAAGATGACGATCCCCGTCACGACGGCCAAAATAATCCCGATCCAAAGCGTGTCGATCTCGAAGACGTTGTTGACCGACAAGGCGATCGTGTTGGCCTGGACCGAGTTGAATGCAAATCCAAAGGCGAACGTGATCAGAATGGCGAACACGATACCGAGCCATCGCTGACCGAGTGCCCGTTCGATATAGTAGGCCGGTCCGCCGCGCCACGCTTTGCCATCATGCACTTTGTACACTTGGGCGAGCGTGCTCTCGACGAACGCTGACGCCGAACCAATCAACGCGATGAGCCACATCCAAAACACGGCACCCGGTCCCCCGAGTGCAATCGCGGTCGAGACGCCGGCGATATTCCCGGTCCCGACCCGTGCTGCCGTCCCGATGGCGAACGCCTGGAACGACGATACTTGTCCTTTTTCGTGCTTGATCCCTTTGACGAATAACAGCTTGAACATCTCGGGCAGCATCCGGAACTGGACGAACCCCATCCGAATCGTGAAATAAAGCCCACCGGCAATCAATACGAAAATGAGTACGTACGTCCATAACAAATCATTCGCCTGCATGACGAGCTCGCGAATGTCCATGCGCATCCCCTCCTTTTACGGAGTTATTACCCGCTCGACGGACCGCAGAAACGAGACGGTCAGCGCGAAGCCTCTTCTAGTATGCGTTCACAGAGCGCATGCGTCGTCAGACTATCGGCAGCGAGCACCGACTCGTTCGGTTCGCCGTTCAGTAGCTTGATGAACGCATCGATCATCGTCGTGAAACCGCGACGCATAAGGTTCGACTCCCACGGACTCAGAGCCCGCTCGAGCATGCCGTCGCGCGTGAAGTCATACACGCGCTCGACGTCGCGGGACACCCGCTTCAGACGCGGAGACATCACTTCCATCACTTCTTCCGTACAACCGTTGTCGCGGTTCATGATCCCGAGCGCTTCGATCCCATCCGCCGTGAATTGAATCTGCAACTGTTTCAGCGTCTCTCCTTCATAGCGCGTCCGCACCGACAAATTCTCAACCGGTGCGAGCCCCGTCAAGTAACGGAGCGTGTCGACGACGTGGACGAAATCCTCGATGATGAACTCTCGGAGCGTCGCCGGTTGATACGTGCGATTCTTTTGAATGAGGACGAGGTTTTGGTCCGTGACTTCCTTCAAGGCCGCCGTCGCCGTCGCGAAACGACGATTGAAGCCGGTGACGAGTTCGACCCCATTGTCTGCCGCGAGCCGCACGAGCCGCTCCGTCTCGTCGAGCGAGAACGTGACCGGCTTATCGATGAACACATGGACGCCCCGCTCGAGCACGTAGCCGACCTGGTCCGCGTGGGCCGACGTCGTCGAATGGATCAACACGCCATCCACCTCATCGAGCGGCACGTCTTGTAATGACCGGTAATGGCCGCTGAATCGGTATTTGTCGACGAGCTGCCCCGCTTTCGCCTCATCTCTCGAGACGAGATAGACGTCCACCCCTTCTAATCCGGCATAAACCGGTAAATACGCTTTTTTCGCGACATCCCCTAACCCAACAACCACGATCTTCATTTCAACATCTCTCCTCTTCGATGGACTGAACAAAACCCCATGGCGTACGCCCGGGGTCGATGGTTCACTTAATGGACGGCAAGAATCTCAAAACTCGTGATCGGCTTGCGAATCGCATCCGACACGATTTGATATAGGTCGGCGAGTTGCTCATTATCCTTTAAATCTGGCGTCCGGTCGAGCTCGACTTCACACGTTCGTGTCGTCTGTTCCTTATCTTGAAACGCATATTCAATCGTATATGTCTGCATGATATGTCTCCTCTCAAGCGATATATACGTATGTATAGCCTGAAACGAAATGATTGAAACGCCTCGGGTGTGCGACTCAAATCGCTCGAGAGCCCCCTGTTCGACCCGTTCTCCCCCATTGTACCATTCGTACCTAGGGCGACGCCTCCCCCATCTGTGACAAAATCTGTCTCGTTTGTCGGAAGCACGATTAAAACCGCCTCCAATCCGTTTGCTTGTAAATGTGGGCGAAGATTCCTAGAATGGACAAGTATGCATCAAAGACATAGGAGTTTTAACATGAAAAACAATCTTACTTATCTTGCCTTCCCGCTGGCCATGCTGTTGTTGGCCGGTTGCACGAACGAGACAGAACCGAATCCCGAGTCGAAGACGGAACCTCAGGAACAGGTTACCGTTGAGACGGAGCCCCCTGACCAGACCGGAACGAACGATCACTTCACGGGCTACGACTTGATTGAAGTCGAGGGTGGAGATTTGTCAGGCGACCGCGAGCATAATGTCGTCGTCGATATCGGATACGGGGAACGCGAGTACTGGGCGTTCACGAACGAGCACGGACAACTCGTGAAAGTGCTCGCCGACGAGATTGTCTTGCAAGATGATGAGCTCGAGGACGTCACGTCTTCGGGTCGCTATTATTCAGACGAGGCGAAAGTGCCTGGTGTCGAGCATCGCGACCTCGACGAAGGGCACGTCATCGCCGATTCGCTCGGCGGCGTCTCGAACGCCTTCAACATCACTCCGCAAGACAGCACGCTCAACCGCCACGGGGACCAGGCGTACATGGAGAGCGTGATCCGGAGCGCAGGCGGCGCGACCGACTTCGAGGCCATCATCACCTATCCGGATACGGAGACACAAATCCCTTCACACTATGAGTACACATACACTGTCAAAGGAAATGTCATTACCGATTCGTTCGACAACGTGAACCCGGACGAGGTGAACGAGTCGCTCGGGCTGACCGAGAGTGCGACTGAAGCCGAGTCCGTGTCTGAAGACGGTGACGTCGCGAGCATCGATATGAATGGGGACGGCCAAGTGACGATCCAAGAAGCAAAAGATGCCGGGTTCAGCATGCCGATCACAAGCGATCATTGGCTCTATCCTTACATGCATGACAATGATGGCGACGGGATGGTCGGAGAATAAGCTATCGGGATCACCCACAACGATATGAAAGAATCATCGACGTCACGCTCTTCCTGATCAAAGGGAGAGCGTTTTTTTATGGCGCGTCGATATGAGATTGAATTGTCGGCCCTTCGATATTGTAAAACATAAAATCAAGCAAAAAAGGACCATAGACGAGTGTCTACGATCCTTCGACCAATTGTTATTTTGAGTCAGCCGACTCAACAGGACGTCTCGGCGGACGCTTGCCGAAGAACTGGTAGTATTGCGTCTCAATATTTCCGTTGTACAGCTTACGGCGTTTCGTCGCCGGACGGCCGTACGCCTTCTCGAAGTCCTCATAGCTCGTCAACATGTAGACGCTATAGCCCGGATACTTGGCGAACTGCTGGCCGATCCGCTCGTACAGGTCGATGATCTCTTCCTCGGTCTGCAACCGTTCGCCGTATGGCGGGTTACCGATGATGACACCGTACTCTTCTTTCGGCTTCAAGGCAGCCGCGTCGCTGTGGACGAACGTGATGGCGTCACGGACGTCAGCGAGCTCGGCGTTGTCCTTGGCGAGCTTGACCATGCGTGGGTCGAGGTCGATGCCGTAGATTTTGAGCGGTTTGTCCCACTCCGCTTTCTCGTTCGCTTCATTGATTGCCTCATACCAAGCTTTCTTCGGTACGCACGGCCAGTCTTGTGAACAGAACTCACGGTTGAGACCAGGTGCGATGTTGCGACCGATGAGCGCCGCCTCGATGGCGAGCGTCCCAGAACCGGTGAAGACGTCATAGAACGGCATGTCCGGCTTCCAGTTCGTCAGCTGGATCATCGCCGCGGCCATCGTCTCTTTGAGCGGTGCCTGTGAGTGAAGCTCACGGTACCCGCGACGGTGAAGCGCGTCACCTGACGTGTCGATCGTGATCGTCGCCACATCTTTCAACAAGGCGACTTCGATTGGATAGTACGCGCCTGTCTTCGGAAGCCACTCGCCCGGCTTGTCGTATCCGCGTTGCATCGCGTCGACAATCGCCTTCTCCGTGATCTTCTGACAGTCGCGGATCGAGAACAACTTCGACTTGACCGAGCGGCCGTCGACGATGAACCGGGCGTCCCACGGCATGAGATCCGTCCAAGGCAGTTCGACCACACCGTCGAACAGTTCCGTGAACGTCGTCGCTTTGAACTCGGCGACGACGAGCTTGACGCGGTCGGCCGTCCGGAGCCAAAGGTTGAGACGTGGAATGTCCTCCATCTCCGCGTCGATATAGACGCGTCCGTTCTCGACCTCACACGTGTAGCCGAGGTCACGTACTTCTTTGGCGACGAGAGCCTCGATGCCCATCGCCGCGGTGGCGATCAGTTTACGTTTTGCCATACTATCCCTACTTTCTATAGTGTAACTCCTAAAATGGTCATGTAAAAAGGAGCTCAAGTAGGATTGCTTGAACTCCTGGTCAATGTTAAATGAGAGACTATGCTGCCCTGTAAGCCATGTTCTGTACTCCGGTGCTCATAACGGTCTCCCTGGCACGATGGAGTGACAATCATCTATCTGCGCCGATTGGCGCCTTCCGTCCCGTTCGGTTCCAGTCAGGAAGTTCCCCTACCATAGTTTGGGTTTCTCGCTCGTGGGGTTTACCTCGTTCCACTCTGAACGTTTCCGATCAGACTCCGTCACTGTGGCACTTTCAAGAAGCTTGCACCATATCCGAGGACTTAGGTGCTTCTTCTGCCGTCAACTTGCGTTGCCTACACTTATCTTTTCGTGTAGCACGATCACTACAGCCATCACAGGCTGTGCGAGCATGGACTTTCCTCAAGACTTGCGTCCCGCGATTGCCCAGACCTCATAGTCACTTTACCCATTGTAGCGGATAACCCGAGAAATGACAACCGAGAACCTGAACTTGATTTTCATGGGCGTCAGCGCTAAAATAAGGCGTGTTCCATTGAACAAGGAGGGATTTTGATGCGTCAAGATGCAAAAAACGGTTGGATTCAACGACTGACCTATGTGATTGAAATCGATGACATTAAAGCGCTCCACCCGAACAACGGCGTGTTCGCCTTCTACCGGAATAATCGACTCGTTCGAGGATTCGAGCCGTTTGACATCAAAGCACCGAATGAATTGTCCAAACGTTCGTATCACTTCGACCATCATAACTTGGCCCACTTACAGGAACGTTTTCCTGAATCAATCCCGACGTTCGACGCGTCGACACAGACACGTCGCGCCTGGAGCGACGACGTCCGCGTCGGCCTCTGCGAGATCATCGTCGACGGGAAACTGAGTTTTGAACATATCGACGATAACGGCAACGTCTTAGAAGCGAATATCCGTTGGAGTGGTGAAGCCATCACGAAAGCATAAATCAACACCCGAAGCTGATATGCTCCCCAATAGGTAGACAGATGAAATAACAAATCTGTTTATCTGATTGGGGAGTGTTTTTTTATGGCGAGAAGTCAGCATAC
>NZ_JACSLO010000008.1:0-131674 GCF_018618195.1 Exiguobacterium sp. s7 | reverse complement strand
TCCTGCGCTCGACTTGCATGTATTAGGCACGCCGCCAGCGTTCGTCCTGAGCCAGGATCAAACTCTCCAAAGAATTTGATATAGCTCTTGAAAATGACGAAGCTTGCGCTTCATTCAAAAATTGTAAAACTTATTTTTGCCTCATCGTTCAGTTTTCAAAGTTCGTCTGTCGCTCTTGGCGACTTCATTAATTTATCACGTTGCTTATCTCCACGTCAACAACTTTTTTCACAAATTGTTTTACTGAAATAATCTTTCGCCGTGACAACGTTTATAACTATAATCTTTATTTACCACTTCGTCAATAGAAATATTACAAAAAAATAAAAAAGGTTGAGCCCCCTGATGAGGCCCAACGCTTCAGTCTTTCGCTAGTGGCACATAGCCCGTCCGCTTTACCAATGTCTGTCCTTCTTCAGATGTCATCCAATCTAAAAACGGCTTGTATGTTTCATACTGTTCCTCTGTTGTGACGGCATAGAATTCAGAAGTAATTGGATACGTCCCGTCAGCGATTGTCTCGACCGTTGGCGCAATCCCATTCACTTGAAGTAATTTAATATCATAATCTTCAACCATCTCGGTCGCATAGAAGCGGAAAGAGAACCCGATTGCATTTTTATGATTTGTGTATGCGGCTGTCTGTTCGATGATACCACCCATTCCTTCCGGGACATTTTCAACAGGTGCATCCATCAATTGACGATCGCCCATCACCCGCTGAAGAGCAGTCTGACTCCCGCTTCCTTCTGGACGTTGAAATGCTCGAATCGGGTCATTTTCGCCTCCGACCTCACTCCAATTATCAATATCTCCGGCATATACTTGCTGAATCTCGTCTAATTTAAGCGAGTCAACCGGATTGTCTTCATGTACAAAGAAGACAAACGCTTCACGCCCAATCGGTGTCATGTTGAACTTCACACCAGCCTTCTCGGCCGCGTCTACTTGAAGATCGGACGGTCCGGCGACAAAGATGATGTCCGTCTTTCCTTGAATCAACCGATCGTATGCCTCTCCCGTCGTCGTTGAGACAACCGGACTCTCCTCCGTACTATACGGATTATATTCGTCAGAAGGATAAACCGCTTCGACAAATGATGCATACAGTGGATAGAGTGCCGTAGCACCATCGAGACGCGGGAGATTGGAACCGATTTTAAACGAAGATGCGCCGTCCAGTTTCGCTAAATCCGATTCCTCATTAAACGGTTGATAGTCAAACAACTCAACACCGCGTTCTTCAATCCGTAAACTTTCGGTATACGCATAATAGCCTTTTACGGAACTAAAGAACACTATGCCAATTCCAGTCCCGATTAATGCGACTCGTTTACGTTGGCCTTTCGTCAATTGTGAAAAGTCATATAGCGCCATAATGACAATCAACAGAGCCACCACGTACCAAATCGTCCAAATGATCGGGCGCCCCCATCCAATCGGGTCACCCATCGTGAACAGTGCTGCAAAGACTGAGACGACCGCAGCAATCAATATAATGAATATACTACCTAGTATAAATTTGAACAGTTTCATGACTTCATTGAACTCCATCCTGATTTCGATTATGAGATTTCATAGGCGATCGCTTCCACTCCGACACCCTTCGTTGGCCGTGAGACCGAACGAACGTATCCTTTGCGTACAAGGAACCCGACGATACTTCCAAGGTCGACTTTCAACTCTTGTAAATTCGGGTGCTCCATCAATTCAGAAAATGGCCACGGTTCCTCCCTTTGTTGCATCGTTTGTAATAGAAGGAGCGTGCCCGGTAACACTTTTGATTGAATCAAATGTTCCATTCCGATAATCACTAAGTGAATCCGCTGTTCTAGCGATTCTTGTCCGCTCACCAGTTCTTCATGTAACTTATATATTTCCAAATCGAGTGTGCGCACTTGCTTCCACAATATGATTTCCGGATGAATTCCGGCCTCCAACACCGACAACCGCGCCAAATGAGTCAAGGCGTGATGGATTTGGGTGAAAGCATCTTGATGCTCCTCTTGTAAAAATAAGCTTCGTCCATCTTCAAAGCGTCGCAACAACTTCGCAAAAGCAAGGGACAGTTGAAGACGTTGCTCATCATTCGAAAAATTACGAAGGCGTTGTCGCAAGTCTAATAAAAACGTATTTCGTTCAAACAAGACCATTCCATCTTCAATCCAATGAATGGCCCGGCGATTCTCGTTCATTAAAATCCAACGATCCATCATCGAGTCACTTACGAGATGAAGAATAATTTTTTCTTGCCCAACCTGATAATGTTTCACTGTCCAGAACGGTTCTTCTTTCGCTTCAATCACAATCAACAGCCGGTCCGATTGATCGGTCAAAGGATCTCTCGGCCGTTTCTTTTTCACTTCAATGATGCCAAGCGTTGTCTTCAAGGCCGCATATTCCGAATAGATCGTGCGCGTCGCATACTCCATAGTCACCTTGATACCTTCTTTCTATAATGATGAACCACAATCGTCCACCCAATAATCTGATACAAAAATGATTCGCCTTCTTTTAAAATTCTCCTGCCAGCGATTGTATGAACTTCTCACGGTCGTGCAGATGAGCTATAGTAAAGACAGACATGGAGGGATTACGAAATGAAAAAACGGGGGAATAAAATCAACCGCGCTCGAAACCTTGCGTTGTTGCTCGTCTTTGCGGGAATCGGAGTCATGTATCTCGGCCTGTTGGCGAAAAGCATCACATGGCTGATGATTATTTTCATGTTGCTCGGCTTCGTGATGGTGTTATCGAGTTCAGCGCTCTACTTTATTATTGGGATGGCATCCACGAAAGCCATCGTCGTCACTTGCCCGAATTGTGAGAAACCGACAAAGATGCTCGGCCGGGTCGACTTATGTATGCACTGCGACGAACCGCTCACGATCGATCAATCGCTCGAAGGTAAAGAGTTCGATGAAAAATATAATAAGCGTCAAACCCATTCACACGAATAAAAAAACATCCTCTGCCTGAGGATGTTTTTTAATGTTTATGCGCTTGTTCAGCTTGGCAAGCTGGGCACGTCCCGTATACTTCAAGACGGTGACGATCGACTTTGAACCCTGTCAATTGAGACGCGACCGATTCGATCTCGTCGAGGACCGGATAGTTGAAGTCGACGACTTTCCCACATGCATCACAGATGATGTGGTAGTGACGCGACGTCACAAAATCAAAGCGACTCGAAGCGTCCCCATAGTTCATCTCTTGAACGAGTCCGACTTCTTTAAAGACGCGCAAGTTATTGTAGACGGTAGCGACACTCATGTTCGGAAATCTCGCCGAAAGTGCCTTATAAATGTCATCCGCTGTCGGGTGACTGTGCTCCGTGACGAGGTACTCCAAAATGGCCTGGCGCTGAGGCGTCATTCTGACTCCATGTTCTCGGAGCGACTGAACAGCATGGTCAAGCATTTCGCTTCCCACGTCAATCCCTCATTTCTTCTATAAAATTCATGCGAAATGTCAGTTAGAATTAACCTATTTCTTACATAGTAATCTTTATAAATAGTGTACTGATTTCTTGAACGGTCGTCAAACGTTGAGCTTATGCGGTTGACGGCTATGATACAATAAGTGCGAATTTGTAAAAGGAGGCAATACATATGGCAACACCATCTACACGCAACAATTCAGACGTTTTGTATACCGACGCCTTGACGCACATCGTCGGCGGGGTCAATAGCCCTTCCCGCTCATTCAAGGCAGTCGGCGGCGGTGCACCCGTCTATATGGAACGAGGAGACGGCGCTTATTTCTATGACGTCGACGGCAATCGCTATATCGACTATTTGGCGGCGTACGGACCGATTATCACAGGCCACGCCCATCCGCATATCCATAAAGCGTTGATTGAGGCGTCGTCTAAAGGACTCCTTTACGGGACACCGCACGCGCTTGAAGTCGAGTTCGCGAAAAAACTAAAGGCGGCCATCCCGTCAATGGATAAAGTCCGTTTCACCAACTCAGGGACCGAGGCGGTCATGACGACCGTTCGTGTCGCTCGCGCCTATACCGGTCGTGAGCTCGTCGTCAAATTCAGCGGTTGCTATCACGGTCACTCGGACTTGATGCTCATCGCGGCAGGCAGTGGACCGGCCACGCTCGGCTCACCAGACTCGGCCGGCGTCACACGAGCTACGGCGAAAGAAGTCATCACCGTGCCGTTCAATGACGTCGAAGCGTTTCGCGACATGATGAACGAATGGGGAAATCAAATCGCCTGCGTCCTCGTCGAACCGATTGTCGGGAACTTCGGGATCGTCGAGCCGAAACCAGGCTTCCTCCAGGCCGTCAATGACATCACCCATGAACATGGTGCGCTCGTCATTTACGACGAAGTCATCACGGCGTTCCGTTTCACGTACGGAAGCGCCCAGCAAGTGTACGGGATTGAACCGGATATGACCGCACTCGGGAAAATCATCGGCGGAGGCTTGCCGATTGGTGCCTATGGCGGTAAAGCTGAAATCATGGAGACGGTCGCTCCGCTCGGCCCAGCCTATCAGGCCGGAACAATGGCCGGCAACCCGGCGTCGATGGCAACGGGTCTCGCTTGTCTCGAGGTTCTCGAGCAACCCGGCGTTTACGAAAAGCTCGACGCACTCGGTGCCGAGCTCGAGGCCGGGATTCGTGAAGCCGCAGAAACACATGGTGTGACCATCACGTTGAACCGTTTAAAAGGTGCCCTTACGGTTTACTTCACGGACGAGATTGTGACCGATTACGAAGGCGCCGAAAAATCAGACGGTGAAGTGTTCGGACGTTTCTTCAAATTGATGCTCGAGAACGGTGTCAATTTAGCCCCTTCGAAGTACGAGGCTTGGTTCTTGACGACTGAGCATACCGAACAAGATATCGAAGAGACGATTGCCGCTGTGAATCGCGCGTTCGCCCAACTATAAGCAAAAGGAGATGCCGCGGCATCTCCTTTTCGTTTACACCGAAGGCCGAATCCACAGCTGGTCGTAGCGGGGGTGGCCGAACACATCGACTGGAACTTCCCCTAGAAAGCTCGGGAATCGCCGCTCTCGGGCCACGTGATACAGAGGAATAACAAGTGCCGCTTCTGTCAAATAACGCTCGACGTCACGATGGAGCCACGGCCACGCACTCATATCGGTCTGACGGTAACGGTCCATCATCGTCCGGAGCTCCGTTTCATGCGCGATTAACTTGCCGACGAGTGACAGTTCACTCGTCAAAAACGCGAGAAACGCCAAATCGAGATCTTCGCTCATCATCTCCCCGCATAAAATCAAATCAGCACGGCGGAGCGTCTCCTCTTGTAGTAACGAGGCAATCGTATACGTCTCGGTCTCAACGGTAAAGCCGGCTACGCGCAACTGTTCCGCGACAAGCATCGCGTCTTCTGTCGCAACGTCGAACGGCAAATGCAATAGACGCAGTGGACGGCGCGAACTTCCCGTTGCTTTTGGTGCCGCCACCGGTCGACTCGCCTCCGGGAAAAAACCATGGGCCACTTGATGACGCTCTCCTCCCAAGTCGACGAACGCTTCTTTATGGATTGCCTGTTGAATGGCAAGTCGTGTGTCCATATCATCTTTGAACCAAGAGTGCTGCAAGTTGAACATGAGATAACGCGCCCCGGCCTCAGCGATCCACTTGACGATGCTCTGATCATCACCGGCGCTCCACTTGGCATAATCCGTTTCTGAGAACGTGACAAATTCGACCACATCTAACGAAGGACGCGGTCGAAGCCCACGCTCGAACGCCCGCAACCGGACTACTTCTTCGGACCGTTTCTCCAATTTGAACGGTCCCGTCCCGACAATTCCTTCTGCCCCTTCATACGTAATGGATGCCGGCGTTTGGGCAAGTAAACGTTCGATGTAGGCCCGGTGCGCTTTCGTATGGATGTCAATGACGTAAGGCGCCGGCGATTCGACCCGTTCGATTGGCGCGAACAACCAAACTTGTTTTCCGCGAGCCAATAATCGATTCAACGAGTAAACGACATCTTTGGCGGCTAACGTCATCCCGTTGTGGAATGTGACGCCTTTTCGGATATAACACCGAAATCCGAATGTCACTTCTTCGATATGATGGGCAAGGGACGTTTGGACCGTCGTCCCATCCCATTCGAAGAGGCGATCGAAGACGTGCCGAGACAAGGACGCCTCCATCGCGATATGGATGTCGAGCGGGTCGAGTGATTCAAGCGTCCGGGTACGCGGGAACACGAATCGGTCTTCTTCCGTCTGTTCGAAACCGAATCGACTCCAAATCCGGGCTTGAATCAATTCACGTAACGCGGGTGGCCACTCCCACTCCAACCATTTGGCCGCGTCCGCCATCGAGGCCGTTGAGAATGAGGTTTCGACCCAGTCGTTCAGCGTCCGGGCAAACCCCGACTGAAAGCGGAGTATCGATTCATGACCCCGCCCTTTCCCGGCCTGATATTCCACCCAGCCTAACGTTTGCCACGACTTGATATCACGCTTCACTTGCTTCTCACTATAGCCGACCGCTTCAACCGCTTCCCGCAACGTCACTTCCCTTTTGCCCGTCTCTATCGTGTGGCGATAAATCGCCACTAGTTTCGCATTCATGACCTTCCCCCTAAAAGTGGACATGTCCAAATATTTTGTCTCTTTTTACCAAGTGTAGTCCACATTTAAAGTAGTAACAAGGAGGTGCTCACATGAAATTCAAAGATTTCCCAACCAACGTTCGGCTTCGACTCGTCTGCGGCTTTTTCATCCGCATCGTCGGCTCGGCCATCTTTCCATTCATGGCTTTATACTTTTCAGAAGAACTCGGCAAAATCGCTGCCGGGATCATCATGACGTCATTCGTCATCGTCGGGTATGTCACCGGCTTGTTCGGTGGGTACTTCTCGGATCGCTTCAATCGCAAGCACGTCTTACAAATCGGCCAACTCGTTCAAATCCTTTGCTTCATCGGAATGACGGTGGCGATTCACCCATCAAACAATTGGGCACTCGCCGTGGCCATTCTCTACTTCGGTCACGCGGTCGCCAACGGGTTGAACTATCCGGCCTTGGAGGCAATCGTCATCGATTCGATGGAAGAATCGAATCGGAAAGCGATTTATGTATATGATTATTGGCTCGTCAACTTGGCTATCGCCGGCGGTGTCATGCTCGGCGGTGCCTTCTATCGTGACTACCGCTTCGGCTTGTTCGTCGGGATGACGCTCGTATTGACCATCACAACGGTCGTCTTGCAACGCTATCTCGTCGATTCGCATCAAGGTAACCGGTCGACGCCGGCCAATCCGATTGTCGGCGTGATTCAAAACTACCGGATCGCCCTCAATGACCGACGCTGGATGTTGTTCGTGCTCGGCAGCATGCTCGTCTTCTCGACCGAGTTCCATATGGCGAACTATATCGGTGTTCATTTGGCGGAATCGTTTCAACAGCGCTCGATCGTCGGTGTTCCGTTCGATGGTGTCCGAATGATGGCATTCATGCAACTCGAGAATACACTACTCGTCGTCGCCATCACGTTCGCCGTCACTGCGTTTGTGAAACGGTACCGTGAGAAATACGTGTTCTTCATCGGCTTGTCGTTATACATCACGGCGTACGCTGCCATCACGTCGATGAACTCGTTCCTGATTCTCGCCGTCTTGGCCGTTGTCTTCACAGTCGGCGAATTGCTGTACTCGCCGATCCGCCAAGTGAAACAAGTCGATTTGCTCGACCCGGAGCGTCGCGCCTCGTACCTTGCTTTCGGTGGACTCACATTCCACGGGGCCAAACTCGTGGCCGCGGCCGGGATTGTCGTCGGAGCATTCATCGGACCCGTGTTCATGAGTGGCTACATCTTCTTGTTCGGAGCGCTCGGTGCCTACCTCTACTACGTCTCGTTATATAGGATGGAATCGGTGCGCCAGCTCGCCGCATGACGTTTGAAGTGACACCGGAACGGAAACAGGCAAGAGTGAAGGAGGCGAGTGGTATGCCAGCCATTGTATTATTTGATGGAGACTGTAACTTTTGCGACGCGAGCGTCCAGTTCATCTTGAACCGTGACGCGACGGGGAACTTTCATTTCGCCTCGCTTCAAGGCGAGGCCGGTCAAGCTTTACGTAAACGTCATCGTATCAACGACTCGGTCGACAGCATCGTGTTGATTCGCGATGGTGTCCCGTACATTAAATCCGACGCGGCGGTCCGCATCGCTGAAGGATTGGATGGGAAGTGGCGTTGGCTCAGGTTTGTGAGGTTCGTCCCAAAACCGATTCGTGATTTCGGCTATGATGTGATCGCTAAACATCGTTATCAGTGGTTCGGACAAAAACAGACGTGCAAACTGCCGACGCCGGAAGAACGGAGCCGATTTCTCGACCAACAACCAAAACCGCCGACTCGATGAGTCGACGGTTTTTTTTAGTCCATACAGGTCAAGTACGTCCAGTGGCACTCCGGCATCGGATTGCCCATGAAACTGACACCGAGGTCGTCCGCCCGGTGAATCGTCGTCCATGGGGCATCACCGACTTGAAGATACACTTCATGATGTGGCGATTGCGTATGACTTCCGGACAGCTTGAACGTAGCATTGTCCTTTAATTGCGCGACGATCGTATATTTGATGTCCGGCGCGATAACGAGCGGGTTGCCAACGGAATGTTGCAACCGATACGCCGCCCGCCCGCGGTCGATATCGACATCTTCAAGATACACTTGGTCGACAGAGGCGATATCTTCACCCGTCAAACGGTGATGTTTCGTATAGCCACGCGTCACATTCGCATCTTTTTTGATGGAGACGATCGGAATATCACTCAGCCCTTCGGCCTTCACTTCCGTCCGCGTGCGATAGTCGGTCGCATGAACGTTATAAGGGCGACCGTCTCCTTCAAAATACGGATGAGGCGACAACAAGTTCGGGTTTTTAATCATCGGCGGGCGGATGAACGTCTGGACGCGAAGCTGAATCTGGTCCACCGTCTCCAAATCAGGTCGAATCGGACTGACGAGAAAATACATGACGTACAATTCCTTGTCCCGTCTCGTGTCCGTCTTCAATTCTTTGGCGAGTGACATCGCTTTGCCGACGGCGTGAATGAGACTCGTCCCCGGTTTCTCATCTCGCTTCACAGAGCGGAGCGCCCGCACTTCATACATTGTCGGCTCATGGAGCGGCGTCTCGTCCAAATAAGCATGGCCGACGACTTCGGCAATGCGTCGTCCTTGCCGGTAAATCGCATACGTTTCGACGTCAGCAATCGGGTCCCATTGGAGATGGGTGCCGTTCGAGGCGACGACTGCCGACGTGAGATGACGATTCCAGTACAAGTCGTCAGTTGGGTCGACGGCGGCCGTATACACTTTCGCCACTTCCCCCTGTTCGTCCGTGATGCGATAAGCGACTTGTTCTCCCACACCGGTCTCGTGATCGACATAGTGTTGATCGGTTCCTTCATACACATACTTCCCGTTCCGCGTGAGCCGGACCGTCCCTTCGACTGACCACGTCAGCTCGAGCGCGTCTTTTAGCGGTTTTACCGTAATTAATCCTTCCCCGTTCATCATTGGTTCATCCCCCTTTTGGCATGTCGTTTCTTCATTCCCGTCTCACTGTCACGGAAAACAAAAAGACCTCGAGTTTCCTCGAGGTCCCGTCTCATTCGACGACTGCTAAATCTTGAATCATATACAAATCGTAATAGGCGCCGCGGCGACGCATCAGTTCTTCATGCGTCCCGGTCTCCATGATTTGTCCGTTATCGACGACGACGATTTTATCGGCGTCGGTGATGGTCGACAATCGGTGCGCGACGATGAGCGTCGTTCTGCCTCTCGTCAATCGCGCGAGCGAATCCTGAATCATCGCCTCACTCTCAAGGTCAAGCGCACTCGTCGCTTCGTCGAGAATGATGATCGGTGGATGTTTCAAGAAGACCCGGGCGATGGCGAGCCGTTGCTTTTGCCCACCTGACAGTTTAACCCCTTTCTCCCCGACCGGCGTATTATAGCCGTCCGGCAAGTTTGAGATGAACTCATGGGCGTTGGCAGCTTTCGCGGCGGCGATCACATCTTCGTCACTCGCTTCCGGATTCCCCATCCGAATATTCATCGCGACCGATTCACTGAAGAGGACCGAGTCTTGCATAACCATCCCGATTTGGTCACGGAGGGCCCGCAGTTTAAAATCGCGGACGTCGGTACCGTCAATTTTAATGCTGCCTGACGTGACGTCATAAAACCGTGGAATCAGGCTGACGAGCGTCGATTTCCCGCCGCCAGACATGCCGACGAACGCGACCCGCTCTCCAGAACGGATGTGCAAGCTGACATCGTGGAGAGCCCGGGCTCCGTCTTTCTCATAAGCGAAGCTGACCCGGTCGAGTTCGATATCGCCAGCCGTTTGTACAGGTACGAATGCGCTATGCTTCTCTTCGATGTCGTACGGCTCATCGAGGAATTCAAACACACGGTCCATCGAAGCGACTGATTGCGTGAGCGTCGTCGCCGAGTTAACGAGACGACCGAGCGGTGCATAGAGACGGTCGATATAGGCGATAAAGGCGACGAGCGTCCCGAGCGAGACGTCCCCTTGCAAGACGAGCCATGAGGCCGTCGTGAAAATCAAAATTGGAGCGATGTCGGTGATCGTCGAGACGACGACGTACGTCTTCGCGTTCCACCCCGTATGGCGGAGAGCAGCCTTCAAGAAACCGCCGTTTTGTTCTTCGAACGCTTTGTTCTCATACGGTTCGAGCGCGAAGCTGCGGATGACGGCCATCCCGTTGACGCGTTCGGTCAAATGACCTTGAAGGTCCGCAAGGGCGGCCGAGCGTTCCCGCGTGAGCCGGCGCAATCGTCCATAGAAGTAACGGACGGCGATGGCGTAGAACGGGAGCGGCAAGACGGCGATGAGCGTCAGCTGCGGGTCAATCGTGTACATGATGGCGATGGCAATCAAAATCGTGACCATATCGAGCCAGATGTTCATCAGACCGGTGATGACGAAATCTTTCGTCTGCTCGACATCGTTGATGATGCGCGAGATGATTTGTCCCGTCTTATTGTTCGAATAGTAGCGGAGCGACAACTTTTGGACGTGGTCGAACAATCGGTTCCGGACGTCGAACAAAATCCGCGTCGCCGCCCATTGCGCCAAATATTGGCGTAAGTATTCAATCGGTGGCTTCAAGACGAGGAAGACGAAGAAGACGATGCTGAACAGCCAGACGAGCTCCGTGTAGTCGGCAGCCGGAGCATCTTCCGTCAAATAGTTATCGATGACATATTTATAAAGGAGCGGCAACCCGAGCGGGATGGAGAATTTCAAAATCCCGACGAAGATGGTCAGCGCGATTTGTTTTTTATACGGTTTAACGAACTTTAAATAACGTTTAATACTACCCATTAGTTCCTCCTTCAAGAAAAAAGCGGAGATGAGCAATCATCTCCGGTAACGTGCTTCGTATTCGCGATACCATTCATCGACGAATGTTGGGTTGAACGGCCCTTTCCGTCCTCGAATCCAGTTAATAAGTTCTTGAACGTTCTGTTTCAAGATTCGATCAATCGCTTTCGGATAATTCATCTCGCGACGATGCCGCTCATATTCATCCTCATCTAAAATCGTGTACGACATATCCGGGAACACCTTGATGTCCAAATCGTAATCGATGTACTTGATGGCACGTTCTGCCCCATCGAACGTTGTCGGCGAACCTAGATTACAGTAGTAGTAAATCCCATCTTCGCGAATCATGCAGATGACATTGAACCAAAACTCAGATGAAAAGTAGCAAATTGCCGGCTCACGAGTTCTCCATTGCCGGCCGTCTGACTCACTGACCATGATGCGGTCATTGAATCCGATCATATCCGTTTTTGACGACTGAAGGACGAGCGTTTCTTCCCAAACGCGATGCAAAGTTCCGTTGTGCTTGTAGCTCTGTATCTCGATCTTGCTACCTGCTTTGGGAAATAAGCTCATAAGCTCCTCCTTTCCGCTATGATGCTATACAATTCTCATATTTAATTATAGCGACTTTCAGAACCAATGAAAAAGGAAATCTCTTATTTTCACGAATTTAGTGTTTTTTGGAATGCTTTGGCTCGCGCTTTGAACATCGGTCGAAGCACGAAGTATTCGACAAGGACGGTCGGTACGTAACTATCGAATGTGACCTCATCGACCATGACAGCCTGTCCTCCGACTTGTTCGACCCGATGGACATGGCTGAAGCGACGGAACGGAAACGGCAACTTCACACCTTGGTCACAAAAAGCGTAATTCCCGGTCAATGTGATGGCACTGTTCCACGGTAATGAAACTGGACCGACACCAACCCGCAATTGAACGAGATTCCCCTCGACCGACGCCCCATCCCCAAGGAGCGTCACTTTCGGGAACGATGTCAGTGTTGATAAGAGCGAAGCATCTTGAAGCAGCGTCCAAAGCGTGTCAACGGATGTGTCATATGGCGTTCGTACGTCAAACTGTCTCATCTTTTGCACCTGCCATCTGCTCTAATTTTTGTTGGGCGACCGATACGGTCACCACGTCCCGTGCCTCTTCGTCGAGCCAAGTCCATTCCCCTGCCGGTAACGTCTCGACTTCATATAAGTCGATGTACCAGACGATGTGGGAAAACACATGTTTCACTTGTCCAACATAGGTTCCGTTTAACTGTTCCCCCGTTCCCCGGTCTGTAAGCGGATATTGCCACATTCCAGCGAGAAGACCTGTTTCCGGCCGCTTCATATAGGCCGTGCGGCCCTCTTGTCGACAATAAAGCGCATCATACATTTCAATCCGAGACGCCCCTTTTTTCGTCTTGACCGGGAGTTCATCTTGAACGTTATGGGTATAAGCATAACAATCGTCTTGAACGGGACAAAGCGAACACATCGGTTTTTTCGGCGTACATACCGTCGCCCCGAGTTCCATGATGCCTTCGTTAAAGTCCGAGGCATGCGCCGGGTCCATCAGTCGACGCACGACTTGCTCAAACAATTTCCGCGTTTTTGGGATGGCGATGTCGTCATAAATCCCGAATTGTCGGGACATGACGCGCATGACGTTGCCATCGACGGCCGGTTCCGGCTGATTGTAGGCAATCGAGAGCACGGCCCCGGTCGTATACGGCCCGACGCCTTTTAGTTTTTCGAACCGCTCTTTTTCCTCGGGGACGATGCCATCGTACACGGCAACGACTTCCCGGACGGCTTGATGAAGGTTTCGGACCCGTGAGTAATAACCGAGTCCTTCCCAATATTTGACGACCTCATCGGGTTCGGCCGCTGCCAATGCCTCAATCGTCGGGAAGCGCTCCATGAAACGGTTATAGTATGGGATGACGGTATCGACGCGCGTCTGTTGGAGCATGACCTCACTCACCCAGACGCGATACGGATTTTTCCCGTGACGCCACGGCAAATCTCGCTTTTCGCGGTTGAACCACGTCACTAAATTTGTGTTAAATTCTTGAATATTATAATTTGTGAACAATTTATCAACATCGAGCATTTCGTTTCCCCTCGTTTTAAAAATATTGTATGATGAAATGGATCAAATAACGCCGTTTTTTCTACTTATGGAGGTGCTGAAGCACATTGGATACTGCTACTCACATTGGGATGGGACTTGGTTTAAGTGCAATCGCGACCCTCAGCCCAGAGGTGTCAGGCGACGCACAAATGTTTCTAGCCATGACAGCGACGGCTCTCGTCGGCTCGCATGCTCCGGACTTTGACACGGTCTTCAAACTAAAAGGAAATAGCACGTATTTACGCCAGCACCGCGGTCGTTCACACGGAATCACCGCACTCCTCGCCTGGCCGATCATCGTCAGCGCTGTCATCGGACCCGCGCTTGGCGTCAACCCTGCCTCATTATGGGTCATGGCACAAATCGCCGTGCTGTTGCACGTCACGGTCGACTTGTTCAACGCCTACGGGACGCAAGCCCTCCAACCATTTTCGAAGAAATGGATTGGCTGGGGCGTCATCGGGACGTTCGATCCGTATTTGTTCTCTGCCTATTACGGCGCATATGTATTATGGCTTATCACAGGGGCGACTGTCCCGATTTTTGCACTGCTCATTGCGCTCGTCATCAGCTATTACGCCATCCAGTTCAAATTGCGTAATCGCGCCCTCGCCACGGTCGCCCGTCACTTCGCCGGCGCCCACGAACTGTTCATCTCGCCGGGGATCGGCTGGGATGACTGGCACGTCGCCGTTCGATTCCGCAACGGTTTAGGAGCAGTCAAAGTGAAAAAAGGAACGGTCATCGAATGTGGTCGTTTCCGTGACAAGCCGATGCCTGGGGAAGACGACCTTCACTTCGTGGAGGCCCGTAAAAATGCGGATCTTCAATCGTTCCTTGAGTTTTCGAAGATTCACACGTATACGGTCACACGCCACAATGGCATGATTGAATATCGCTTCACGAACTTGCGCTACTTTTCGAAAGACATTTATCCGTTCGTCGCCGTCGTCATCGTCGATGAAGTGTCAAACGAAGTGTTGTCTTCGTTCACCGGTTGGGTGTTCAGCGAAGAGAGCTTACAAAAGAAATTGGCCTACGAACAGTAAAAAGTCGCTCGCGAGAGCGACTTTTTTTTTTTATGCCTCCGACTCCGTGAACTGGAGCTCAAAGTCAAACTTCACTTTTTTATCGACGAGGACGCCGCCCGCTTCAAGCGCCTGGTTCCACGTCAATCCGTAATCTTCCCGGTTGATTGACCCGTCACCGGTGAAGGCGTGCTTCATGTTGCCCCATGGATCTTTCGCGCTTCCCTCATATTCGACTTCGAACGTCTCTTCCCGGGTCGTCCCGCGAATTGTCAAATTCCCGGTCAGTTCGAATTCACCGCCGCCTTTTGAGCGGAACGATGTCGACTCGAACACGATGTCCTCGTGTTGCTCCACATCGAAGAAGTCTCCGGACCGTAAATGGTTGTCGCGATCGCTGTTATTCGTATCGATCGATGCCGCCTTGATCGTCACGTTCACGCGGGCGTTCGCGAGATCGTCCGGTTGTCCGTTCGCTTCGACGTGAAAGTCTTTGAACTCCCCTTTTACTTTCGAGATCATCATATGCTTGACCGTAAATGTAATCGAACTGTGTGCCGGGTCGACTTGATATGTTTTTGCCATTATTACGTCCACTCCTTCGATTTAAAATTGATGCTAATATGATGTTTACCACAAATCTTGACTTCAAAACATTTCCGTTTAAATGTGACAAATTATTGTCGAAAAATTTTGACTTTTATCACACCAACCCGTTACGATGAAAAAAGGGAGCTGTTGACTTACAGTAAAATGTAAGCGCATACATAAGGTCCCTACACTTTACGGAAAAGGGAGGAACGACCATGATTTATGAAGTCCCAAACTCGACAGGCACGAAAGTTCACTTTAAAGACCGCTATGAAAACTACATCAACGGAAAGTGGACCGCGCCTGCAGGGGGAGAATATTTTGAGAACACCTCTCCGGTAAATGGTAAAGTTTTATGCGAAGTCGCCCGCTCAACGAAAGAAGATATCGAGCTCGCCTTGGATTCTGCCCATGCCGCCAAAGACGCCTGGGGCAAAACGTCGGTCACCGAACGCTCTGTCATTTTAAATAAAATCGCCGATCGTATGGAAGCGAACCTCGAAATGCTCGCCTACGCTGAGACGTGGGAGAACGGGAAAGCCGTCCGTGAGACGCTCAACGCCGACCTTCCGCTCGCCATCGATCACTTCCGCTATTTTGCGGGCGTCATCCGGTCACAGGAAGGCGGCATCAGTGAACTCGACAACGACACGGTCGCTTATCATTTCAATGAACCGCTCGGTGTCGTCGCCCAAATCATCCCATGGAACTTCCCGATTTTGATGGCGGTCTGGAAAGTCGCGCCGGCTCTTGCTGCCGGAAACTGTATCGTGTTGAAACCAGCTGAACAGACGCCTGCTTCCATCATGGTGCTCATGGAATTGATTGAAGACTTGCTCCCGCCAGGCGTGTTGAATATCGTCAACGGGTTCGGACTCGAGGCCGGCAAACCGCTCGCGTCGAGCGACCGCGTCGATAAGGTCGCGTTCACGGGTGAGACGACGACAGGTCGACTCATCATGCAGTATGCCTCACAAAACATCATCCCGGTCACGCTCGAACTCGGCGGCAAATCGCCGAACATTTTCTTTGCCGACATCATGGACGCCGATGATGATTTCTTTGACAAGTCGATCGAAGGACTCGTCATGTTCGCCTTGAACCAAGGCGAGGTATGCACGTGCCCATCACGCGCGCTCATCCACGAGTCGATTTATGAGCCATTCATGGAACGCGTCCTCGAACGGGTCAAAGCGATCAAACTCGGAAATCCGCTCGACCCTGACGTCATGATGGGTGCCCAAGCATCAAATGAGCAGATGGAAAAAATCTTGTCGTACTTGGAGATCGGAAAGTCGGAGGGCGCGGAATGCCTCATCGGCGGCGAGCGCAACATGATGGACGGCGAACTCGCTGACGGTTATTACGTGCAGCCGACCATCTTCAAAGGCCATAACAAGATGCGTATCTTCCAAGAAGAGATTTTCGGACCGGTCTTGTCGGTGACGACGTTCAAGGACGATGCCGAGGCGCTCGCCATCGCGAATGACACGTTATATGGACTCGGCGCCGGCGTTTGGACCCGTGACATGAATCGGGCTTACCGGTTCGGTCGCGAGATTCAAGCGGGTCGCGTCTGGATCAACTGCTATCACCAATATCCGGCCCATGCCGCGTTCGGCGGATACAAGATGTCTGGGATTGGCCGCGAGAACCATAAGATGATGCTCAACCATTATCAACGGACGAAAAACATGCTCGTCAGCTATAGCGAACAAAAACTCGGGTTCTTCTGAGATGGTGAATCGCGTCGAGGCCACCCCCGCCACGCTTGCGCTCCTCGAACAGCTGAAACGAAAACATGGACCGCTCTTGTTTCACCAGTCGGGCGGTTGTTGTGACGGGAGCTCCCCGATGTGTTTCCCCCAAGATGAGTTCATGATCGGGGATCATGACGTCCTGCTCGGTGAGATTGGTGGGTGTCCGTTCTATATGCACGAGAAGCAATACGATTATTGGAAACACACCCAGCTCATCATCGACGTCGTCGAGGGCCGGGGCGGCATGTTCTCGGTCGAGGGCGTGGAAGGAAAACGATTTTTAAGTCGTTCCCGTGTGTTCACGGACGAAGAACGGGCCGAGTTGCATCAAAGCTGAATGTAGAAGACCAGTCATCTCGATGGCTGGTCTTTTTTCAATCAATAGACATCTTTTTCTTAAAATCACATTTCCAATTATCCCCAAAAATCAACCTAAAAATCGGCTCGATTCGATATAGTAAAGAGAGACACGAAAGGAGGCAGCCTATGTCCGAGCTTCTAACGAGCACGTTCAACGGAATGTTGATTTCATTGGTCAGTCTATTCGCTCCTTTGTTCCTGGTGATGAGCGGTATGTTGTATACGAAGGTCAAGCGCTATAAACGGAGCCGCTATTACGCCCAGACCGGACACAGCTATTTCAAAGTCGTTCAAGACACCGGCTTATACGGCGAGTATTTATGTGTCGCCGCCATCGAGGAGCGCGTCCCGAATCCCTTCATCTTGACGAATCTATATTTGCCTCACCCAAAGAATCGAGAGCGTACGACTGAAATCGATGTGGTGTTCATCAACCAGAGTGGTGTCCACGTGATTGAGTCAAAAAATTATAGCGGCTGGATTTTTGGACATGAACAAGAACGGCACTGGACGCAGTCGATGCCGAATCGAAAGAAGTTCCGCTTTTTCAATCCGATTAAACAAAACGAGTTGCATATGAAAGCGATGGAACAAACGCTTGCTGTGGAGCGGAGTCTGCTCCACTCTTGGATCGTCTTCAGCGACCGGTCGACCTTGAAACGCATCGACGTGGCGGACGTTCCCGTATTGAACCGGAAGACATGGAAACAGCAGATTGCCTTGCCAGGCGAGGCCCGGTTGACGTTGGCGGAACAGACGGCCATCTACGAGCAGCTGCTCCAATTCGCATCTGCGGACGAAGCCGTCAGGGAGGCCCATATCGCTGCCAAGCAACGGGTGACGTGATTCCCCGCCCCATCCAAAAAAGTCCCGCTCACGGTGAGCGGGACTCCTTTTATTTACTTTGCATTTTAAAGCGCAAGTAGAGTTCGTTGTAGTACGCGTTCATGCGCTTGCCTAAGTTCTCATACACTTCGAGCTCATCTGTCACGTCTTTTGACGGATAAAAACGTTCGTCTGACGTCACTTCTTCATCCAAGAATTCAAGTGCCGCTTCGTTCGGCGTCGAATAGCCGACATAGTCGGTATTGCGGGCCGCGATTTCTGCGTCGAGCATGAAGTCGATGAACTGGTGCGCGCCTTCGACGTTTTTCGATGTGTTCGGGATGACGAGGTTGTCGAACCAGAGATTCGTCCCTTCTTCCGGGATCACGTACGTCAACTCTTCGTTCTCGTACATAATCTCGGAAGCATCTCCAGACCAGACGACGGCCGCGGCCGCTTCGCGATTGGCCATGAGCATCTTGATTTCATCGCCGACGATCGCTTTGATGTTCGGCCAGAGCGTCTCGAGCTTTTTCTCCGCCTCGAGCAACTCGTCTTTGTCCGTCGTGTTGAGCGAGTAACCGAGCGAGTTCAGACCGAAGCCCATCACCTCACGAGTCCCGTCTGCGAGCAAGATGTCATTCTCGAGCGGCATGTCCCATAGGTCGTTCCATGACGTAATCTCACCGTCGACGAGCTCAGGGTTGTACACGATACCGACCGTTCCCCAGAAGTAAGGGACCGAGTACGTGTTACCCGGATCGAACGACTTGTCGAGGAAACGTGGGTCAATGTTATCGAAGTTCTCGAGCTTGTCATAATCGATCGGCAAGAGCAGGTCCTCTTCGATCATTTTACTGATGGCGTAATCCGACGGGACCGCAATGTCGAACGCCGTACCGCCTTGCTCGATTTTCGTGAGCATCGCCTCGTTCGAATCGAACGTCTGATAGATGACTTTCAAGCCCGTCTCTTCCTCGAACTCGCCAATCAAGTCTTCATCGATGTAATCGCCCCAGTTGTAGACGACAAGCGTGTTATCGCCGCCAAACCCTTGCGCCATATTGATTTGATACACCCAGAGCAAAAGAGCGGCACTGACGAGGACCGGCACCGTCAACATGATGACCAATTTTTTCATCGTCTTACCTCCTTCGCTTTACCACCGCGTTGGGCAAGTACATAATACCCAAGGACGAGAATGAGTGTGAACAAGAACAAGATGGCTGACAAAGCGTTAATTTCGAGCGAGATGCCTTGGCGAGCCCGTGAGTAGACTTCGACGGCAAGTGTCGTAAAGCCGTTGCCGGTCACGAAGAATGTGACGGCAAAGTCATCGAGCGAATACGTGAGCGCCGTGAAGAACCCGGCGAAGATGCCCGGTGTGATATACGGCAAGATGACTTTCGTCAACACGTCCCACGTGCTCGCGCCGAGGTCACGCGACGCATCGATGAGCGTCGGGCTCATCTCTTGCAGCTTCGGCAAGACCAAGATGACGACGATCGGCACCGAGAAGGCGATATGCGCCAATAGCACCGAGTAGAAACCGAGCTGAATCCCGAGCATCGTGAACAGGATGAGGAACGACGCCCCGATGATGACGTCCGGACTGACGATCAACACGTTGTTGAGCGACAAGAGCGACGTCTTCGTGAAGCGTTGCCGCGCCGTATAGATGGCGAGCGCGCCGATGACGCCGAGCACGGTCGAGATCGTCGCCGACAGCAGAGCGATGACGATCGTGTTCAAGACGATGACGAGCAGGCGGGTGTCGGTAAAGAGCGACTTGTACCAGTCGAGCGTGAAGCCTTCAAAGTTACTCATCGTCCCGCCACTGTTGAACGAGTAGACGACCAAGTAGATGATTGGTGCGTAGAGGATGAAGAACACCGCCATCAAATAGAGGTTGGCTAATTTAAATTTTTTCGGTTTCATCGACGCACCGCTCCTTTCGCGCCCCAGTCACGCGTGATGACCATGACGAGGACCATCGCCAAAATCAAGAACACGGCAATCGTCGAGCCCATGCCCCAGTTTTGCGTGACGAGGAATTGTTGTTCAATCGCCGTCCCGAGCGTGATGACTCGGTTTCCGGCGATGAGTCGGGTGATCATGAACAGTGACAATGCCGGGATAAAGACGATTTGAATCCCTGACTTCACGCCGTCGAGCGTGAGCGGGAAGATGACCCGGCGGAATGTCGTCCAGTTCGAGGCCCCGAGGTCACGCGACGCATAGACGAGCGACGGCGGGAGCTTTTCAATGGCGTTATAAATCGGCAAGATCATGAACGGGATGAAGATATAGACCGACACGAATACGAAACTAAAGTCCGTGAACAAAATCTGTTGTGTCCCGATGCCAATCGCCTCTAAAAATTGGTTCGTGATGCCATACGTCCCGAAAATTCCGAGGAATGCATAGGCTTTAAGCAATAAGTTGATCCATGATGGCAAAATGATGAGCAAAAGCCAAAGTTGCTTATGCTTTGTCTTCGTCAATAAATAGGCGGTCGGATACCCGATCAAGAGCGAGAAGAACGTGATCAAGAACGCATACCAGAAGGAAGACAACGTCATCGTCAAATATGTCGACGTGAAGAACATCTGATAGTTCTCTAAACTCAAGTTCCCTTCGATATCAAAAAACGAGTAATAGACGACGAGCAGGAGCGGCGCGATGACGAACAGCGCGATCCATAACCAATAGGTCGTCAAATAGACCGTCTTCGCGGTTTGACTAGTTTGATTCATGAGCGACCTCCTCATAGGACTCGAGACGACGGTCGAACTCTTCCTCCGTCTCCCCTAAGCGCATGACGTGAATCGCCTCGTCATCGAACGTGAGGCCGATTTTTGAGCCGACGACCGATTTTTTCGTTGAATGGACGAGCCATTCGTTCCCTTCTTGGTCATAGCAGCAAATCTCATAGTGGACGCCGCGGAACAGTTGCGAGTCGACATCGACGACGAGTTTCGCCGAGTCGACCGACGTCATCTCCAAATCTTCCGGACGGATGATGACTTCGACTTTTTCATTGCGATCAAACCCTTGGTCGACACAATCGAACGTCTTCCCGGCGAACGTGACAATGTTATCTTCTGGCATGACGCCCGGTACGATATTCGACTCTCCGATAAAATCGGCGACGAAACGGTTGATCGGCTCATCGTAAATGTCGGTCGGTGTCCCGCTTTGGACGATCTTCCCGTTATTCATGACGAAAATCTCATCCGACATGGCGAGCGCTTCTTCTTGGTCGTGCGTGACAAAGATGAACGTGATGCCGAGACGCTGTTGCAATTCACGAAGCTCATATTGCATCTCCGTCCGGAGCTTCAAATCGAGCGCCGAGAGCGGCTCATCGAGCAAAATGACTTCCGGTTCGTTGACGATGGCACGGGCGATGGCGACACGCTGGCGTTGCCCGCCTGACATCTCATCGATTTCACGTGACTCGTACCCTTTCAGGTTGACGAATTTGAGCGCTTGTTCGACTTTCGTCTTCACGTCCGCTTCTTTCATCTTTTTGATGCGCAGACCGAATGCGACATTCTCGAACACGTTCAAGTGCGGGAAGAGCGCATAGTCTTGAAACACAGTGTTCACTTGACGTTTGTTCGCTGGGACGTCGTTAATGCGCTTCCCGTTGAACTGGATGTCGCCTTCTGTCGCATCCGTGAAACCTGCGATCAGACGCAAAATCGTCGTCTTCCCACATCCAGACGGTCCGAGCAACGTATAGAATTTCCCTCGTTCAATCTCAAAGCTAATGTTTTCCAAGACGACGGTGTCATCGTAACGCTTCGACACGTTGTCAAAGCGGATAATCGTTTCTGGGTTCATTTCGGTTCCTCCCTTATAAATATGAATGGGTCGCGACGATCAAACATTCACTCTCGCCATCACAGTCGTTGACGAGCTGATGTGAATCCGAAGCGACGTAATATAATGTTTCTCCCGCTTTGGCGAAATACGTGTGATGGCCGAGCTTCAAGGCGACCCGCCCTGACAGGACGTAGACGAACGTCTCAGAACGGGAAGGCTCATAGCGCTTGAATTCCCCATGTTTGGAGAAGGTCAGCAAAATCGGTTCCATCTCTTTTTCGTTCGATTCCGGGATGAGCCATTCGGTCCGGTATTTTCGTTCCTCATCCACATACACGGTCCGGTCGTCTTCGCTAAAACTTACCTTTTGAAAGATCTCTTCATCGAAAAATTCTTTCGGTGAGCAACCTAGTACTTCTAACAAGTCGAATAATGTCTCAAGCGAAGGTGAACTCAAATCACGCTCGATTTGAGAGATATACCCTTTACTCAAATCCGTGCGTTCGGCCAGCTCTTCTTGCGTCAAGCCCTTCTTGACGCGGAGCCGTTTGATTTTTTGACCGACGTCCAAGTCACATTCCCTCCTTTCGGCCTCGTCTCAAGTTTAGTGAAAGATGATTCCAACTAAAGAAAGTTTATAAATACTTAACTATGAAACGAACTAATAGCGACCTTTATTATAACGGATTGTGAGTTGTTTGCAAGCAAAAAATCACGCCAATTATGGCGTGATTTTTCAATGAAGGTCGCGCTTTGACATCAAGTGCTTGAACTTCTCATTTTTCGTTTGAAACAAGTGGAGTTGCGGTCCGTACGCATCAATCTGTTGCACGACATACTGGAACGATTTTGCTTCTCCCGGATATGGTTCTCCGGCCCGGGCGAGTGTCGTCTCAAAGTCCTCCCACAGCACTTCGACCCACGTCAACGCCTCCACGTCGCTTAAGACATCATTTTTCTGTTTCAAGATGTGTGCCAAGCGCTCGTATTGTTCGGTCCGGTTCATGCGTTCACCTCCGACAGCTCCGAGAGCGGAATCGCATGCTCAGCCGTCTCGCCTTCGAATGTCCCCCAACCCATGACGCCGTTCACAAACTTCAATCGGAATGGACGGTCATTATAGTTGACGATATACGTCGCTCCCGGCTTGAACGAGTTCGGGTCGATCAAATAACTCTCAGCAATCGCAATTCGTCGCAAGACGACCTCAATCTCACTGACCATGCCCATCTGCTCGGCTTTCCGCTTCCGTTCATGGAGCGCCCGAATCTCTTGTTCGAGTTCATATTTTGATAAATCACTCAATCGTTTTTCCATTTCGCTCACCTCTCTTGTAGCGTATCAGATTTTTCGCGGAAAAGAAAAAGGCGAAACTGAATTCGCCCTTTCAGTTCGCCTTGAAGTTATACAGTGGTTTGATGACTTGATCAATCGTGACGGCCGGTTCGATATAGCGGACAATCTCTTTCATCGACTTATAGACGAACGGTGATTCGTCAATCGTCGACGGCCGGACCGAGCTCGACCAAACCCCTTCCATTGATCGTTTGAACTCTTTGAAGTCAACCCGTTTCCGCGCTGCCGAGCGTGACATGACCCGACCGGCGCCATGTGGACCCGAGTAGTTCCAATCCGGGTTGCCTTTCCCGGTACAGATGAGCGAGCCGTCGCGCATGTTCATCGGGATGATGACCCGCTCCCCGTTCCGCGCCGAGATGGCCCCTTTCCGAAGCATCATCGCGTCGTGATCGATATAATTGTGGACCGTATCGAATTGGTCGACGACGTTCCAGTTCATCGCCTCAACGATAACGTCGGTCATGGCGAGACGGTTGGCGGCCGCATATTGCTGTGCGATGCGCACGTCGTGCATGTAATCTTCCATCGCTTCCCCTTCGACGTAGGCGAGGTCGCGGAAACGATTCCGTGCCTCGCGCTCCGTCTCGAGATAGACCGAGATGTCCTGCTGCCGTCCCGTCGCCTTCATCCGTTCAATCTCGTCTCGAATGTCGACCGTCTTCATCATGTGCTCGACCGCCAACTGTTGATAATGGTCAGCGATTTGGACACCGAGGTGGCGTGAGCCGGAGTGGATGACGAGAAACGTGCGTCCGGCTTCGTCCCGGTTCACTTCGATGAAATGATTGCCCGAGCCGAGCGTGCCGACCGAGCGGAGGGCCCGGTCGAGCTTATAAGGCGCCCGCACATCCTCGAGTGGGAGCTCAGACGCGTACGGGTGTGCTGTATCCCGGATGTTCATCCCGCTCGGTACATATTGGCGGATGACGTCGTCGAGCCGTTGAAAGTCGATGCGCTTTACCTTGATTTCCGTACAGAGCATGCCACACCCAAGGTCGACGCCGACGAGGTTCGGCACGACCTTGTCGTGAATCGTCATCGTCGTTCCGACGACCGATCCTTTGCCGGCATGCATGTCCGGCATGATTCGAATCGAGGCGCCTCGCGTGAACGGTTGGTCGACGAGCGTTTGGATTTGGGCCCGCGTCGTATCGTCAATCCGTTCATTGAACACTTTGGCCCGGTTATGCTTTCCGATAATTTCCATAAGACCTCCTCAACTGATGGCTTGTTGTTTACTTTGCAACTCATGCATCCGGGCGTAGACCCCGCCATCAGCGATGAGTGATTGATGGTTGCCTCGCTCGATGATGTGACCGTGATCGAGGACGAGGATTTGGTCTGCTTCCCGTATCGTCGAGAGACGGTGCGCGATGACGAACGTCGTCCGCCCGTATGTGAGCGTCTTGAGCGCGTCTTGGATGAGCGCTTCTGTCTCCGAATCGACACTTGCCGTCGCCTCATCTAAGACAAGGATGGCTGGGTCGAAGACGAGGGCACGGGCGAAACTGATCAACTGGCGCTCTCCGCTCGAGAGCGAGGCGCCGCGTTCGATGACCGGCTCGTCTATTCCGTGTGGCAACTGTTTGACGAATCGCTCGGCTCCGACCGCCGTCAACGCTTGCCAAATCCGCTCGTCCGAGATCGTCTCGTCACCGAGCGTCACGTTCGTTCGAATCGAGCCCGTGAACAAGAACGGGTCTTGGAGCACGATACCGAGATGGGCGCGGACGGCTTGCGTCGGCAGTTTCGTCACGTCCATGCCATCAATGTTGAGCGTTCCTTCTGACGGGTCATAAAAACGCATGAGCAGGTTCATGATCGAACTCTTGCCGCTGCCCGTATGACCGACGAGCGCCACCGTCTCACCCGGTTCCGCATGGATATCGATGTGTTGAAGCACCGGTTTCCCGGCCTCATAGCTGAACGACACGTCCTCGAAGGCGACCTCGCCTTTAAAGCGTGCAATCCGTTCCGTGGACACGTCTTCCCCTTTCTCGTCGAGCAACTGGAACATCCGGTCTGCCGAGACGAGCGCTTGTTGGAGCGGGGACAGTTGGTTCATGATTTGTGTGACCGGCTCAAAGATCCGTGACACGTAATCGATATAGGCGTATAAAATCCCGAGCGTGAGCACGCTGCCCGTTCCAAGCGTCTGCGCACCGACGACCCAGATGAGTAAGGCGAGCGCCATGTTGCGGAAGAAGTTGACCAAGTTGTGCGACATGAGCGCATCCAGTTTGAGCAGTTTCCGTCTCGTTTGGAAGTTGTCGCTGTTTTTCTCGTTGAACTCGTCATAGACGAGATCTTCTTTGACGTACGATTGAATGATCGGCATCGTCTGGATGCTCTCATTCAATTGGGCGTTCATATCCGCGACGAGGGCACGGACACGGAAGTTGTTTCGGGTCGACAGGCGTTGGAACAGCTTAATCCAGACGATGACGACCGGGATGATGATGAGCGAGACGAGACCGAGGCGCACGTCCAAGAAGAACATGGCGATCAGGACACCAATCATCATGACGACGCTTTGGAAGACGCGTGCAAGCACGCCTAAATATAGGTCGCGAATCGTCTCAGTGTCATTCGTGACGCGGCTGACGATTTTCCCGATCGGTGTCTGGTCAAAGTAGCGGACCGGAATCGTCTGCAAATGTCGCATGACGTCGAGTCGCATCGTCTTGACAATCTTATGGGCCGATCGCTGGAGGAGCATCTGTTGCCCCCAGTTCAAACCGGCCGCGATAAGAAGCAAGACGACGTACAAGGCAGATAACATAAGCACGGCCTGAAGATCCGTCTCATAAAATTGAAACACATCGGTCGAGGAGAGCGGCACGATATTGTCGTACGTCGCTGATTCCTCGCTCCGTGTGATGGTGAGGACGCCGTCTTCGACTTCACGTACCCCACCACTCATGACAGCGTCTGGGACGAGATAGTATCCGTCCGTCGTCTGAACGATCGAGACAGGTCGGACGACGGTCTCTCCGTCGAGCCGTGTCTCTTTTTCATAGGAGTTGCCGTCAAAGTCGACACTCCCGCCTGACTCGACTTGAACCCAATCGCGCTCGATGGCGACGATATGGTCGTCGATGATAATTTTGGCGATATACGGTCCGGCTAGTTCGGCGCCGACCGCTAAAAATAGTAAGGTCAAACCGAGGAAAATCGAGCGTCTCACTTGTTTGGCATAGCCGACGAGTGAACGGATCGTTTTTTTCCTGCGGACTGGATCTAATTCGTATTGATCGATCATGAGAGATTCCCCCTTTCCCGGATTACTCCGACTCTCCTTGTCGAACGTATTGTTCATAATACCAACCGCGTCGTTCCATCAGTTGGTCATGTGTGCCCCGCTCTGTGACGCGACCGTCTTGCAGCACAAGAATCTGGTCGGCATGGGCGACAGCGGACAGGCGGTGCGCGACGATGAACGTCGTCTGTTCGGCCCGGCTCGTCCGGACCGAATCGATGATGCGTGCTTCCGTCTTGGCGTCGACCGCTGAAAGCGAATCGTCGAGCAAGAGGATCTCTGGGTCTTTCAAGAGAGCGCGGGCAATCGAGAGCCGTTGTTTCTGGCCACCCGAGAGCATGACCCCTTGTTCCCCGACGACCGTGTCGAGACCGTTCTCTAAATGCTCGATATCGGTATCGAACGCCGCAAGTCGAATCGCCGTTTCAAGGTCTTGTTCCGTCGCATCGTTTGAGCCGAACAAGATATTGTCACGGACCGTTTTCGAGAACAGCAAATGTTCTTGCGAGACGTAACCGCTCCAACCGCGCACGGTATCGAGTTTGATGTCGTGAATCGGGACCCCGTTGACGAGTAGCGAGTCATCGATTGGATACTCGCGGAGCATTTGACGCAATAGCGTCGTCTTCCCGGCCCCGGTCGGTCCGACGATGCCAATCGTCTCGCCACGCGACACGTGCAAGACGATGTCTTCAAGCGAGGCTCGGGTCGATCCTGGATATTGGAACGATAGTGATTTGAACGTGATTTTCTCCGGGACGCCGACTTCGACCGTGCCGGTCGAGACGACGTCCGGTGTCTCGTTCATCGTCGCCTCGATTCGTTCAAGGCTGGCCGTCCCCCGTTGCACGACGTTGATCAGTTCCCCGAACGCGTACATCGGCCAAATGAGCATCCCGAGATAGATGTTGAACGAGACGAGCTGTCCGAGTGTGATGTCGTTCGTGAACACGAGATACGTTCCGAACGACAAACCGATCAAATAGCTCAAGCCGACGAGCAGTTTAATGACCGGTTCGAACAAGACGTCGATTTTCGCGACGTGCATGTTTTTCGCCATCACGTCGTCGGTGATCGTGTCGAATTTCTTCGTGTCCGCCTCTTCTTGGACGAACGAACGGACGACCCGAAGGCCTGAAATCGATTCGACGACTTGGTCGTTCATCACGCCGAACGCGTCCTGTGCCGCTGTGAAGCGAGCATGGATTTGGCGTCCGAGCTTATTCATCGACCAGGCGAGAAGCGGCATCGGCAAGAGTGCGGCGAGCGTCAACTTCCAATCGATGAACACGCCCATGATTGTGAGGGCGATGAGCGTCATATTGAACGAGTCGACGAGCGTCATGACGCCGAACCCGGCCGTCCGTTCCACCGCCTTCAAATCGTTCGTCGCGAGCGCCATCAAATCCCCGGTGCGGTGCTGTTGATAGAAGCGCGGTGTCTGCCGGAGCAAGTGGCCGAAGAAACGGGCCCGCAATTTTTTCTCGAGCAGGAACGCCGTCCCAAACAGACGGGCGATCCATAGATATGAAAGGACGTATGATAAAACCATGATACTGAGCAATGATCCGACGATCATGACGAGACGTTCCGTCGTCAAGCTCCCTTCGCGGATGGCATCGATCGCCTGTCCGATAATCCATGGCGGCAGCATATCGACGACTCCGGTGATGATGAGCAGGATGATGGCGACGATATACGTCCGCTTCTGTCTTTTAATAAACCAATCTAGTTGTTTAATCAGTTTCATGACTGATTCCCCCTTCCGTCCTTTCCGCGCACGCAAAAAAAGCGCACGTCACCTGATTGTGCAACCAATCGGATGAAGTACGCTTCTGAGTCTTCAGTCTTTTGCATGGTCAGGGAAAGGACACTACCCCTATCCAGCTGCCAAATTACGCAGTCAAATACGAGTAGCCATATGATGTTGTGTGTGTGCGTTGTAGTGTTGGAATGTACTTCATCATGCTGGCTCCTCTCTGTTCATAGTTTGAAAATCTACTAAAACCTTAGCAGACTGTTCAGAAAATTGTCAATATTATTGTCGTAAATAATTTGTAACTTTTTTACAAGAAGAAGGTGGCGAGCATCAAGCCAACAAGGCCAGTCGCCGTCACGTAGTAAATCATCGGCATGAGCGTATAGCGAATGATCGTTCCTTCTTTCCCAAGAAGACCTGCGACCGAGGCGACCGCGACGACGTTCAACACACAAATCATGTTACCGGCGTTGGCTCCTGCCATCTGCATCGATAACGCGAGCGTCTCGTTCAAACCAACGGATTCGGCGACATTCGTCGTCAAACTTGAGAACATCATGTTTGAGAACGTGGCCGATCCGGAAACGAAGGCGCCGAGCGCCCCAATCCATGGTGCGACGAGCGGCCAGACACCGCCGAACGTATCGGCTGCAGCCGTGGCGAGTTCGACCGGCATCGAAGCCAGACCAGCTCCACCATTTTCTGAGTGAATGAAGATTCGAACCATCGGCACTGACGCAGCGAGCGTGATGGCCGTCCCGACGACACCGAGCGTCGTCGCTTTAAAGACCGAAGTCACTTGTGACCAGCTCATGTTGTGGAGGAAGAATGTCGCAATCATCGTCAAGATGAACATGAACCCTGGCGAATAGAACGGTTCCCACGACGTCGAGATTCCTTCGACCCCGATGATGTTTGGCAAGTCAATGCGGACGCTACGTGCCAATTCATTCAAGAATGGAACGGTCCGTGTCAACACGAGGAAAATCGTCAAAATCAAATATGGTGCCCACGCCTTCCACTGCGGAAGTTCACGTTTGCCTTTACCGACAGACGGCTTCTCAAGCGGCTGCTCGATCTCATCGGCATAACCGTCGAACGTCCACACCCGTTTTGGCATGAGGATCCCTTTGCGTGCCATTGCGACGAGGATGACGAGACCCGTCAACCCGCCGAGCATGCCCCCGAATTCAAATCCGAGGATGAGTGTCCAAATGTAGGCCGGGATACTGTAAACGAGTGCCGCGATAATGGCAATCGGGAACACTTCGAGCGCCGGCTTGATTGACTTCTCTTTACTGAAGAATCGGGTCAGCATCAAAATCAAGATAAACGGAATCAACAAACCGACGAACATGTCGATGAGTACCGTCTGTAAGACGACGCTTGTCAAAAACTCGATCGTTTCCGGTTGATTGACGTCAAGCGACAGCCCGTTCCCAATTCCGATTAAAGCTGGTGTGCCGACCGCACCGAACGTGACCGCCGAGACGTCGGCCGATAAAGCGATGACGACCGCTGCAATCGGCGGGAAGCCGAGGGCGATCAACAGTGGCGCCGCAACCGTAGCTGGTGTCCCGAAGCCCGAAGCACCTTCGATGAATGAGACGAACAACCAGCCGACGATGAGCACTTGAATCCGGGGGTCCGGTGTGATGTTAACGAATCCAGAGCGAATCGCGTTCATACCGCCGCCCTCTTTCATCGTATTCATCATCCCAATCGCACCGTACACAATCCAGACCGTCGTGACGGCGATCACGAGTCCTTGTAACGTCGCCGCCATAATCCGTGTCGCATCGAGTTGCCAGACGAAGAACGCCAGTCCTGCCGTCAATACGAGCGAGAGCGGCATCGCGACCGACGCCGGTAAACGCATAATGACCAATAATACGAGCACTGCCACAATCGGCATGAGTGCTGTAATCCATTCAAAAATCGTCAATGTAGACCCACCTTTTCAGATTTTTCCCCTACCGTAAATGAATCTCCCGTTATGACTCTTGTTCAGCGAGTCGATCTAAAGCCCGATCAATCACCTCATATGGAAAACCTTTGCGTCGAAGCTGCATCTTCATCCGCTGTTTCCGCTCATATGGGGCATATCCACTGAACTTCCGATTTAATTTTTCCGCCTGTGTCAAACAAGCCGAAAGTTCAACGTCCTCATCCTCGTTCTCCCAAAACGTGAGAATCGCCTCTGAAATGATATCAAACGTAAATCCCCTTTGCATCAGGGTTTGTTGAATTCTTTGTTGCACTTCTGTGGCAGAACGGCGATTTGTTTCCATTTGTTTCCTATTTACGAACTTTCCGGCCTTTTCAAGCTGGTCTTCGTGCGAAATTGCGCCGATGACTTCTTCAATGATGTCAGCGTCGATTCGAAGCTGGGTGAGTTCTCGTTTGATTTTGATCGGTCCGCTCGGACTCGTATTGAACTTCGTCTGGGTATAGGCTTTGGCAAATTCAGCATCGTTCAAGTAGCGCTGTTCGATCAATCGCTCGATGACGCGTTTGATGGCTGCCTCATCTATCTCTTTCTTCACGAGGTAGTCACGCACCTCTGAAACGGCACGCATTCGGTACGATAAATAATTGACGGCCGCTTTATATGCTTTTTGTTCTTCTTCGGCTTGAAGAACGTCACGGACGAAGTCGTCTTCGAGCTCCATCCCTTTCGTCAATTCATACTTAATGAAGACGTCGAGGTCGATGGCGAACGCAAACTCCTCACGCCCGTCCTTCTCGACGTACACGTTGAGCCGGTCTTTATTTTTCTTCTGGGTCGTAAACTTGGCAATTTTCACGAAATCCCTCCATTTCCTGCTTCTAACATATCACGTTCCCCTTTCGAGCAGGATTTTTGATAAGTTAGAAGAAAGGGTATTCACAATACGAACGGTCCGCTTTCTTTATGGAACCCATACCCGTTTTGAAATCGCTTCAATATACTGGAGGGAGACTTATGAAAATTGCAATCACCGGCGGAACCGGACTAATCGGTCGCCCGCTCGTCCGCGCGCTCGCCGAGGCCGGACATCAAGTCGTCGTATTGACGCGCCGCCCGCGCCCACGACAAGGAGGGATCTCGTTCGTTGAATGGTTGACGCCTGACAGCCATCCTGAGTCCGAGTTGCAAGACGTCGACGCCTTCATCCATTTGGCTGGCGCCTCCATCAACGATGGACGCTGGACACATAAACAGAAACAAGCCATTCTTCAAAGCCGAATCGACGGGACGAAAGAAGTCGTTCGGATCATTAAAAATATGAAACGCAAGCCGAGCGTCGTCATCAGCGGATCCGCCATCGGGATTTACGGGGAAGACCGTTCCATCACGTATTCCGAAGCGACCCCACTCCCGGACCGGACCAACTTCTTAGGAAACGTCTGTGTATTGTGGGAGAAAGAGGCGGCCCCGATCAAAGACATGGGAATTCGCCTCGTCACGATGCGGACCGGTGTCGTCTTATCGAATGACGGCGGTGCCTTCCCGCTCATGAAACTGCCGTACACGCTCGGTGTCGGAGGACGGCTCGGCTCAGGACAGCAATGGGTACCGTGGATTCATTTGGACGACCTCGTTCGCCTGTTTGTCCATATCATCGAGACGACTTCCATCGAAGGCCCCGTCAACGGCACGGCACCGACGCCCGTCACGATGAATGAGTTTGGAAAAACGCTCGGACGCGTGATGCATCGCCCGCCTTGGGCACCTACCCCAGCACCGCTCCTCAAGCTCGCGCTAGGAGAGAAGAGTGTCATCGTCCTTGAAGGGGCGAAAGTCGTCCCGACGAAAGCACTCAATCACGGTTTTCGCTTCCGTTACGAAACGTTAGAACCCGCTTTGAAACAACTACTTCATTTGATTTGAAAGGAGCTAGCACGTGAGTAATTTGTTAATTCGTAACGCCCACATTTATCCGATCACTGCCCCACATTTTTACGGAGATTTGCGCGTCAAAGACGGCAAAATCATCGAAATGGCAGACTTGCTGGACCCGCTCGACGGAGAAACGGTCATCGAAGCCGAAGGCAACTTCTTATTCCCAGGGTTTATCGATGCCCATACCCACCTCGGACTGTATGACGAAGGGACAGGTTCAGTCGGAAACGATGCAAACGAGACCGTCGAGGCGATGACGCCGCACGCTCGGGCCATCGACGGCGTCTATCCGCTCGATGAAGGGTTTCAAGAGGCGCTCATGGCCGGAGTCACTGCCGTTCAAGTCATGCCCGGCAGTATGAACGTCATCGGCGGGGTGACGAGTGTCATTAAAACGCACGGCCGCTTCATCGAGGACATGGTACTTCGGCGTTATGCCGGTCTCAAGCTTGCGCTCGGAGAGAACCCGAAGCGTGTCCACAGTATGGGGAGATCCGGTGAGTTGACCCGCATGGGGATCATGGGATTATTGCGTGAAGCGTTCCGGACCGTCGACTCGACGAAGACGATCGGCACGTTCGGCAGCCAGATGATTCAACTCGCCCTTGACCGCAAGATGCCAATCCGGGTCCACGCCCACCGCGCCGACGATATTTTATCGGTCGTCCGCTTCGCACAAGAGTTCGACCTCGATTATCGAATCGAGCACTGTACGGAAGGACATCTCGTTGCTGAAAAGTTACGCGAACTCGGTGTCAAACATGTCACCGTCGGTCCGACGTTCACACGTAAATCGAAAATTGAGCTCCAGAACAAAACATGGGAGACGTACCGAATTTTACATGAACACGATATGATCGTCTCGATTACGACGGACCATCCTTATACGCCCGTTCAATATTTAAATCTTTGCGCCGGTCTTGCTGCCCGCGAAGGACTTCCGGTCGACGTCGCACTCCGCGCCATCACGATCCATCCGGCCGAATCGCTTGGAGTAGACGACCGCATCGGCTCGCTCGAAATCGGCAAAGATGCCGACCTTGTCCTTTGGAGTCACTTCCCGCTCGACTACATGTCAAAGCCGATTATGACCATCGTCGATGGCCACATCGTTTACTCGACGAGCCGATCGAAAACACATCATGAGATGTGAGTGAGGCCAGTCGTGAAAGCGCTCTTATTATTTTTTTGTGAAGTTGCATTTTATTTACTTGCTTTTTCAAAAAAACTATATAAAATAATCTTGTAACTTCATAAAAGGGAGCAGCCAAGGCAAGTTCGAACAACGAAGCCAGAAGTATGCTTTCGTTACAACTATTCTTCAGCGGTCTGAAATAGGGGGAGGAATGTAAAGGTGCTCAAATTTCGTGAGCTTACCGACTGCGCGGAGTTGTTCGAACTGATGCAACACCCAGATGTCTTTCCGTATGTCCGTCAAAAGACGGTCCACTTTGACGAGTTTTTATTTAGCACGAAGCAAATCATCGAGCTAGAAGAGCAAGGAAACATCATCTCACGTACCATCACGAACGAGTTCGGTACCCCGATTGGGACGATCAGCTTGTTCGATGTGGAATCGGGCTATGGATTCCTCGGGACGTGGCTTGGCAAACCGTATCACGGCAAAGGTTACAATCAAGTCGCGAAAGAAGCGTTCTTCTCTGAACTTTTCTTCGAGCTTGACATGGAAAGTGTATTTTTAAAAATCCGTCAATCGAATGAGCGTTCGATCGCGGCAGCTGAGAAACTACCGTACGCTTTCTGCGCTAACGAGATCCGGTCTGAACTATTGACTGAAATCAACCAAGGGGACGTCGAATATGTCTTGTATGAAGTGTCGAAGTCGAGTTTCCAACTCTACTTGCACTCACTCCATGCGCCTGAATTCGACCATACCTATGAAGCACAGCTCGAAGCGTAAGCCAATTCTGACAAAGAATTGGCTTTTTTGTGGCGTTTTTGTGTGGATTTCATGAGGACAACTTTACGGCAATGAATATTTCTGTTCTAATTCGGAGAGATAGGTATGATAGAGGTATGAGGGAATTATCACACATCCTCGTTAACCGTTTTGTAAAGGAGAATGCCCAATGTCAGAACCAACGTTTCGCATCTTAGTGACCGATGATGAAGAACAAATGCGGGATTTACTCGTTTCGAACTTAGAGAAGGAAGGATATGAGACCGTCACAGCCACGAACGGCCTCGAGGCAATCGACTTATTGAAAGAACAGTCGTTCCACCTCGTCCTGCTCGACGTGATGATGCCTGAACTCGACGGCCTCACGGCGTGCATGCGCATCCGCGAGTTCTCGAACGTCCCGATTATCATGCTCACGGCCCGGTCAGAAGAACTCGACCGCATCCATGGCTTGAAGATCGGCGCGGACGACTATATCACGAAGCCGTTCAGTCCGCGCGAGCTGCTTGCCCGCATCGAAGCAACGCTTCGTCGGACGCATAACTTCTCGAAAGAACAAGAAGCGACGTTCGATACCGGAGTCTTGTCCATCGATATCGACGGCCGTGCGGTCAGCGTAAAAGGGAAAACGGTCAACTTGACCCGTAAAGAGTTCGATTTGCTCTACTTGTTCATCACGAATGAAGAGAAAGTCTTCTCACGTGAACAGTTGCTCGATCAAATTTGGGGCACCGAGTACCACGGTAACCTTCGGACGGTCGACACGCATATCAAGACGCTTCGCCTCAAGCTCGGTGAAGCAGGTGGCTACATTCAAACCGTCTGGGGGATCGGCTACAAGTTCGAGGCGACCGTATGAAGCAATACACGATCCGGAAGCGGATTTGGATCACCATCTGGACCGCTAGCCTCTTCTCCGCGTTCGTGTTCATCATCATGACGTTTTACTTGTACGACAAGTTCTATATTCAGACGCAGGAAGAACTGCTCATCAACCGCGGAGAGAAGCTCGTCACCATCTACAAGGCGGACGGCTTCTCTGACGCGTTTTCGGACAGTATGACGTACACGAACGAACTGACCGAGACGAAAGTGTTCCTCTCGTCGGTCAGGGAAGACAGTCTCGGCTCAGGCAAGACGTTTTTACGGGAACAAGACCTCGCCAAACTGCAAGACGGCTACGCGATCTCCGTCACCCGTAAACACCCGACCGAGGATGTGGATATCCTGATGTCCGCCTTCCCGCTCATCCGGGACGGCGAGCTCGATAATGCGCTCATCCTATATATGGAGTTAAGTAAAATCAGTGAGCCGTTCCAACCGATTCGGCTTATGATCACGTTCTTGCTCATCTTGATGATCGTGAACTTGCTCATCTTCGGGACGCAAATTATCGATACGATCATTCAGCCGCTCATACAAATGAAGCGAGCCTCGCAAGTATATGCCAAAGGCGACTTCTCGCACCGTATCCCGATTTATTACGATGACGAGATTGGCGAGCTCGCCGAGACGCTGAACCGGATGGCCGAGTCACTCGGTCTCGTCGAAGAGCAACGGAAAGAATTTTTGGCGAACGTCAGTCATGAATTGCGGACACCGTTGTCATATATTCGGGGCTATACGGAAATGCTCCAAGACCCGTCGCTCGACGAGAAAACGAAAAACCAATATTACGAGATCATCGAGAATGAGACGGAGCGCTTGCAACGGCTCGTCAATGACTTGCTCGACTTGGCCCAACTCGAACGCGACTCATATCCGATGACGAAAGAACCGGTCGTCTATTCGCAAGTACTCGAAGATGTGCTGTACCGTTTCGAGCCGATTGCCGGGGCGAAAGGCGTCACGATCGAGACGGACCTCGATTTCGACTTGATCATTCTTGGGGACCACGACCGGCTCGAGCAAGTCGTTGGAAACTTGCTCGATAACGCCCTTCGCTACACCGAAGCCGGGAAATCGATCCATGTGAAGACATATGCGACCACCGACAATGCCGTCACCGAGATTCGGGACGAAGGTCGGGGGATCCCGAAAGAGGATCTCGATCAATTGACGAAGCGATTTTACCGTGTCAATAAGTCCCGCACACGCGAAGATGGCGGGACCGGGCTCGGCCTCGCCATCGCCAAACACATCATGGAACGCCACGGCGGCTCGATGCACTTCACTTCAGAAGTTGGCAACGGAACGACCGTCACGCTCACATTGCCGCTCTTGCCGGATGAAGACATATAAAAAAGACAGCCGCGGCTGTCTTTTTTATATGTCTTTGCCTTTATAGGCGTCATCTGATTCATTCATGAGACGTTCCCGCTCGGCGTGCGTCTGTGGATAACCATTCGCTTGCCACTCGGCCCGATAGTTCGAATCGAGTTGAGTGAGGCCTTCCTCCGCCTCATCCTTATCCGAATCGACACTTTCCATCTTGTCCATCTTGCTCCATGTATCGTCATCTCGGTCCTGAGTCAAGAGTGCCGCCACTTTTGGTGCGACGAGCGCGGCCCCAGCTACCCCGAGTACGATTCCCATCAATACTTTCTTATCCATCCGAATACCCCTCCTTAGTCACTATGTACCGATAATTCCACTGTTCCGCAAAATCGAAACCCGTTTTCTAAAGCGTTTACACCCATTCAGGAAGTGGAATAACAGTCAAGACAAGGAGGCGATGAAGATGAAACAGTCAAAAGATACGTCCAAGCGACCGTTTGATAATCCGGATGCCGTCGATACGGACAAGGAGAGCATCTTCGACCAGGAAGGGATGGAAACGGTCGACCCGATCCCGGTAGAAGAGCTGAACCAGAAAGTGAAAGATGAAAAACATAAGCGGCACTCGAAGGATGACTCGGTCAGCGAGAAAAAATATGAGGGCAATAAATAAAAATGCGGACGAAATTCGTCCGCATTTTTATGTTAAATCGCTTGGCGAGAAGCCGTAAGGCAACATCTCTTCTTTCGTCATCACTTTCGTCTCCCCGGCCATGTTCGCGAGAATCAATGTAAAGTCGTCACTGGCAAACTCGGCGATAACTTGACGGCAAGCGCCACATGGCGAGATTGGTCCGTCCGTGTCGCCGACGACGACGACAGTCTCGATTGCCTTGCTGCCTTCCGATACCGCTTTGAATATGGCAGTCCGTTCTGCACACATCGACAAGCCGTACGAAGCGTTCTCGACGTTGCAACCCGAGATCTCTTTGCCGGTCTCGTCGATGACGACAGCCCCGACATTAAACTTCGAATAAGGAGTATAGGCGCGCGACCGTGCATCAATCGCTTTATGGACAAGCTCGTTCACTTTTTCTTGTGGGATCATCTGATGTTCCTCCGCTTCTTAACGTTTATCAAAGAAGTCTGACATCTGAACTATAACGTGAAAACATCGTTATTGCAAGCGTTTTCACAACCCCGTCAATACTTTTTCTTTTTCTTCTTCTCGAAGACGACAATTGACTCAACATGCGCCGTCTGCGGGAACATATCGTACGGCTGAATATAGTTGATCTTATAGTCGGCTTTCATGAGTTGATCCGCGTCACGCGCGAGCGTCTGCGGGTTACATGACACGTACACGATGCGTTTCGCTTTCGATGAAATCATCGCATTCAACAGTTGATGATCGACCCCTGTGCGCGGCGGGTCGACGACGATGACGTCTGGAATCCATCCGTCTTTCACCCAGCGCGGGATCCAATGTTCGGCCCGGCCTTCGACATAAGTCGCATGGCTGAAGCCGTTCTCACGCATGTGCGCGTTCGCATCTTCGACCGCTTCCGGGACGACTTCCATCCCACGGATCTCTTTTGCGTGCGGCGCGAGCCATAGCCCGATCGAACCGACACCGGCGTACGCATCGATGACGCGCTCTTCGCCCGTGAGTCCAGCCGCCTCGACGACTTCACGATACATGATTTCTGTCTGAGCCGGGTTGAGCTGGAAGAACGCGCGCGGTGACAAGTGGTAATGGACGTCATCGAGTTGCTCGTCCATCTTGTCTTGACCGGCGATATGGACCGTACGGTAACCGAAGATGACACCCGAACGGTTCGAGTTGATATTAATGTGGAACGATACGACGTTCGGTAACGCCATGATGCGATCGCTCAATTCATCTAAACGCGGGACGTCCTCGTTCCCGACGACGAGCACGACTTGGACATCATCTGTCTTGTAGCCTGAGCGGACGATGACGGTACGGGCGAAACCGACGTCACGGCGCGCATCGTATACCGGGATGTCGAGCTCGTTCAAAATACGGACGATGGCGTTGTTAATGTTCGTCGTGTCGCGCTGCTGTACCATGCAGTGTTCGATTGGCACGAGTTCGTTTGTGTTCGGTTTGTAGAGACCCGACACGATCTCGCCGCGACGCGTCGAGAGCGGGAATTGCGACTTGTTGCGGTAGTACCAAGGGTTGTCCATCCCTTTCGTCGCACGGATATCCGACTTGTCGACGTTCAGTTTCGTCTTCTGACGGAAGGCGTTGCGGACGATTTCTTCTTTATAGTCCATCTGTAGGCGCGGACTCATATGTTGAATCTGGCAACCGCCACACTCGTCATAAATCGGACACGGCGGTTTGACCCGGTCCGGTGAATCGTTGTCGCGCTTGATGACGCGTGCCTCGGCGTAGTTCCGTTCGACGCGCGTAATCTCGACTTTCGCCTTCTCGCCTGGTAATAAGTTTGGGATGAAGATGACCATCCGATCAATCGTCGCGATGCCCTCTCCGTTAATGCCTAGCCGTTCGGCTTGGGCGCTAGTGTATTCTCCTACGATCAGTTTCAATGTGTTTCATCCTTTCGAGATACTTGTTCTAAATCTTTGGCGTAACGTACGACTTTCGCACGTAAGGAATCAATATCAGCTAACAATCGATGCAAATCCTCTGGCGTCGTGAATTCGTCCAACGTATTGACTGATAAGCACAGTAATTCCGTTCTCGATTTTAACACGTTCATTTTTCCTGCCGTATCTGTTCGTGATTTACCCATCTCGTGATCGCTCCTTTGGTTCGTGACAAAGAGTTGTTATTATAGCATACTATTTCGTGTGACTTGATGAAAAGGTGGAATTGATATGCAAAACATCTCGACAACGTTTGATCCATGGGAAGCCTACCTCGATCAAACCGAGTTCGGTCGCCTCGTCCTTTCGAACGTCGAAGTGACGACGACCAAGCTATGCAATATGCGCTGCGAACATTGCGCGGTCGGCTATATGCTCGATCAGACGGAAGAACCTGAAGTCCCGCTCGACCTATTGATTTCGCGCCTTGATGAGATCGAGCATTTACGGGCGTTCTCCATCACAGGCGGCGAGCCGATGCTGTCGATGAAGTCGGTGCGGAACTACGTCGTCCCGCTCTTGCGTTATGCGAAAGAGCGTGGCGCCCGGACGCAAATCAACTCGAACTTGACGCTCCCACTCTCTCGCTACCATCTTATTACCCCTTACCTCGACGTTTTGCACATTTCGCATAACTGGGGCACAGACGCCGATTTCTTAGAGGGCGGTTTCGCGATGATGGACCGGAAACCGAGCGCGGAGGCACGTTTGAAGATGCTTCAGACGATGAAAGACAATGCCCGGGCGCTCACCTCCGAAGGCATCATCGTATCCGCCGAGACGATGATCAACAAGCGGACAATCCCGCACTTGAAAGAAATCCATGAAGAGATCGTCGCACTCGGCTGTCAGCGTCATGAAGTTCACCCGATGTACCCCGCAGATTTTGCTAGCGCGCTCGAGTCGGCATCGCTTGCCGACACCCGTCAGGCGATTCATGACCTGCTCGACGTCCGGGACGAGAACGTCTGGATGTTGTTTGGGACGTTGCCGTTTTATGCCTGCTCCGACGCGCCAGAGGACCGCGCCTTGTTGAAACGACTCCACGAGGCGAAGAACGTCACCGTTCGGAACGACCCAGATGGCCGCTCACGCCTCAACACGAATATCTTCGATGGCCAGATTATCGTCACCGACTTCGGAGACGAGCTCGGCACGCTCGGCACACTGTATGATACCTCGTTCCAAGACGCGTATGAGGCGTGGACGAACAGCAGTCTGAACGCCACACTGTCATGCCACTGCCCCGCCGTCAAGTGTCTCGGACCGAACGCGCTCGTCAAGCAAGCGTATTACCCGGACGTGAACTTTCAAGAACGTGTCGCCGAGCCGTTTTAATTGTTTCATTTCGGGAAATGTTCAGTATATAAACTGAATCGAGGTGTTTAAAGATGACAGCCATCTATGTATTCATGATCACCGTCATGGCCATCATCATTTTCGGTGGTGTGCTCAGCATCTTATTGACAGCCGCATTCGTTTCAGACAAAGTAGACCGTGATGAAGTATTCAGTCAAGGCAGTTGGGATGATGAACTCTTACACTTGAATCATGTACCTCAACCGATTGACGAACCAAAAAGCTGAGACCTTTCTCAGCTTTTTACTATGTAATGAATAATGAGGTGAACTATGCAACGGTTTCGGTTTTCGATTTTATTACTCGTCGTCTTTATTTCTGGTTTGATTCAAGGCGCGCTCATCCCGCTCTTGTCGACGCTCATCGAACGGGACGGCAACCCGGCCTGGTTGAACGGGTTGAATGCGACGATGCTCTACTTGGGCGTCATCGTCTCTGCGCCACTACTCGAACGGTTCGTCCGCAAGTACGGGTTTCGGCCGACCATCGTCCTCGGCATCGTCTTGACGGCGCTTGCCACGTTCTTCTTGCCGCTCTGGCCGTCACTGCTCATGTGGGCACTCATGCGTTTCGTCATCGGATTTGGGGATTCGGCGCTCCATTACGGATCCCAAGTGTGGGTCACGTCTGCGAGCGAGAAGCGAAGTCTTGGCCGGGCGATGGCGTATTACGGGATGGCGTTCAGCCTCGGATTCGCGGTCGGCCCGCTCATCGCCCCGCTCGTCGACCTCCACTTTTGGCTGCCGTTCCTCGTCTTGATCGTCTTCTGTCTCGCATCCTTGTTCTTGATCTTCAAGGTCGACAACGAGTACCCTGAGGCTGAGAAAGTGAAGACCGACTCGAAAGGACGCATCCGCCTCGTCCTCATCGGTGGCGGATATACACTCTTACCTGCTTTTACATACGGGTTCCTTGAGGCGAGCTTGAATGCCAACTTACCGATTTTCACGGTCCGCAACGACATCGGGCTGACGCAGACGAGTACGCTCATCACGACGTTCATCGTCGCCTCGATTATCGTCCAGTTACCGCTCGGCCGCCTCGCCGATCACTTCGGAAAGAAACGCATCCTGCAAATCGTGTTGACACTCGGCACGCTCGTCTTCGCCGTCGCCAACCTCGCCGTCGACCATTACGCCTGGCTGCTCGTCTTGTTCGCTCTTGCCGGGGCCGGTCTCGGCTCCACGTATTCGCTCGGTTTGGCTCATATGACAGAAGTGTTGCCACGTTCGTTGTTACCGACCGGCAATATGCTCTATAGCATCTCGTTCAGCGTCGGTTCGATCAGCGGACCGATGATTGGCGCGTTTTGGATTGCGTTACCGAAAGAAGTGTATTTCTTGATGTACACACTTATTCTCGGCATCTTGGCTGTGAGTCTGTTCACAGCGAAAGCGAAGCCAATCGACGCATAAAAGGGTGAGTCTCGACGGAGACTCACCCTTTTTCGTATCACTCATTCCTTGATTGGACCGAGACGAACGTCATTCCGTTCGAACGCGCGCATGAACACTTCATCGAGCGCGAACGGTTCTGTCTCTAGTGAGGCCAGCACGTCCGACTTGATTGTGACTTCAATGACGCGATCATTGATATGCCACTTCGTCTGGATGTCCTCCCCTTGCCTCGTGGCACGCGCGTCTACTTGGTCGTGATGCTCCTTCAATCCGCGACTTACGCACTTCATCACGTATTTGACGTACTCGTCCCGTGGTTGACGCGAGATGAGTATATTTCGGACAATCGGATTTCTTGCCATGGCACAATCCTCCCTTCTATCAGATTCGCACGCAAGTCTTTACAACGAAGACCGATTTTCAACTGAAAGAATTCAGAATTTTTAATATATTTTGCCATGGGAACAAGATTCCGTCAACCGTGCGTCAGCTTTGTTTGATCAACGGGCCGAACGGTTGACTCGCCCCTGGAAATAAGTCGAGAGATAGATGCCCGCGATGACGAACAATAATCCGACAAGCGCGTTCCACGGGATCGTTTCACCGAGTAAAACGCTCGATAAGACGACACCGAATAAGGGAACAAAAAACATATAAAGTGATACCCGGCTGACCGGATTATATTTCATGAGTGTGTTCCATAACGTGAACCCGATTGCAGACAAGAGCGCGAGATACAGCAAGAAGAAAAGCGTCGTGACTGTGTAAGGAAGGAACACATCCCCTGGCGCGAGCACATAGCCGACGACGAGAAGACCGAGCGAGCCGAAGACCATCGCCCAAGCCGTCATCGGGGCGACATCATGTGCGCGTGAGTAGTCTTTCGCAATCAAGTTCCCGAACGCCCCTGAGATCATCGCCATAATGAGCAAGATCTCGCCAATCCCAAATCCTATCTCTGCGTGCGCTGTCGGCCAGTTGGCGATGACGATCCCAGAGAACCCGAGTGTGAGGGCAATCCCCTTCAATCGGTTGAGACGATCATCCTCATAACGGAAATGGGCAAGCGCCATTTGGAAGAATGAGGTCGATCCCGCGATAATCGAACCTTGCACCCCGGTCGAGATGGAAAGCCCGATATAAAAGAACAAATATTGTAAGAATGTCAAAAATGCCCCTAAATGTGCATACGCCTTCAACTTTTCCGCGTTTAATCGAATCGGCCGTTTGAAGACGAGGCGGCTAATCACGAGCAAGAGCAGTCCGGACAATAAAAAACGTTCGCCGGCAAAAAACAACTGCTGGCCGTACTCGTGTTCTTGAATATCGAGCGCCTCGTAGCTCAGTTTAATGAACGGGAACGCGCTCCCCCATAAAAACGTGTTGAATAGCGCGAGGAACGTGACCGTCCAAGGGCGTTGAAATACATTCTGCATGACACAAAAACTCCTTAATCTTTTAGTTTGTGAGTTATTACGATTGGTGCTAAAATAGACTTACATGATAATCATTATAAATAAGGTTATGAGCCGAAACTAGTATTAAATCCAATCATATCAACAATAGATAATGATAATCATCCTCAATTATTATCATTTAACTGATATATATTCTCATTTAGAAAGAGGTGCTCACATGAACACATCAACCGTCACACAGGAAAAAAGCCACGTCTTCAAACGGGCCAACTGGTTCGAACATATCGAGCTCATCATGGCGCTCATCAGTGGTGTATTGATTGTACTCGCATATATCGCGGAAAGACAAGACGGAGCTCCTGCGCTCTACGTCACCCTCTATTTGACCGCCTTTTTAATCGGCGGATATGCCAAAGCGAAAGAAGGTCTGACCGATACGTGGGAAACCCGTTCGTTGAACGTCGAACTGCTCATGATCATCGCGGCCATCGGCGCCGCGGCCATCGGCTATTGGATGGAAGGTGCCATCCTCATCTTCATTTTCGCTTTGTCCGGTGCACTCGAGACGTACACGATGAACAAAAACGAACGCGCTCTCGAGTCATTAATGGAACTGCAACCTGAACAAGCGACGCGATTGAACGCTTCGGGCGGCCTCGAGGTCGTCCATATCGACGACCTTCGCGTCGGAGACCACATCTACGTAAGACCCGGCGAACGCATCCCGGTCGACGGTCGGATTTTGAAAGGCAGTGCCTCGATCGAGGAAGCCGCCATCACCGGTGAATCGATTCCGGTCGACCGAAACGTCGGCGACGAGGTATACGGCTCAAGCGTCAACTTGAACGGTGTCTTGACGTTAGAAGTGACAAAACTCGCCACGGAAACGTTGTTCCAAAAAATCATTCAAATGGTACAGCAAGCGCAAGAAGAAAAATCACCGTCCGCCCAGTTCATCGACCGGTACGAGGGACGCTACGTTCAAGTCGTGCTCGCCTCCGTCACCGCAATCATCTTGCTCGGACCTGTGTTGACGCCGTGGTCGCTTGAGACGAGTATTTACCGCGGTATGATCTTACTCGTCGTCGCTTCGCCGTGCGCCCTCGTCGCAGCCATCACTCCGGCCGCACTCGCCGCCATCGCTTCGTCCGCCAAACATGGGATTTTGTTCAAAGGCGGCGTTCATATCGAGAACATGGGCCGTTTGAAAGCGATCGCCTTCGACAAGACCGGCACGCTTACAATCGGTAAACCAGAAGTCCAATCGGCATTGATCCATCCAACCGTTGAGAAAGAGCACGTCTATCGCATCGTCAGCTTGATTGAAGAACATTCGATGCACCCGCTCGCCGAAGCGCTCGTCCAATTCACAGGGAACTACACAGGAACGATGGAACACTTCAAAGACGTGACCGGGTCCGGGATTGAAGCGACGATCGATGGTGTCGCCTATCGGGTCGGCAAACAAAAATTCGCCGATCTGAGCGGAGATTTCTTCCGCGACGATGTCGAACGTTTAAAAGCTGCCGGCCATACGCTCGTGTTCGTCAGCGATGAAGAGAAGACGATTGGAGCGTTCGCGCTCCGGGACACACTGCGCCCTGAAGCCAAACAAGCGATCGAACGACTCAACCATCTCGGTATCGCGACGATCATGATCACGGGCGATAACGAGGCGACAGCCCGCGCCATCGCCACTGAGGCCGGGTTGACCCGTTACATCGCCGAATGTCTCCCAGAAGAGAAGGTCGAGCAGATTAAACAATTAAAACAAGAATACGGTAGCATCGGCATGATTGGCGACGGCATCAACGACGCCCCTGCCCTCGCGACAGCCGATGTCGGGATCGCCATGGGTGAAGGGACAGACGCCGCCCTCGAGACGGCCGACGTCGTCTTAATGAAAAACGACCTCCGTCGGTTGAGCTCGGCCATCAAACAGTCCCGTAAATTGAATCGCGTCGTCCTCCAAAACGTCGTGTTCGCCTTAGGTGTCATCCTCGTGTTGATTGCGACGAATATCTTCGAACTGCTCGTCATGCCGTTCGCGGTCGTCGGCCATGAAGGATCGACCATCCTCGTCATCTTGAACGGGCTTCGTTTGCTCAGCACCTCGTGGGAATGACAAAATTCGACACTCATTCAAACCGTCGTTGAAAGCCGTTAGTAATTTCGCTATAATTGAAACAATGTGTCTAATGAGACCGGAACTGATAGGAAGATTGGCTAAAGGTGGTACAGTATATGAATACGATTGCAGTAATCGGCAAGGTGTTTGTCGATATTAAAGGAACCTCGTTCGCCCCGCTTCATAAAGATGCCAAGAACGTCGGTGACATCGCGTTCTCGAACGGTGGGACCGGCCGAAACGTCGCCCAAAACTTAGGTGTTCTCGGGAATGACGTCCGTTTCGTGTCGACCGTGACGAACGATCAAATCGGGATGGGTGTTCTCGAAGAACTCCGCGGTTTGAACGTCAACGTCGATCACGTCGATTTGCTCGATGACAATGGGATGGGCATGTGGCTTGCCGTCATGGATAACAACGGCGACCTGCAAACGTCAATCTCGAAGCAACCGGACGAAGCGATGATGGAAGAATGTATCCTCCGTCGCATCGATACGGTGTTCGCTGAAAGTGAGGCGGTCGCGATTGACCTCGACTTGTCGGTCAATGTATTGAACGAGACCATTGAACTGTGCCGCGAAATGAAGCTTCCGCTGTATGGCGTGTGCGGTCATCTGTCGGTGATTGAACGGAACCGTCATTTACTCCAAGGTTTCACCGGCTTCATCTGTAGCCGCGAAGAAGCGGAGATTTTGTCTGATATGTCCATCGTCACTGTGGACGATGCGTTACGCGTCGCCGAAGTGCTCGCAATGAAAGGAGCTCCGCTCACAATCGTCACGATGAGTGAGCTCGGCGCCGTCTATGTCGACTTACGCACGAATGAACAAGGTCACGTCCCGACGACGAAAGTGAAAGTTGCCGACTCGACCGGTGCGGGTGACTCATTCTTCTCCGCTGTCATCTCTGAGTTGATGAAACGTCACCCGATTGAAGATGCGCTCCGACTCGGGATGCGCGTCGCTGGGAAAGTCATCGCCTCGCACGATAACGGCCTGACACCTGACATGTACGCCTCACTTGAACAACCAGCAACAGATTAACCAAAACGCATCGGCCGCGAGTCGATGCGTTTTGTTCACGATACGAAATCGAAAGGAACGATTCCATTGGTCAGAACGAAATTACGCAGTGCCATCATCCTCGTGAATGAACATGACGAAGTCGCGCTCATTCGCCGAGAGAAAGAAAACCTTTTGTATTATGTGTTTCCGGGCGGCGGTGTCGAATTCGGTCATACGGCTGAAGAGACGGCCGTCCGTGAAGCGTTCGAAGAGCTCGGCGTCCACGTCGAACTTGAAGGCGTGGCCGCACATGTCGCCTTCAATGGAGAGTTGAACCCATACTACTGGGCCCGGATGACCGGTGGTGAGTTCGGGACCGGGACAGGTGAAGAATTTCAAGCAGAGCAAACGAACGGATCGTATACGCCGATGTGGGTGAAGCGAAGCGCGCTCAGCCATTTGCCGGTACGACCACCGTCACTCGCCGACTTGCTGTCGAATGAAGCCGAGCGATTTTTCAATAAAACGCTGGCCGAAGACTGATTTCATGTGTAGCCTCCTGACATTTCGGGAAAGAAAGTTTCTAACGATAACGTTCAGGAGGCACATATATGGATACTACAGAAGTAAAAGAAAAAAAGAATTGGTTCGCCTTCGGGAAAGAGTTGCTTCGTCGCTTCAAAGAACATGATGTTCAAGATTACGGCGCGACACTCGCTTTTTTTTGGTTCTTATCGATTTTCCCGGGTATCATCTTCATTCTCGCGTTGCTGTCGTTCTTTGACATTTCTCAGGCGTCGTTCCAAGAGCAGTTGAACAACTTGGCGCCCGGGGCTGCCGCGACTGAGTTTTTGACCGGTATCTTCGACGCCATCGGTGAACCGCGCGGCGGACTCCTCTCGATCGGTGCGATTTTAGCCATTTGGTCGGCGGCCAAAGGGGTTGAACGCTTGATCAATATGGCGATTCACGCGTACGGGGAAGATAACGAACGTAATTTCTTCGTCAGCAAAGGCATCGCCCTCGGGTTGACGTTATTACTCGGCGTTGGCATGTTACTGCTCATCGTCTCGAACGTGTTCGGTTCGCAAATCATCGATTTCGTGGCCCGTTTCATCCCTATTTCGGGGGCTGACGTCATCTTGATCAATGTGTTCCGCTACGTGTTGACGACCGTCATCTTGATTTTTACGCTGTCAATTTTCTATAAAATCGCCCCGCAGCAACACGTGTTCTGGAAGAGCACGATTCCTGGTGCGATCTTTGGCGTCATCGCCTGGCAAATTGTCTCCCTCGGCTTCAGCCTGTATGTTTCGAACTTCGGCAATTACGATTCGACGTACGGCTCACTCGGAGGAATCATCGTCACGTTGCTTTGGTTACAATTGACCGGCATGATCATTTTGATCGGCTCAGAAATCAACGCTACTTGGCAACGTTTCTTCAAAACGCCGAGCGAACGTGAGTACGAGAAAAACTATAAGAAAAATAAAAAGTCCAAATCAAAAGATTCGGACGATGACGACTATAAAGATATTCCCGTCAACACATACGGGTAACGAAAGAAAGGCGGTCTCTCCAGAAGAGACCGCCTTTTGCATTATGCTTCGACGACGTCGAGACGACCGGTCGCAGGGTCGATGACGAACCCATGGACGTTCGTGCCCGGCGGCAAGAGCGGGTGGTTTTTGACGAGGTTGACCGAGTTGACGACGTTCGCTTCGACCGAGTCAAACCCGTGCAACCACTTCTCCAAATCCATCCCTGACGACTTGAGTGTTTGAAGTGTCTGCGGTTCAATGCCGCGACGTTCCATTTCTGCGATGACCGCATTCGGATCGATCGCCGCCATGCCGCAATCATAATGACCGATGACGATGACCTCTTCGGCCCCGAGCGCATACAACGCGACGAGGATCGAACGCATGACCGATCCGAACGGATGTGACAATACGGCTCCCGCATTTTTTATGATTTTGGCATCCCCGTTTTTTAGTCCGAGGGCTTGAGGCAACAACGCCGTCAGACGCGTATCCATACACGTTAAAATGACGATTTTTTTATCGGGAAACTTATCCGAGACAAATTGCTCATATTGTTTCTCTGTTACGAATTTTTCATTGAACGCTAGCATTTCTTGAACGACTGACATGTGGTTCCCTCCTCTTAATTCACGCGATTAGCCGCGCGACCATTAACCCGATGACCATCCAAGCGCCAAACAACGTGTTCACTTTTGCGGTCATCGCCATCGCCGGCATGAGTTCAGCCGGTTCACGCTTGACCCAAAAACACTTCACTGCCCGTACCATGATTGGAATTGTCAGCAATGACAACAGCACCCACGGCGTCACGCCAAACCCGAATACGGCGACGAGGATGCCGACCAATGCCGCGATAAAGAATCCGGCCAAGACGAGAACGGCACGACGATGTCCGACGAGACAGGCGATTGTTTTGCGCCCATTCACTTTATCATTATCCAAATCACGAATGTTGTTCGCGAGCAAGATCGCCCCGATCAAAAGCGCCATCGGAAACGATACGAGCAACAGTTCTGTCGTCACCGTCCCGATTTGGATATATCCCGAGATGCCGATGATGACATAACCCATGAATAGGCCAGCGACGATTTCCCCGAACGGCGTGTAGGCGATCGGGAGCGGACCTCCCGTGTACAGGAATCCGACGACCATCGACAGCACACCGATCCAAATTAAATGCCAACTCGTTGAAGCCGCAATATAGAGCCCGAGCACAGCCGCCACCCCATACATACCGAGCGCGATCCCGAGCACTTGTCCGGGTGTGAACCCATCACGTACGATCGAGCCACCGATTCCAATGGAACCTTCGTGGTCGAGTCCACGCTTGTAATCATAATATTCATTAAATAAATTCGTCGCGATTTGAATCAAGACCGAGGCGATGAGCATCGCTAAGAACAATCCCCACTTCAACTCGACTTGCCCGAGGACGATGAACGTCCCTAACAGCACCGGTATAAAGCTCGCTGTCAACGTATGCGGGCGAATCATGCGCCAATACGCACCTTTCTCTCTCTTCTTCATGCACTTCCCTCCCTTCGTTAGTTTACGTCTCTTTGAAAAAACCTGTCAATGCCCGCCGCTCGGACGGCTCCCTTCACTTTCTCGAGCATTTGACGGCCAGTTCTGTCGTGAAGTCATGATACACTAAAGAATGAGAATTCCATTGGATTGAGGAGGCTTTTCTTTCATGCCAGATACTCAAACACACATTAAACAACGAATCGAACAAGCCCATAAACGGGCACGTGCTTGGCAACGACCGGTACTTGCCTCGTACACGTGGGAAATCCCTTCGTTCGACGCGTTCCATATTATTCAAAACACTGAAACGTCCCACTACTATTTTTCGACGCCAGACCGCTCCCTCGAGATGCTCGGATGTGCCGATGCGCTCGTGTTGACGGCTTCTGGTCCCGAACGTTTCCAACGTCTACAGTACGATTGGAGCCTGCACCGCCGGGACGTCGACGCAGTCATTTATGCGTTCTCGGGCTTTTCGTTCGACACGTTCGTGCGGCCCCAAAAAAATATGTGGGAAGCGTTCGGTGAAGCATCGTTGGTCGTGCCGAAATTTCTATATCGCCGCTCGGGCGACAAGCACACGTTGACCGTTTCGACGCTCGTCTCGGCCAAACGTTCGGTCGAACAATATTTGATTCAATTGGCCGATCAACTCGCCCAGTTCAACGCGCTACATGCGCCCGACGAACAAACACCGACTTACTCACAAGTCAAAGACGGCGTCGACCATTTCAAGTCGAGTTTCCAACAAGCTAAACTGAACATCACCGAAGAACGAGTCGAAAAGATCGTCATCGCCCGGGAAGAAATCTACCAGACCTCGGAAGAGGCGTTCCCGTTCGCGACGACACTGCGCCACTTGTCAGAACATCAGACGGGCAGTTACGTGTTCTTGTATCAGCCGAAGCGGGAAATCGGTTTTTTCGGAGCGACGCCGGAACGGCTCGTCAAGAAACAAGGACCGTACATTGAAACGGCCGCCATCGCCGGCACCATCAAGCGACCAGACACCGAGATCGAATCAGATGTAGCCAAACAGACGTTACTCCACGACGCCAAAAACCTCGAGGAACACCAAATCGTCGTGAAGGACATCAAGAACGCCCTCACACCATACGCGGCTACCATCAAGGCACCGGAGTCGCCGCGCATCTTGGAGAACCGGTCGGTGTTCCATCTGCACACACCGATTCAAGCAACGCTCGATACGAACGCATCCTTGCTGTCGATCATCGAGTCGCTCCACCCGACCCCGGCGCTCGGTGGATCTCCGAAACGGACGTCTGTCCGCTTGTTGCGCGAGATTGAACGGTTCGACCGCGGCTGGTACGGGTCACCGTTCGGTTGGCTGAACACGGACGGTGAAGGAGAGTTCGTCGTCTCGATCCGGTCGGCTCTTGTCCACCATCAATTCGTGGCGCTATACGCAGGCTGTGGAATCGTCCAAGAGTCTGAACTCGAAGCGGAGCTCGCCGAGACAGAAATCAAGCTCAGTCCAATCAAGCAAGCTCTCGGATTGGACAAAGTACGCGCAGGAGGCAATGAAGCATGAATGAACCGTTAACGGAGTGGGTCGCCGGTATGATGAACCGGCTCGTCGAACAAGGGGTCGAGGACGTCGTCATCAGTCCCGGCTCTCGCTCGACACCGCTCGCCATGGCCGCCTATCTTCATCCGAGCGTCCGACATCATATCATCGTCGACGAACGGTCGGCCGCCTTTTTCGCACTCGGGTTGACTCGTTCGCAATCATCGTTGCGCCCGGTCGCGCTCATCTGCACGAGCGGTACTGCCGCCACCAACTACTTTTCGGCGGTGGCCGAGGCAAATATCTCACAACTGCCGCTCGTTGTGTTGACGACCGATCGGCCGCACGAACTTCGGAACGTCGGGGCGCCTCAAGCGATCGACCAAGTTCGACTGTACGGCGACCACGTGAAAACGAGCGTCGACCTCCCCGTTCCTGAAGCTGCGAGCCAGCGCTACATGGAACAGACAGTGGCCCGGCTCGTTCGGGCGAGTATGCATGCGCCATTCGGCCCGGTCCATGTGAACATCCCGTTCCGTGAACCGTTGTTGCCGGATATCGAGCGCTTGACGTCACTCCTGGGCGGTGAAGCCGAATCCTCTGACCCGACCTATCTTAAACCGACAAGTCTCGACTTGAAACGGTTCAAACAAGAGATTGACGTCAATCGTCTCGCCTTCATCGTCGGACCAGGTACTCCGACATCATGGCTTGAGCCTCTCTATGCGTCGGCGCTGGCCCACCGTATTCCGGTCTTCGCCGACCCATTGAGCGGGATGCGCCGGTTTGACCATGTCTTGACGAACTATGACGCGTGGCTCGCTAGCGAGGATCGCACAGAATGGACACCTGATGCGGTCGTCCGGTTCGGGGCTGCCCCCGTCTCGAAACGGCTGAATCAGTGGCTTCACGACGTGCCATACGTCTTGATTGAGCAACCGGGATCGTTCCGCGACCCGTCGAACAGCGCCACGGTCGTGTACGGCGATGCGATTGATTATGTCGCCACCATCAACAAAGACTATGACGCCGACTTATTCGATCATTTCGCATTGTTCGAACGCGTCGCCGAATCCGCAAAACCTGCTTTGAGCGGAGAAAGTGCATTGACGCGTCATTTGCTGGCGTCTCGTCTTGATCGCATCTTCGTCAGCAATAGCATGCCGATCCGTGATATCGATACGACACTTTCAGCCGGTCAGTCAATCGACGTCCTCGCCAATCGCGGGGCGAACGGGATTGACGGCATCATCTCGAGCGCGCTCGGTGCCTGTCACGATACAGACAAGGCCGCTCTCTTGATCGGCGACTTGGCATTCTATCACGACAGTAACGCCCTGCAACTCGTCAAATCGCATCCTGGCACGTTCTCGATTGTCGTCGTCAACAATGATGGCGGTGGCATCTTCTCTTTCTTACCACAAGCCTCGATTGCACCACAAATGTTCGAGGACTTGTTCGGGACACCGCTCCACTTGAACTTGCGCGGATTTGCCGAGACATACGGACTCAGCTATCGCTTGCTCGAGCAGCCTGAAGATGTCATGACGGCGATTGAAGCAGGCGTTCAGCTGATCGAATTTCCGTCTGATCGCGATAAAAACGTGGCCGAGCATCGTCGTTGGACCGCTTCGCTCACGGACCGTTTGACGACGGAGAACGAAACGTGATGCGTTCCGTGCGTGGCGTCTCCTATGAGGTGCTCGAACGTGGGAGCGGCCGTCCCGTTTTGCTTCTTCATGGATTCACTGGGAGTGCGGCTTGGATCTCCCAGTTCCCTGAGCTTCCCGTCCGGCTCGTCGCCCCGTCGCTATTGCAACACGGCGGCACCGGACAGCAAGCGGTCGGGCGTGCCAAGATGAGTCAACAGATTAAAGACTTGTCGGCGCTACTCGATACGGACGAAGGTCCGTGGACGGTCGTCGGTTACTCGCTCGGCGGACGTATCGGGATGACACTCGCCGCCTATGATGATCGGGTCACCCATTTCATCGGCATTAGCACGACACCCGGGCTCAACATAGCGGCTGAACGTCGACAACGCCGGCTTCAAGACGAAAAGCTCGCCGAATTCATCGAGCGAGCAGGACTTGAGGCGTTCGTTGACCGTTGGGAACGTCTTCCGCTCTGGCATCAAACCGACGAGATGCGCGCCGCCCTCCGTCCTGAGCGGTTGGCCCAACATCCAGCCGCACTCGCGGACAGCCTCCGTGCCATCGGGACGGGTAGCATGCCGTCGCTCTGGCCGCTACTCGACCGTTTACCTCGCACCGATTTGATCGTCGGGGAACACGATGTGAAGTTTCAACAGATTGCTCGGAATATGCAGTTGATCCGTCCCGATATTGAAATTCATGAAATTTCGGACGCATCTCATGCTCCACATGTCGAGAATGCCCAACAATTTGGTACAATGATAGAGAAATTGATTTTAGGGGGAATTTAAATGGAATCAGTAGCAAACTGGACATCGGTCCGCACGTACGAAGATATCAAGTACGAGAAGTGGAACGGCATCGCCAAAATCACCATCAACCGTCCGGAAGTACGGAACGCGTTCCGTCCACTCACGGTAAACGAGCTCATCGACGCGTTCGCACGCGCCCGTGACGATAAAGAAGTCGGTGCCATCATCTTGACTGGTGAAGGCGATCAAGCCTTCTGCTCAGGCGGCGACCAAAAAGTACGCGGCCACGGCGGCTACGTCGGTGACGACGAGATTCCACGCTTGAACGTCCTCGACCTTCAACGCTTGATTCGCGTCATCCCGAAACCAGTCATCGCCATGGTAGCCGGTTATGCGATCGGTGGCGGACACGTCTTGCACGTCGTCTGTGACTTGACGATTGCAGCCGACAACGCCCGTTTCGGTCAAACTGGACCAAAAGTGGGCTCGTTCGATGCCGGTTACGGTTCAGGTTACTTGGCTCGCATCATCGGCCACAAGAAAGCACGCGAAATCTGGTACCTCTGCCGTCAATACGACGCACAGCAAGCGCTTGACATGGGACTCGTCAACACGGTCGTCCCACTCGAGCAACTTGAAGCCGAGACGATCCAATGGTGCCAAGAGATCTTGCAACACTCTCCGACGGCACTTCGCTTCTTGAAGGCAGCGATGAACGCCGACACGGACGGACTTGCAGGACTTCAACAGCTTGCCGGCGACGCGACGCTTCTCTACTACACGACAGACGAAGCAAAAGAAGGACGCGACGCTTTCAAAGAAAAACGCGACCCAGACTTCGGTCAGTTCCCGCGTTTCCCGTAAATCGACAAAGAGTAGCGACTTCGCTACTCTTTTTTTGGAGGTCCTGATGATGAATCGTTATGTGACACAACATCGACGTGACGCCATGGCACTCGTCACCGCGTCCGTCAGTTTGACCTGGGCCGAGTTAAGCGCGGAGAGTGCCCGTTTAGCCCACTTCTTGGAACGGGTCGCACCCAAAGCCCGCCATATCGGATTACGCGCTGCGAACAGCGCTGATTATGTCATCGCTGTCCATGCCATCCAGTTACTCGGAAAAGTGCTCGTTCCGCTCAACACGCGGTTGACGATGAGCGAACTGGCAGGACAAATCGAGACGGCCGATATCGATGTATTGCTCGTCGATGAACCGATTGACCTGTCAATCACCCAATTCGCGTTGACGTCACGAGATGAGGCGTCACTCGCTACACCGCACGAGTGGGCAGACGATGAAGTCATGTCGCTCATGTTCACCTCAGGCACGACTGGACGGGCCAAGGCCGTAAAGCAGACGTTCGGCAATCACGTCGCGAGCGCCGAGGCGGCCAAGACGCGCCTCGGTTACGGGACAAGTGACCGGATGCTCGTCGTGACGCCGCTCTTCCATATGAGCGGACTCGCGCAAGTGTATCGGAGCGCCCGTTTCGGTTCGCTACTATACGTCGAACCGAAGTTCGATGTCGCTCGTACACTCGAGTTGATTGCGACGGCAAGAATCACCCACATCTCGCTCGTTGCGGTCATGCTTAAGCGGCTCCTCGACGCAGGTCTCTCCCGCCATCAGTTGCAACTTCTGCTCGTCGGCGGCGGTCCCGTACCGCGTCCGTTGCTCGAAGAAGCCGAGCGGCGGCAGTTACCGGTCGCCCAGACGTACGGGATGACGGAGACGTGTTCGCAAGTCGCGACGCTGTTGCCAGCCGAGGCACTCGCCCACATCGGTTCGAGCGGTCAAGCAATCGCGCCGACCCAACTCCGTATCAATGCGGATGGGGAGATTGAAGTGAACGGACCGACGGTGACCCCTGGTTACTATAAACAGCCAGAGGCCGATGCTTGGACGCCCGACGGCTATTGGCAAACGGGCGACCTCGGCACGATGAAAGACGGTTACTTGTACGTCCATGACCGCCGCAGTGATTTGATCATCTCCGGCGGTGAGAACATTTATCCGGCCGAAATCGAGAGCGTGTTATTGCGTTGCCCGGGCATTCAAGACGTCGGGGTCGTCGGTCGTCCCGACCCGACTTGGGGAGCGGTACCCGTCGCCTTCACGGTCGGTACGTTCGATTTCGATGAGGCGATTCAGCTGCTGCACGACCATCTGGCATCTTATAAACATCCGAAAGCATGGATTGCCGTCGACGAGCTGCCTCGTAACGCCAACGGTAAATTGATGCGTCATCGCTTAAAGGAGGCTGACCATGATTCGTCGCGCTGAACTGTATATCGTCCCCCTCACGTTCAAACATCCGATTGTCACCGCCCACGCCGTGTTGACGACGAGACGGACGGTCATTCTCCGGCTGGAGACGGTCGACGGTGTTGTCGGCTACGGGGAAGGTGTCGCGTTCGAGACGCCATGGTATACGGCTGAGACCGTCCGCTCCGTCATCGATACGTCCGCTTTGATTGTCCAACTTCTGAAAGGGATGACGTTGTCTGCCACCTCGTTCGGTCCCCATGTCAGCTCGATCATCGGCCAACCGATGGCGAAAGCGATGTGGGAGAGCGCTCTATGGGAAGTGGAAGCGGCCCGCGCGAATCAGACATTAAAACAATACGTCCAAGCCGGCGATGCCGTGGCATGCGGCCGGACGATTGGCATCGGTCTGCTCAGTCAGACGTTGAACGCCATCGAGGCTGCGCTCGCGTCCGGATTCGACCGGATCAAGTTAAAAGCGTCCCCGCATGAACTGCTTCCTGCGCTCGGCGAGATTCGCAGCGTTTTTCCGGACGCCCCGCTCATGATTGATTTGAACGGAAGTGGCTCCGAGCAATCGCTTGACTGGTTCGAGGCATTGGACACCTACCGTCTCTTGATGATCGAACAGCCTTATCCGAGCACATATTGGGTCGAGACAGCGGACTTGCAGGCACGGCTCACCACAGCGATTTGTCTCGATGAATCGATCAGTGCCGCTCAAGACGTGGCGACGATGCATCGACTTCGAGCCGGTCGCATCGTCAATATCAAACCGGCCCGCGTCGGCGGCTGGAGCGAGGCGCTCGCGATTCGTGATAGCGGCACCCCCTACTGGGTCGGTGGGATGTATGAGTCCTCCATCGGCCGTTATCACACGCTCTTATTCGCCTCATTGAACGGAGCCGCCTACCCGGCCGATATGGCCGGGACGAGCGCTTACTTCGAGACCGATTTGCTCGATACCCCGCTCGAAGTCGAGAACGGACAATTGATGCTTCCCGACCAGGTCGCACCGGATTGGACGAAAATCGAGCAACTGAGCGAACAGACGATTCGACTCCTGTAAAAACTCCGCAAAAAAGGCGGCAGACTTCGCGTCTGCCGCCTTTTCATCGTTAACGGAATGTGCCCGTCAATACTTCATAGCCGTCTTTCGTGACGACGACCGTGTGCTCGAACTGGGAGACGAGGCTGTTGTTCGGGGTGAACAACGACCAACCGTCCTCTTCTGATTGATAGACGATTTCATCTTTTGTCGAGATGAACGTCTCGACGGCAATGACTTGTCCTTCCTTCAAGATGTCGTTCTCTTCACGGCTATAGTAGTTGGAAATCGTCTCCGGCTCACCGTGGAGCGTGCGACCGAGGCCATGGCCCGCCAAGTTACGAATGACCGTGAAGCCGTTCTTACGGGCATCGGCATAAATCGCTTTCCCGATTTGGTTGACCTTGACGCCCGCCTTCACTTTGCTGAGACCCGCTTCGAGCGATGTCAATGACACTTCGACCAACCGCTCGTGTTTAGCCGATTTCGGTGTGCCCGCGATGACCGTACGTCCTGTGTCGGCATAGTAGCCGTCCTTCACGGCCGATACGTCGACGTTGACCACGTCGCCGTCTTGGATGACGAGGTCACCTGGAATCCCATGGGCTGCGACTTCATTGATGGAGATACACGTATAACCCGGGAACTCATACATCGTGATTGGGGCCGAGGCGGCCCCTTCCGCTTCTAAAACACGCTGCCCGATTTCATCCAACTGTTTCGTCGTCATGCCTGGCTTGACTGCTTTCGCCATCTCATCGCGAGCCAAGGCGACAATCCGCCCAATCTCGCGCAATGCATCGTAATCATAATCTAACATCATTTTCCCTCTCAATCTAATAGTCGATTTTGATATAAGAACTCTTCAGATAAATCGGCAAACAAGAACATGCCGTCCGGTAACGGATAACTGAACGTCCGCGTCACTTCGTTCGAACTGAAGTCGCGATAATCCTCGGACAAGTAGCCCCGTCCGCGCACGTCCATCGCTGCCATCGTCCGAATAAAGTACGGACGGAAACTCCAATTATAGCCGCGATACGTGTTATCGACCGTCCAAGCGGACTGTGCCTGATAGACGTTTGCGCTCGTCTGGAACCCGGTTTGGTCCGTCAAATAGTAACGGACGAACGTCCCTTCGAGTTTCGGGGCAATATGGAGCAACCATTCATCTTTCTTATCGCGCGACCACTTCCCGCTTTGGACGAGGTCGTGGATTTGTTTATGGAGTTCGAACTCCAATTCATATAATCGCTTTAATCGCTCTTGATCGTGTAAGAAGAACGACGGTACTTCTTGCGTCAATACGCTCATACCTTTCGCTTCGCGCGGCGGCATCGCATCGCTTTGCCCGAGGAGACTTCCCATATAATAACGCCCGCCATGACGCCACGCATAACGCAACTGTCCGAGATGGTCGATCGATTTATAGAGGAGCGGAGCCCCGAGACGGGAAGCGATATATTCCATCGTCTGAAGCATTTGCGGATACGTGACCGATAACGTCTTCTTCTCGACCATCGTCGCCAAATCGACGAGCAACATCTCAGGCGCCACCGTCATGATGTCTTCGATGCTCGTTGACTCAGCGAAGTCGAGCGCGACTTTAACACCAGATGAACGATAATATTGGACGACTCGTGACAAGCGTGACACGTCGACGAGATCCGTCCCTTGAAGCGTCACATAAATGCGATGGAGCGGGAAGTTCAATTCTCGGAGCGGGGCCAAGAACGCCTCGCCTCCTTGTTCGAGAATCCACTCTGACCGACATCGGAACGTGACGAATTGCGTCGCATCCCTTAACTGTTCGGCCGCTAAACGCTCCATCCGTTTGGCGATATCGAGCTGATACTCGAGCGGAACGTCATCGTCGTAAAAGAATGGGGTGAGCGACTCGCCCCTGAACTGTCCATGGACCATATAACCCTCTACTTGGAAGGTGGCGGCTCCCAGGATTGGTTCAAATGTCACTTCGACTTCTTCTGGATTCATCATCACATCCACTGCGTCCAACTTGATCACCTCGTCTTTTTTCTAAACACGAAAGCGAGCTGGGTTCAGCTCGCTCGTGTATGCACATACATATAGGCACCGAAACAAGCAATGAAATATACGATACTCATCACACCGTAGCCGATTCCCATCTTCCCGCCCACGCCGATGGCCATCACAAGCCAAATCATCGCGCCGAACAGAAGCGTGGCGACCGGGATATATCGAAAATTCGGACGCTCGGTCCGCGTAATAATCGGTTTCAAAGCCAGGACGCACGCCACTAGTATGACGAGACCAAAACCTAGTTCAATCATCCGTTGACACCTCATTTTTCTGTCTCTACTCATTTAGTGTAGCATGACACCAAAAAAAAAACCGCAAATCCACTTAAGGAGATGCGGTTTTGGTTATTGATTAGTCACGCGGACGGCGTGGGCCACGGTCGTCTGAACGACGACGGTCGTCTCCACCCGTGCGTTTGCCACGGTATCCACCGCCGCCACCGCTGCGTCCACCACGGTCACCGCCGCCACGACGTTCGCCGCCGCCGCTGCGATTTCCACGGTATCCACCACGGTCGTTACGTCCACCTTGACGTTTGACGCGTACTGGTTCTGCATACGAGATTTCAACCGGAGTTGAATCTGGCTCTTTCGTCAATCCACGAAGTGCCGCTGCAAGAAGCTCGACTGCTTCGTATTCTTCAAGAAGCTCAGTCGCAAGTTGCGTGTAAGCTTTGAAGTCGCCCGCTTGAACACGTTCGATCAATTCTTCAGCTGATTGCTTTTGGTTGCCCTCGAGCACTTCTGCGATTGTCGGTACGTGACGACGGTTCATTTTCTTGTTCGTTACGCGTTCGATTGCTTTGACTTGACCGAATTCACGTGGCGTGATGAACGTAAGGGCTGTACCTGTTTTACCAGCGCGGCCTGTACGTCCGATGCGGTGCACGTAGCTTTCCGGGTCTTGTGGGACGTCAAAGTTGTAAACGTGAGTAACGCCTGAGATATCAAGACCACGGGCTGCAACGTCTGTCGCGACCAAGATGTCAATCGTGCCGTTTTTGAAACGACGGATGACTTGGTCACGTTTTGATTGCGTTAAGTCACCGTGAAGACCATCAGCCGTGTAACCACGTTTGATGAGTGCTTCTGTCACTTCGTCAACACGTTTCTTCGTACGAGCGAAGATGATGCTGAGTTCTGGCGAGTCGATGTCGATCAAACGGCAAAGCGTATCGAATTTTTGACCTTCGCGCAATTCGAGGAATTGTTGGTTGATGTTCTCAACTGTCATTTCTTTCGCTTTTACTTTGATGATCGTCGGCGACTTCATGAAGCGCTCAGCAATCTTCTTGATTTGTGGTGGCATTGTTGCAGAGAAGAGAAGCGTTTGACGTTCAGCCGGAAGGCCTTTCAAAATCATCTCGATGTCTTCAACGAAGCCCATGTTGAGCATTTCATCTGCCTCGTCCAAGATCACAGTTTGGATCTCGTCGAGTTTGATCGTCTTACGCTTCATGTGGTCCATGAGGCGGCCCGGTGTGGCAACGACGATTTGTGGGTTCTTTTTCAAACCACGGATTTGGCGGTCGATTTGTTGGCCACCGTATACTGGAAGTGCGTAAACGCGCTTCGCTTCACCGATTTTGTTCAATTCTTCTGCAACTTGAATCGCAAGTTCACGTGTCGGTGCAAGAACAAGTGCTTGGACTTGACGTGCCTTTGTGTCGATTCGCTCAATTGTCGGAATACCGAAAGCTGCTGTTTTCCCTGTACCTGTTTGCGCTTGACCTAATACGTCCACTCCTGTGAGTGCGACAGGAATTGTCTCAGCTTGGATCGGTGTAGCTTCTTCGAAGCCCATTTTGAGTACACCTTTTACTAATGCTTCACTTAACTGTAAATCTTGGAATTTTGTCAAATTATATTCTCCTTTTTTCATACAAAAAACGTCTGAGGTTTTGTTCTACAGACGTTTTTCCAATGTTTCCTCGTAGTCAACTTTACTAACTATAACGTATTTGTTTCTAAAATGAAAGAAATACATTCTAAAACTTTTCATAGCCACCTGGACATGAGTTATCTTATTTCAATTTATAGCCGTTGTCGAGTTTTTCAACTTGCTTTTCTTTCAGCAGTTTCCCGAGTGCGCGTTTGAACGCCGCTTTACTCATCCCGAACTCACGATCGATCACGTCCGGCGCCGTCTTGTCGCCATAAGGCATTTGGCCGCCGCGTTCTTCAATATAAGCACGGATACTTTCCGCGTCCGGGTCGATGGCTTCATATGCCCGCGGTTTCATCGAGACGAGTACCGTCCCGTCTTGTTTCACTTGCGTCACACGTACGGTCAATTGCTCACCGAGACGTGGCCAACGTGTCATCTCTGCTTCATGTAAGAAACCGAGTGATTCATTTTCGACCCAGACGTTCACACCGACTTCGCGTCGATTGACGACGACCGCATGGACATCTTGATTGCCCCATTCTTCTTTAGCGGGACGCGCCAACAAGTTCAAGTACGCATAGTGGGCCGGTTCCCCGAGAAGACGGCTCTTTTGATCGTACTTGAGACGAATGCAAAGCTTGTCCCCTTCTTTTGGCCAATACGACCGGTTCTCAGGAAGATCATCTAATGAGACGAGTACATCCTTTTGAATCCCGATATTGACGAACACACCGGTGTTATACCGGACTCCAGTCACTTCATACCACTCATAGTCATCGAACGTGACGCTCGGAATCGTCATCGTCGAAGCGAGACGTCCTTCTGAGTCGTGATACAGGAAGACCCGCACCGTCTGTCCGACTGTGACTTCTTCAGTTTGTTCTTTTCGATGAAGGAGTACCTCTTCGCGACCGTTTCCGATAAACACACCAAAATCAGCTGAACGTTCCGCGACCAAGTCTACTACTTCTCCTGCACGTAATGCCATACAATCCACATCCTTTTTCATCTATTACTGTCAGTATACCTACCTACACACGTTCCTAATCATATCACGTTCGATTTCCTTACTCCGTTCAATTGTGTCTAAACCGTGAACAAGATTGCCCCCTGTTTTGCTAAATAGGTCCGTATACTAGCTTCTATATTTCAAATTTTGTGACAATTTTGTGAACGTGCATTTTCCATCTAGTATCCACATTTTGAAAACGTTATTATTAAGGAAGTGTTGTTTAACGAATTAGGTTTCAGCCATGGCCGAACGGGGGATATAAAATGTTTGATGTACAATCTCGATCATTCGCGAAGCGCTTCATGAAAGGCTTATTGATTGCTTTCTTCGCGCTACTCGCTTCACTTAGCTTCATTTTTTCAAACGGAGTCGATACGAACGTATCTTCATCCGTCACGATGGTCCAAGAGTAAACGCCCTCTGGTGACAGAAGGCGTTTTTTTGTTTTGTTCCGACAAAAAAAGGGATTTTTTATGCATCTGTCGAACGAACATAACGTTCGGCTTTTATTATTGAATCATCTGGGAAGGGAGAGTCACTCATGCTATTTTATTTTCTCACCACGATTCTTTCGGTCGTCGGTTTGTCCGTCTCGCTCCAAACCGGTTTTTTCAAAGACCCGATCGGTACATTCCTGTTCGCCGTATTGCTCGCTATGGGCTTATCTTCATTTAAACAGTTGATCGCACAAACGAACGTCTTGCTCATCGAGCGCCGGAATCAAAAAAAGATCAAGCGCATCGTGGCGCGCATGCATTCAACTACGCGTAAACGTTCTACATAACGCTCGTCTTCCCCCTCCACTTTTGTTATTCTATTCTAGACAAGAAGAGCAAAACGGACTCAACCCGTAGGAGGCACAAACACGTATGAACGAAATCCCTTTATCGAACGAATGGCTATTACGTTATTCACCTGTCATGGAGCTTTGGCTAAAAGAAGACGGCATATTGCTCGTCGACGATGACAATCGCATTCGACTCACGCTTGAAATCGGCAGTGACCAAGTCATGCAGTTCAAGAGCATCGAACAAGATGGGGCTTACTTTGCTGTGGACCCGGTGAATAAACGAATCACGTTCGAACTCGAGGAAGAAGAAGAGGAAAGCGATTCTCGCTTCTGGGAATAAAGATTCATGCCGAAGAGTCGGATTCTCGTCAAGAGAGGAAGACTCTTTCTTCGTGTCCAGACTCATTACTGAACGATCGAGAGGAGAAATATGTATGATTCGCACCGCCATCTGGTTTATCGCCTTTTTCGCCGTCTTACCGCTGACACTTCCGTTCTATCCGAAAGCGAAGCGACTGACGCCCCCGGAACGTTATGGATACGTCCAAACCGTCGCCTATAAGTGGGCAAGCTTTCTACTACGAATCGCCGGCGCTCGCGTCCGTGTTCACGGCCAAGAGAACATCCCGAATGAACCGGTCGTCTACGTCGCGAACCACCAAGGGAACTTTGATGTCCCGATTATGATCACAGCGACGAAACATCCAAAAGCGTTTATCTCAAAAATCGAAGTGCAAAAGTTCCCAATCATTCCGCGTTGGATGGAACTGATGGGTTGTATCTTCATTGACCGCAGCGACCGGCGCCAGTCCATTAAAGCAATCCGTTCCGGCGTCGAGACGATCCAATCGGGACAGTCGATTATCGTCTTCCCGGAAGGTACCCGCTCAAAAGGAGGACCAATCAAAGAGTTCAAAGCCGGCAGCCTGACGCTCGCCACATCAAGCGGTGCCAAAATCGTCCCTGTCGCCATCAAAGGGAGCCACCATTTGCTCGAGACGACAAACCGAATCACACCGGGTACGGTCGACGTCACGTTTTTACCGGTCATCGATCCGGCAGACGTCCCGAATAAAGAAATTGCGGCGCTGGCAGAGACGATGATTCGCCGCGTCGTTGAAGGAGAAGAATCATGAGTTTATTAGCCATCGAAGGCATTCATAAAAAATTTGCAGATAAAGTCTTGTTCGATGACGTCACGATGACGATTCACCCAGGTAATCGCATCGGGGTCATCGGGGTCAACGGCTCCGGAAAGTCGACGTTCTTAAAAATCATCGCCGGCGTCGAGACCGCAGACCGGGGTTCGATGCAACACCCGAACGATTACCGGATTCGCTATTTGACCCAAACGGTCGACTTCGCCCCCGGGCAAACAATTTTAGACGCGTTGTTCACGAGTGACACCCCGTCCGTCCAGGCGTTGAAACAGTATGAGCTCGCGCGCCAAGCACTCGAGGCGAACCCGACGAGCGAACAATGGTTGGAACGCTTTATGAAAGCCCAGCAAGCAGTCGATGCAGCCGACGCATGGGAGACTGAAGCGAAGTTGAAATCGATTTTAAATCGGCTCGGTCTTCCGGACGTGACGGCAGAGATTAGCTCGCTTTCCGGTGGACAACAGAAACGGGTCGCTTTGGCCGCCGCCCTACTCGACGAAGCTGACTTACTATTACTCGATGAGCCGACGAACGAACTCGACGCCGATACGATTGCTTGGCTTGAGACGATTCTCGCTGATTACCGGGGGGCCATCCTGCTCATCACCCATGACCGTTATTTTTTGAATCGAGTCACGAATCATATCCTTGAAATCGCCGACGGGACAAGTTACTTCTATGACGGCAACTATGAGCTCTTCCTTGAGAAGCGTGCCGAACGAAAAGCTCGGTCGCATTCAATGGAGCAAAAGCGGCAAAACATCTTGCGTCGTGAGCTCGCTTGGCTGCGTCGTGGTGCCAAGGCACGGACGACGAAACAGAAGGCACGCATCCAGCGCGTCGAGGACTTGAAGCATCAAGAGACGCTTGCCGAGGATGAGGCGCTCGAAGTATCCGTCGGTTCGCGCCGCCTCGGGAAAAAAGTCATCGAGGTGGAGAACTTGTCCTTCGGTTATGACGATCACTTGCTCATTGAAGATTTCACGTGGTTGTTCGGACGCCGGGAACGGTATGGCATCGTCGGACCGAACGGGAGTGGGAAAACGACACTCATGAACTTGCTTGCCCACCGCCTCGAACCGACGAACGGGACGGTCGTCCACGGGGAAACCGTCCATCTCGGATATTATGGGCAACAAGTCGAATTCGAAGACACAACGCGACGCGTTATCGACGAGATCGAGCGCATCGCCCAAGTCATCTATACGCCGGACGGCGAAACGATCACGGCCAGTCAGATGCTCGAACGCTTCCTATTCACCCCGGACGCGCAATACAAACCGATTGCCAAACTGTCGGGTGGAGAGAAACGCCGCCTCGTCTTGCTTCGGATTTTAATGGACGAGCCGAACGTGCTATTTTTAGATGAACCGACGAACGATCTCGACACGGAGACACTGTCCGTCCTCGAGGACTATTTGGAGTCGTTCCCAGGCACGGTCATCGCCGTCAGTCATGACCGCTATTTCTTAGATCGGATCGCCGAACAGCTGATTGCGTTCGAAGACGGGACGATCAACGTTTATCATGCGGAGTACAGTGACTATTTGGCCACACTCCAAGAACAGACGAAGCAACAAGTGAAAAAAGAATCGAAAGAGAAGAAAGAGCGTGTCAAAGTCGATGTCGTCAAATTCACTTTTAAAGAGCAGAAAGAATGGGAGACGATCGAGGATGATATCGCCTCTCTCGAATCTGAGATCGAGGCAGCCGAGGCACGGCTCGCCGCAGCGGGTAGCGACCTCGGCAAAGTGAATGAACTGTACGCCGACATTGCCGCGTTGAAAGAAGCGCTCGATGCGAAGATGGAGCGATGGGAATATTTATCGGAGATTGATGAACAAATTCAAGCACAGAAGAACTAAAAACAAGGATCACGCGTCGGCGTGATCCTTGTTTGTCGTGTAGCCATGTGTGGACAATTCGAGTGCAGCGCTTGGAAGCACCCTGTTCATCCTTTACTGACGATATTATGTTGAAACGCATAAACGACGGCTTGCGTCCGGTCGTAGACGTCAAGCTTCGTCAAAATGTTGGAGACGTGTGTCTTTACCGTCTTCAACGAGATGTATAGTTCATCGGCGATGACTTGGTTCGATTTCCCTTCCGCCATCAATTGCAAAATCTCACGTTCCCTTGCCGTCAGACTCTCGTGCAACGTCTTTTCCGGATGTCGGAGCCGTTCGAGCATCTTGCCTGTCACTTGGGCGGCCATGACCGGATTGCCGGCTGCCGTTTGACGAATCGCGTCGGCGATCTCGTTGGCGTTCGCCGTTTTCAAGACGTAACTCATAGCCCCGGCCTCGATGACCGGATACACTTTCTCGTCATCCAAGAAACTCGTCACGACCAAAATCTTGGCCTCTTTCCAACTCGCCTTGATCCGCTTCGTCGACTCGACCCCATCGACAGGCTCCATCACTAAATCCATCAAGACGACATCGGGCTTCTCGGCGATGGCAAGCTCGGCCCCTGTCGCGCCATCCGATGCTTCTCCGACGACTTCGATGTCAGGCTGCGTCGACAGAAACGCCGAGACGCCGGCCCGCACCATCTCATGGTCATCAATCAATACGACTCGAATCATTCTAACCCCTCCACTTGTTGTTTCACACGCACTTCAATCTGAGTACCGACGCCTGGCACACTGACGAGTCGTAACGTCCCGCCGACCTCAGCCGTCCTCTCTCTTATCGATTGTAAGCCATATGAGGCGACTTGTGTATCATCGACATTAAAGCCGATCCCGTCGTCGTTTATTTTTAAGATGACCGTCTGTTGCACGGTCCGCATTTCGATTTCAAGTCGCTTCGCTTTCGCATGGCGAAGCGTGTTGCTAATCGCTTCTTGGACGATGCGGAACAGTTCATTCTCAGTATGTCGCGACAATTCGACTTCTTCGAGGCGCCATACGAGCTCGGTCGATTGTTTGCGTGACAGTTCTTCTAACAGGCGCTCGATTCCCGTCTTGAGCGTCATTCCTTCGAGCTCGACCGGACGGAGTTGCAACAGAAGCGAGCGCATTTCCGCCTGAGCAGTTTGTGCCATCACTTCGACCTGCTCGATTTGTTTGGCCGCCACGTCTGGTTTTGAAGTGATCGTCTGTTTGGCCGCCGTCGTCATCATCGAGATGGCGTACAGTTGCTGACTGACCGAGTCATGGAGTTCACGGGCGACACGGCGCCGTTCTTCGACGACTGCTTCGCTGCGCGCTTCCTCGACACTGACAGGTCGGTCCCCGACCCGTTTGGCCATCTCAATCATTTCCGTGCGTTGCTTAGAAATCCGGGCAATCCGTTCGAGTGTATCTCGATAAGGCGACAATGGACGGAATGTAATCTCTTTTTGATTCTCAAGCTTCCACAAGGCAATCGCCACTTCCCGGAAGTCGCGTCGCAAATAAAAATACGAACCGACCCCGAAGATGCTACCAATCAAGACGGCGATGACGAGGATAGACACACCGAAAGGCAACCCTTCTTCACGTGTGAACAAATCTCGGAGTGAAGTCGAGTCACCTATTAAAAATGCGATCGTGACGAACAGTGCCGTCAGTAGGCTGCTAAATAACTGATGCCAGACGACCGTCCTTGGATACGAATCCTTCTTCATACGGTCATCACCTCGACACTTCCGCTCATGAGCACGATATGGATGCGGACTTTCCGTGTTGCTGCTTGATAATCGTCCGAAGCCGTGTAAAAGCGACGGTTGAACACCGGTGAATAGTTCGACTCATCGACTTGAATCTTGCCGAATCCGATTGATGCATCAATCGAGTAATCGTAGCCGGCCGGAATGAGAATTCGGACGTCCCCGGCGAGTCCGTTCAATAGTAAGAACGTCTCTCCCTCCGGAATGATGGCGCGCGACAAGTCGAGTTCGACGTCACGCAACAAGAAGAATTCATTCGTGTCTTGAAGCACGTAGTGACCGCTCTCTTTCGTCCCGAACGAAAAGGCCTGTTCTTGCCGGATATGTGACTTGAACCGACTCGATTCGAGCGGACGATTCTTGTACAGTCGATAGCCGAACATGAGCAATAAACCTGACAATACAAAACCGAACGCCGCCGACGAGAAGATGAGCCCGACGAGCATGATACCGCCAATCCCGTAAAAGATATAGCTGACCGGCTGATTGCCTTTGCGGCTAAAACGACGCCCGATATACAGCAACAATAGCGGGACGACCATGCTGAAGAGGACGCTGTTACCACCCGTCGCGATATCGATAAATAGTCCAATGGCGAATAGAATGATCATAAAGCCGATGATTTGGCGTGTGTTCCAACGTTCCACATTGCTTCCCCCTCTCTAACAGTATGTAACATGAAGCAAAGAAGCGATGGCCCAACCATTCGCCGGACCATCGCTGAACCGTTGCGTCAGTCTTGTTTGAAACGACGCTCAAGTTCTTTTAGTTTTGCTTCGAAATCATCTTCGTCCGCTGGATCGATCTTCTCTTCAGCGGCCGGTTCTTGTTTCTTCTCTTCTGCTTTTTTCTCTTCTTCCGTGAATGGATGTGTCTTCGACGTCTCTGCCCCGAAGATTTGATCGAGCGCACCTTTCAATAAATCCAGGTTCTCACGCATTGCGAACTCATACCGTTTGTTTTGCATCTCATCGAGTTTCAGTCGCATCTCGAGAGCTCTGCGCTCGAGGGCATCGAGTTCACGTGCTCCTTCGTCGAGGAGACCTTCAAAATAACGATACTGCTCGCCGTAGTGCTTCGACTCGAGAGCTGCCCGTTCGGCGAGCTTGTCTTCGCCTGCTTGTTTGGCGAGTTCCGTCTGCTCGTAACGCTTATCGGCCATCTGCTTGGCGTCATCGCGTTTTGTAGCAAGTTCCTCGAGCAATGACTTTTGACGCTCAACGAGACGTTCGACTGACAGCGCCTCTTTTTCAGCACCGCGGATATGGCGGTTCAATTCGGCTTCCCCACTTGAGCGTGGAGCCGAACGTGGCCCCTCTTTATCTTGAAACTTCTTCATCTCTTTCGATAGTTCTTTCGTCAACTCGTTAGCTAAATCACGAAACTGGTCAAATGGTGTTTTCATCTTGATGTCCTCCTTTTGAATCTTAGCGACGGTTTACAAACTTCTGCCAAACTTGATCGAACGATTGAAAACTGCTGCGGCTCGCACGCGACCCGTCCGCATTGAAAATCTCGACGTCTTGTTTTTGGTTGGCATACATCATATACCCTTTAAACAATACCCATGCCACCACAATCCCGATCAACGCCCAAATATTCGATAAAATTGTGATGATCCCGATCACGGCAAGCGCGCCGTAACCGATTTTTGCGCCGACATGTGTCACGGCCATGAATCTGACTCCAGCCCACAGTGCTAAGAGCGCCCCCAAACCGAACATGATCATGTTCGGTAAAAAGCCGATTAGAACGAGAACTAAAGAGATCGCGGCCACAATGAACAATACTTGCTTCACCTGGCGATTCATCGATTATCCCTCCTCGTTAAGTACACTCTTATCATAATACGTTATTTTCAATAGTGCGACGAGCGGAAGGCTTGTTTTCCCTCGGTCTGTAGACTGAGATGATAGCGTTCTCAAATCGTGTGCTATACTAGATGCATCGAACAACGAAAGGATGATGTTTTATGAGCACCGTACAATGCGCAGTACACACTTTGTCAGCCAACAGGAGGGCGACTGTCCTCCACAACTAAAAGGAGGATTCTATTTGAATCAAACAACGACAACGGGACGTGTCACGGCACAGTTCCAACATATGTATACCATCACGACTGAAAGTGCGAACTATACGTGCAGTGTCACCGGGAAATTCCGACATGAGGCCGAAAGCGAGCGCGACTATCCGGTCATCGGTGACTTCGTCGAGTTCACCGTTCGTGAGCATGGTCAAGGCGTGATTCGGCGTCTCCTTGAGCGGCGCACTGTCCTGTCACGGGCAGCGGCCGGCAACGAGACGCGCGAACAATTGATCTGCGCGAACGTCGATTTTATCTTGATCACGATGGCGTGCGGACATGATTTCAACCTGCGTCGGCTCGAGCGCTATTCGCTCGCCGCGTGGGAAACCGGAGCCACACCGCTCATCATCTTGACGAAATCGGACCAAGTCGACAACGCCGAGGCGCTCGTCGATGAGCTCGCTTTGACGGTTCCGGGGGTCGATGTCTTCCCTGTCAGTTCACTCACAGGCGACGGCGTCGAGGCGTTGCGAGCCGCACTGCCGAGCGAAAGCACGATCGTACTCGTCGGCTCGTCCGGCGTCGGGAAATCGTCACTGACGAACGCGCTCGCCGGTGAGACCGTCGCCGAGACACAAGCCGTACGCGAGAGCGATGAGCGCGGCAAGCACACGACGACGCATCGTGAACTGTTCCGGATTGACGATTTGTTCGTCATCGACACCCCGGGCATGCGTGAGTTCGGACTTTGGGACGGGGCCGATCACCTCGACGACACGTTTCGGGATATCGAGGCACTCGCGGAGACGTGTCGATTCCGGGACTGTTCGCACGGCACCGAACCTGGTTGTGCCGTCCGAGCTGCCATCACATCTGGAACGCTCGATGCGAAACGCTATCAGAGCTTCGTCAAGCTCGAGCGCGAGCTCCGCTACGCGGAAAAACGGCAAGCGGAAGCGGCTCGTCTCGCCGAGAAGAAGAAACGAAAAACGAAAGCGTAATCTACGACAGGAGTCACAGAAAAATTGTGGCTCCTTTTTTGACCTTCCCACCCTAGCACCAAGTCTTATCATCAATCCGATATTTGTGAACAACCGTTCAGAAATAGTTCGCATAAATGCAGGCAAAACCCTCGAAAGAAAGCGGTTTCTCCGCTACAATGGATTCGTATTCGCACAGATGAAAATCGCTAGCACACAGGGAGAGACTTATGAAAACATTGAACGAACGCGCACTTGAGATGCACGCCATGCACCACGGGAAATTGGAAACGACACCGAAAGTCGACGTCGACACGAAAGAAGCACTCAGCCTCGCCTATTCGCCTGGCGTCGCCGAACCGTGCCGTCGCATCGCCGAGGATAAAGAGTTGTCGTATGACTACACGCTCCGCGCCAACACGGTCGCCGTTGTCTCGGACGGGAGCGCCGTGCTCGGTCTCGGCAATATCGGTCCAGAAGCCGCACTACCGGTCATGGAAGGAAAAGCCGTCTTGTTCAAAAGCTTTGCCGGGGTCGATGCGTTCCCCATCTGTCTCGACACGCACAACGTAGATGAGATCGTCCGGACGGTCGAACTGCTCGCACCGACGTTTGGTGCCGTCAACTTAGAAGACATTAAAGCACCCGAGTGTTTTGAAATCGAGGCCCGTTTGAAACAATCGCTCCCAATTCCCGTCTTCCATGACGACCAACACGGGACGGCCATCGTTGTGCTAGCAGGTCTCGTCAACGCACTGCGACTCGTCGACAAGACGATGCCTGAACTTCGGGTCGTCATGAACGGTGCCGGGGCTGCCGGCATCGCCATCGCGAAACTGTTGAAGCGTTTCGGCGTCGAAGACCTCGTCATCTGTGACACGAAAGGCGCAATTTACGAAGGACGCGTCGAAGGGATGAACCCGTTCAAAGATCAAATCGCCAAAGCGACAAACCGGAAGCAACATGAAGGGACGCTCGCCGATGTGCTTCAAGGTGCCGACGTCTTCATCGGCGTCTCGGCGGCCGGTGCCGTCAGCGAAGAGATGGTTCGTTCGATGGCTGTCGACCCGGTCATCTTCGCACTCGCGAACCCGATTCCGGAGATCATGCCGGACCTCGCGACAAAAGCCGGGGCGCGTGTCGTCGCGACCGGTCGTTCCGACTTCGCCAACCAAGTGAACAACGTCCTCGCCTTCCCTGGTATTTTCCGCGGGGCGCTTGACGTTCGCGCCACCGAGATCAACGAAGAGATGAAAGAAGCGGCCGTCCACGCGATTGCCGACTTGTTGACCGAGGAAGATCTCATAAACGGGGTCGTCATCCCGAGCCCGTTCGATGAGCGGATCGCACCCGCCGTCGCAGTCGCAGTCGCCAAAGCCGCCGTTGAGACCGACGTCGCCAAGCGTCCACTCGATGAGGCCGCCATCCGTCAGCACGTCAGTCAAAAACATTTGTAATCCAAAAACTGCGCAGACCGTCACGGTCTGCGCAGTTTTTTAAACGGTTCCTTGTAAGATCCCTTCCGCCCATTCGACTTCTTCCGTCGTCGGGGGTTTGATTCCTTTGAGCGGATAGTCGAGACCGAGTGCCTCCCATTTATAGACACCCATCTCATGGTACGGCAAAATTTCGACTTTCTCGACGTGGTCGAGCTTTTGAATGAACGCGGCCGTGCGGCGGAGCGCTCCTTCATCAAGTGTCCATTCTGGGACGAGGACGTGGCGAATCCACATTTTCGTTCCGCGCTCGGATAAATGTTCAGCAAGCGCGAGCGTGTTGACGTTGCTCCGTCCCGTCAGTTTCTTACACATGTCATCGTCGATATGTTTGATATCGAGTAAGACGAGATCCGTATGATCTAAGATGGCGTCCAAGTTAGGGGGACGAAGTGCACCCGACGTGTCGAGTGTCGTGTGGAGCCCGTGTTTCTTCGCTTCACGCAACAGCGCTTCTAAAAACTCTGGCTGCGCGAGCGGGTCGCCCCCTGAAATCGTGATACCGCCTTTTGATGCTTCCATGAACGGACGATAGCTGAGCGCTTCTTGAATGACGTCCTCGGCCGAACGATGGTTATTCTTTTTGAAATCCCACGTGTCAGCGTTGTGGCAATACAAGCAACGAAGCGCACAACCTTGTAAAAAGACGATAAAACGAATTCCCGGGCCGTCAACGGTTCCAAACGATTCGACCGAGTGTACATATCCCATTGTCATCGAAATGACCTCCTAACGAATGAGCGGCCTTCAGAAGAAGGCCGCCAAGCCTTGATTACTTACAATGAACCGTGGAACGTCCGGTTGATGACGTCGATTTGTTGTTCGCGCGTCAACTTGATGAAGTTGACCGCATAGCCAGAGACGCGGATGGTGAGCTGTGGATATTCTTCCGGATGCTCCATCGCATCGAGTAACGTTTCACGGTTGAAGACGTTGACGTTCAAGTGATGTCCTTTATGCTCGCCGCCCATATAGCCGTCAAGAAGTGCCGCTAAGTTGAGTTCACGAGCTACTTCTTCTTTGCCTAGTGCTTTCGGTACGATCGAGAACGTGTATGAGATTCCGTCTTGCGCATGCTCGAACGGAAGTTTCGCAACTGATGAGAGCGATGCGGCAGCACCTTTCGTATCGCGGCCATGCATCGGGTTCGCACCTGGGGCGAACGGTTCGCCGGCACGGCGTCCGTCCGGTGTGTTCCCTGTTTTCTTGCCGTAGACGACGTTTGATGTGATCGTCAAGACTGATTGCGTATGGAGCGCGTCGCGGTATGTTTTATGCTTACGCACTTTTTCCATGAACGACTCAACGAGTTCGACGGCGATTGAATCGACACGGTCATCGTTGTTTCCGAATTTAGGGAAGTCGCCTTCTGTCTCGAAGTCGACAGCAATACCTTGCTCGTTTCGAACCGGTTTCACGGTCGCATATTTGATGGCTGACAGACTATCTGCTGTGACCGAGAGACCGGCGATTCCGCATGCCATCGTCCGTAGGATTTCTGGGTCATGAAGTGCCATCTCGATCCGTTCATACGCATATTTATCGTGCATGAAGTGGATGACGTTGAGCGTGTTGACGTAGAGCTCGGCGAGCCAATCGAGCGTCCGGTCGAAGTCGGCATACACTTTGTCGTACGTGAGCACGTCTTCGGTGTTCATCTCCCAAACCGGTGCGATTTGGTCGCCGCTCTTCTCATCGCGGCCTCCGTTCATGCTGTAAAGGAGTGCTTTTGCCATGTTGGCGCGGGCACCGAAGAACTGCATCTGTTTCCCGATCTTCATCGGTGACACACAGCAGGCGATGCCGTAGTCGTCGCCAAACTCTGGAAGCATGAGGTCATCGTTCTCATATTGGATCGCAGACGTCTCAATCGACATCTTCGCGCAATATTGTTTAAATCCTTCTGGCAATTTCGTCGACCAAAGCACCGTCAAGTTCGGTTCTGGTGCTGGCCCGAGGTTTGAGAGTGAATGCAAGAAGCGGAATGAGCTCTTCGTCACGTTCGAGCGACCATCCTCACTCATCCCACCGATTGACTCGGTCACCCACGTTGGGTCACCCGAGAACAATTCGTTGTAGTCAGGCGTGCGCAAGAATTTGACGATCCGGAGCTTCATGATGAAGTGGTCGACGATTTCTTGAACGTCTGACTCGGTCAAACGACCTGCTTCGATATCACGTTCTGCGTAAACATCGAGGAATGTCGAGACACGTCCAAGTGACATCGCGGCGCCGTTCTGTTCTTTGACGGCTGCGAGATATGCAAGGTATACCCATTGGTACGCCTCTTGTGTATTTTCCGCCGGACGGCCGAGGTCAAACCCGTACGCCGCACCGAGTTGTTTCAACTCTTGGAGGGCCCGGAGCTGCTCAGACATTTCTTCCCGTGTCCGAATATCTGACTCTGATAAGAAACCGCCACGGTTCGCCAAGTCTTTTTTTCGTTCTGCAATCAAGAAGTCTAACCCGTACAAGGCAACACGACGGTAGTCGCCGATGATCCGTCCCCGGCCGTAAGCGTCAGGAAGACCTGTGATGATCCCTGACTTCCGCGCCGCCCGCATCTCAGGTGTGTACGCATCGAAGACACCTTGGTTATGCGTTTTGCGAATTTCCGAATAAATCTTTGTGATTTCAGGGTTCGGCTCGAAACCGTATGACTCAAGGGCAGCGTCGACCATCCGGATCCCGCCGTTTGGATGAATCGAACGTTTGAACGGCTCGTCCGTTTGAACGCCGACCACTTTCTCGAGCTCTTTGTTTAAGTATCCCGGTCCGTGCGAGACGATTGTCGACGGATTGTTTTGATCGACCGCCCAAACACCACCGCGTTCCCGCTCTTCTTTCGTCAATTCCATCACTTGTGCCCAAAGACGATTCGTCGCATCGGTCGGTCCGACGAGGAAACGATCGTCCCCTGTGTATTCGTGTCGGTTCAAACGGATAAACTCACCGACGTTCACTTCGTTCGTCCACTGCCCAGGTACAAATCCTGACCAGGCTGATTTAATTTCGGTTGCCATTGTGGGTCACTCCTCATAGTTGAGATAACTGCGTGCTTTCTATAAGTTGAGTGTACGTGAAAACGTGAACATTTTGTTTTACATTCTTGTGAAAGTTGTAACAATCTCATGAACGTTGGCATAAAGCCGTTTTTGTAAGCGCTTTAAATACTGTTATAATGCAAAAACCCTTCCTTCTGAAACAGATAAGTCTTGTTACCGCAGGATTCAACTCATTTCTGTATCATTTCAGATGGGATGTGACGATTTATACAGTTTTCGTAGTGATGTACCTCACACCTCGGGGATAGAACTTGAATTTTTGCCTTATATCGGACACAATGAAGGCAGAACATTGTAGAAGAGGAAGGGGTTCTTCCCATGACGTACGAATTATTGACAGCCGCTCACGATTTAAAGACCGGTGACCGCATCTCTCTTAAAGTAGAGGAAAACGGTGAACAACGTGACGGATTCATCACAGAATTTGAAGACGCAGGTTTTTGGATTCGGTTTGACGACGACATCGAAAACGAGGATTTCATCGACTACCGCGATAACTTGCTCGTTGCTCTCATCTCGCGCCCGATTGACGTGGCAGCGACGTATCCAGAGCTCGCTTCATACGAACGGTTGACGAAAGAATTGCAGTATCGTGTGTATCAAGGCTTCACCGTCGAAGGCGTCGAGGCGTCGGCTGACCAAATCGATGTGCACATCAAACTCATCGAGGACGGACAGACGTTCACACAGACACTCCGTTCTTCATTCGACCAAGATACTGAACATGTTCGCTATATCTAAGACAGGGAGCGCTTATGCTTCCTTTGTTTTTGCCCCACGATAAGGAGAATTGATATGAACTTTACAAAACCATTTATTAACGAAGCCTGGGATCGCCTTGGCTTTACTGAACCAATGCCGGTCCAAGCCGAAGCCTTCCCGCTTCTTCTTGACGGAAAAGACGTCACGATCGAAGCGCCGACAGGTACCGGGAAGACGCTTGCTTACTTATTACCCGCCATCGAAAAAATTGACGCGTCGAACGACCGCATCCAAGTCGTCATCGTCGCGCCGACGCGTGAACTCGTCATGCAGATTCAAACGGTCGCGCAACGCTTCACCGAGAAAGGTGACGTCCGCATCGCTTCGTTCATCGGTGGTGTCGAGTTGAAACGTCAAATCGACCGGTTGAAGAAAAAACCACATTTGATCGTCGGGACACCGGGCCGACTCGTCGAACTCATTGAGAAGAAAAAGTTGAAACTTCACGAGACGCATACGATCGTCCTCGACGAAGCCGATCAAATCATCGATAGCGGTTTGACAGAATCTGCCGAACGGATCATCAAACATACGGCGCATGAACATCAAATCGCCCTCGTCTCGGCGACACTCACAGACACGCTTCAAGCTTGGGCTGCCCCATTCTTGAACGAACCGGCCCACGTGAAAATCGAGCGGGCGGTAAGCGCACAAGTCACCTATGGCTACATGTTGACGACGCGTCGGTATAAACCAGAGTTGCTCCGCCGCCTGTCTCACGTCGACAACGTCAAAGCGCTCGCTTTCATCAACAACCGGTCGTTCTTGCCACCGTTGAAAGGTGAGCTCGACAAAATGAAAGTGAACTATCGCATGCTCGACAGCTTGAAAGGAAAGCGCGAACGTGTCGAAACACTTCGTGAGTTCCGTAAAGGTGACTACCCGCTCCTCATCACGACTGGCCTCGCAGCCCGTGGTCTCGATATCGAGGAAGTGACGCACGTCGTCCACTTCGACTTGCCAGAATCAATCGATGACTTTATTCACCGCTCAGGCCGGACAGCACGCGGCAACGCGGCTGGGACGGTCCTCTCGCTCGTGACAGATGAGGATTTGACCCATTTGAAATCGTTCGCCCGTCAACTCGGCGTTGAATTGAAAGAACTCGAGATTTACCGTGGCGACGTCATCGAGAAACGAATCGAGGATAAACCGCCGGTCGTCAAGCGTCCTGCGAATAAACGAGGACCACGCCGATGAAAAAAGACCGGAAAGTAATTCCATTCCCTTTGCTCGTAGAAGAGTCCGAATTGCTGGCCGAGCTGAAAAAATTGTATGAGCAGGCCGCGCTCGCGCGCAGCACGCAATGGACGAACTATATACAAGAGATCGCCTCGGAAGGCACGTGGCATTTGAAAGACGCGGAGTTGTTCCGCGACTTGTTCATCGACTGGGCCGTCTTCTTCGAGACGGACGAAGACGGGATGACGCCGCATGGCCGCTACTTGGCGGATCACAAGGCCGAGATGTCCCCCGCCCTCTATCACGCGCTTCGGGGCTTGGCGGTCCCGCGCTGCTCGGTCTTCGAAGTGACCGAGGACGGTTTACGCGATTGGGAGACGAAAGAAATCTACAAAGTGACGCTTCCGGAGGCTCGTGAACCGGGCGATGTGATGCTCGGTAAACTGCTCGATATCCGCGGCAACTGGCGATTCGGGTCGGCGTTCCTCGCCCTCCCGGCGAAGATGGCCGGTAACGTATCGGACCTGTATATCGATTTCACCGACGAGGTCGGTCCAGGTGCGTTCCTCGACCAGTTCCCGGAGTTCTGTGCGGAACTGATCGACATGTTGCTTGATTTAGAAGAAGGGGTCATCATCCCGAAACCATCAAAATAAGCGAGAGGCGGCCGCCTCTCGCTTATTTTTTATTCCACGTAATATTCTGTGTTGGTCACCAATGCTTTCGCTTCGTCGTTCGTCGCTTTCACCGTGGCGCTCGAGATGGCTTTTCCATCTCGATAGACGTCGATGACGGCCCCGTCTTTCGTAGGACGGGCATGGTACAGTCGATCCCCGATGTATGAGGTCGTGCCGACCGAACCATCGATGACCGAACGTGTTGACTGCTTCCCAGTCTTCAAATCGATGACGAATTCGGTCCCGTCTTCCTGTAACGAAATCAATTGATCCTCGTACACCGTCGCGTTCCACATGTCACCGTCTGGAATCAATTCAACGACTTGCTTCGTTTCCGCATCATACGCATAAATCCCAATCTTTTCTTGCTCACTTAAATAAGTTTCTCCATTTTCCGTGATGGATGTTTGCTCGGTCATGCCAACCGGGATGAACCGATTATCCGCGTCAATCGTCGCCATGTGCGGTCGGAAAGCCCACGATGTTCCAGTCACGGTCGAAATGGATTCATCTTGTAACGCCACGCTCTCGATCACGATTTGTTTGGCAACCTCATCGAACCTAGCAATTTTCGTCTCTGGATTCTCTCCATAACCATCTCGGTAAATGACATGCACGTTTCCTTCATGAACAAAGAGGCCGGCCCAGGGACTGTCCATCAATTCAGAAGCGCCATCAACTTCATTCCCAAAGACTTGTTTGGTGACTTCTTGTCCATTCATTCGAAACACCGCAATCTCTTTGTTCCCGTTCTGGCCGACGCCAATATAGCCGTCAGCTGTTCGAATCGATTGCATAAAACTTAAGCCAGACAATTCTCGATAAAAACCACGAACTGACGGATCTACCTCGCTCCGATAATTTAACGCCTCTTCGATATAGTTCACATTGCTCGTCACACGACTACGATCGGTCGTCAATTGGAATCGTTCCGTCGTACCTTCTTCTTCCGTTCCGTAAAATAGACCAACCGTTTGTGACTTCCACACACTAGGATTCGTTTTGACATCTAACTCCCATTCCGCTTTCGTGTCCCGCATATCGAAAGCGAACGTCCCGAGACCGATGACGACGACCGCACCGAGTGCGACCACATTCCACATTCGTTTCATACGCTCACCTCACACACTTAATTTCTTCATTAGGTAACGACGACTAATCCACACCGCTGCCATCATCCATGCCATCAGACCGAGACCAATCACAAGCATCATCTCATCCATAAACAAGCGGTTCTCCAGGAAGAAAAGTGCCGTCATAGGAACGACAATCAACGTTCCAAGCATCAGCATCGCAATGATTGACGACCACATTGTCCGTTGCCATAGACTTCGTTCAATCAACACGAATGTGAAGACGAATAAAATGATGATCACAATCAGCACTTGATGGATGATAAAGTTGACGATTGAAGCAGGATACATGATTGAGAGCGCCCCATCGTAGCCGATGGCCTGTTCGAAGGAGCCACGCATCGGAATCATTTGCGAGTCAAACCAACTCGAAAACGCTATGTACTGGAGTTTGAGCGCAATCCACTGGACGGAGAACAATCCAAGGATCATCAACATCATCGTCACTAGCTTCGCACCGAAGACGAGCATCCGCTGTTGCGGCATGAGCAGCAGGCGCATCATGAACGTGCCGCGACCTTGGAAATCCCGATACCAAATCCAAAAACTGAAAAATATCATCGCCGTCACCGCTACCCCGATTGACAAAATAAACGCCATGCCTCCGAGATAATTGGCGAACGTCAAGATATAATCCGGTGTCCCGGTGCGACGGATTTCTTCATACATATTCGTCTCGCTCCATAAAAAGAATCCGAGCCAACCGAACTGAACGACGACGAGCAGTGTGATCAAGATGAGATACGGTTTCGTCATCCGTTCGACTTCCCATCCGATTAGTTTCAATAAGTTCATGCCCCAAACTCCTCTCTCATGACATCGACGATCGACTTTCCGTGAATGAAGCGGACGTCTTCAACGTCGAACTCACGGACGATTCGACCGTTGTTCAACATGACGGCCTTATCGACCAAATATTCGATGTCTTCAATCTCATGCGTCGTGATCAAGACGCCGCGGTCTTCCATGATGTCACTCGAGAACAACTCGACGATTTGTTCTTTCGAGAATACGTCGATGCCCGAGAACGGTTCGTCGAGCAATAAATAGTCCGGGTCTTGGGCGATGCCGAGCGCCAAATTCACTTTCGCGAGCGTGCCTTTTGAGAGTTCATTCAACTTATCCTCTGGGAACAGCTTGAACTCGTCGACGAGTCGCGCAAACAACTTCGCGTCGAAGGTCGGATAGAAGTCGCGCATGAACGCCTCGCAATGTTCAATCGTGAAATGGAGCGGGAACGTCGAGTGATCCGGCACGAACGCGACACGATTCAAGTCGAGCGGTTTGCCGTCGACGAGCACCGTGCCCCGGTCGAATGGCGTCAGCCCCATGATCCCTTTGAGAATGGTCGACTTCCCGGTCCCATTCAAGCCGATTAGGCACGTGATTTCTCCTTTTTGGGCCGTGAACGACACGTCTTCGATAACTTGTTTTCTCCGGTAACGTTTTTTAACTCCCAATACTTCGATCATCGAGATTCCCCTCCCCGTATTGCCGTTTGATTTTATCGACGAGCTCATCCATCGTGACGTCGAGTTCTTGAATCGATTCGACGAAGACGGCGACCGCCTCATCGACGAGTTCGGTACGGATCCGTTTCAATACATGTTCATCCGTCGTCACGCGGCTTGGGCGATTCCGTTCGGTCGTAATCAATTGTTGTTCCTCCATTTCTTTGAACGCCTTTTGGACGGTGTTCGGGTTAATTTTCAATTCGCTCGCTAGCTCGCGCCGCGACGGCATCTCTTCGCCCGCTTTCAGTTCGCCAAGTGCCATTTTCTTTTTGAAGTAGTCGACGACTTGGATGTAGACCGGGGCTCTCGTGTTGAATTGTATGATCATGTTGTCACCTCTCTAAGTGTATGATGCGACTAATACACTACCTGACTGTATTATCACCATAGTACACTAACGGAGTCAACAGTTTTTTCCAAAATAAAAACGCATCCTCCTATAAGTGGATGCGTCAACTGGATTGAACGATGTGATTGGCTTTGGCTTTCGGGTTGACCGTCTTCAAATAATGCACTTCTCCGGGCCAGTACCGGCGCTCGTACTTGGCGATTCGCTCCGACAAATCGCCGATATACGTATCCCGATTCAAGACCCGTTCATACCGGACCTCCCGCGGACAGTCGAGATAGACGACGTAGTCAAAATAAGGGTGCCACTCGTCCCGCAATAAGAAAATTCCTTCGATCAAGACAAGTGCGTTCGGAGCAATCTCGATCGTTCGCATGACGATTTCGTCCCGGTCGCGCGCATAGTACGGCAACGTCAGCGTTGTCTCCCCTTGCCGCAACGGTTCGAACAACGTCTGGACAAGTAAGTCGACGTCCCATTGGAGCGCATAATATTCCATCGCTTCCGATTGTCCCGTCTCGTAACGCCGATGTCGCTCGACGATAAAATCATCGATATGTAGCATCACTTCCTTCGGTGAGGTCCCGCGCAGTTGATCAATAAGCGTCGTCTTCCCAGCTCCGCTCAATCCATCGATGGCGACGATGAACGGCCGGCCATGCGGATGCTTGGCGTGTTCTCGACGAATGGTTTCCCGTAAAGTGTCCATCCCCTCATCCCCTTCCTACAAAAAAAGCCAGCCCTAAACTACAGGGCTGACTTCAGTTTACCAGAGCACCCAGCCTTTCGCTCCCGGTGGCGCACTCTCAATCAAGTGCCAAATCGGGACCGTATAAGCGAACGCGATCAAGACGAACGTGACGGTGATCCATAGTTTCCAGTTTTCAAAGAAACGAGGCGTCTCCATCGCTGCCTCTTCCGTCTCAGCGAGCGGGAATTCTTCCTCCCCTTTCGGCGCGAGGAACGACAAGTTGAACATTGAGTAAACGAAGATGAGGACCGAGATCAAGAGGATTGTCCCGCCAATCGCCATGGCGATGTGGTATGGAATCCATTCGCGCGTAAGCGCATCCGAGAAGTACGTTGCCGGTCCGGTCCGACGCGGGTTACCTTGGAGTCCTGAGATGTGCATTGCGTAAGACATGATTGACATCCCAAACGCCCACGTTCCCGTTTGAATCAATCCGAGTCGGTTCATCTTTTTCGTGAGTGTACGACCGCGCAATACCGGTACGAGCCAATATGCCGTTCCGAAGAACGTCAAGGCGACGGCCGTCCCGACTGTGATATGGAAGTGACCTGTGACCCAAAGTGTGTTGTGGACCATCGCGTTCAATTGGTGCGATGCGTTGATGATCCCGCCGGCTCCGGCTGGAATGAAGAACAACATGCCGACGAACGGCGCGAGGAAACGGACATCCCCATATGGCATTTTCTTGACCCAACCGAATAACCCGCGGGCACCGAGTGCGCGACCACGCAGCTCGAACGTCGCAAACAGCGAGAACGCCGTCATAAACGACGGGATGACGACGAGGAACGTCAAGATGACTTGAACGAACTTCCAGAACGGCTCAATCCCCGGCTCTGTCAACTGGTGGTGGAAACCGACCGGGAACGAGAACAAGAGGAACAACAGGAACGCCATCCGGGCGAGCGCATCCGAGAAGATTTTCCCCCCGATGACTTTCGGCACGACCGTATACCAGACGATATAGGCTGGCATGAGCCAGAAATAGACGAGGGGGTGACCGAAGTACCAGAACAACGTCCGTGATAACTCAATCCCGACCGTATCTTTCCATCCGAGCGAGAGCGGTAGCAGCTGGAACAGAATCGTTCCGGCAACACCGAGCGTTGCGATGACCCACAATAGCATCGTCATGACACTCATATACGCCGGAAGCGGCGGGTGAATACCTGGGTTCTCCCGTTTGTAGTCCGCATACATCCGGAACATGGCGAACGCAGACAACCATGTGCCGACGACGAACAAGACGAGGCCGATATAGAAGATCGGGTCGGCCATGAGCGGCGCGTAAAACGTATACAACACGGTCGCTTTATTGGCGAGCACCATGATCGTGACGAGCACGGCACCGGCGATGATCATCCAAAATCCGAGCCACGCGACCCGGGTCGGGAACGACTCAAAACGTCCGAACGACTTAGCGAGGAGCGCGTAAAGAAGACCGATGATGAACATTGTCGTGAAGACGAGACCGAGCATGATGCCGTGCGCGGTCAAGAGTTGATAATAACCGAACACTTCCGGGATGACGCCCGTTCGGATGAGCGTCTGCATGAGTCCTGCCAAACCGCCGATCAGGACGGCGAGGACCGAAATGACGACATGGGCATAGGCGAGGCGCGCTTCTTTAACACCGATACTTGGTACCGGTACGCCGCGTTCCATTTCCCACTGTTTTAATTTTGAGGCTACGTCATTCATTTAGTCCACCACCTTAATTTTTGTCGACATCATGTGATGTCCGGTCCCACAGTATTCGTTACATAGAATCAAGAATTCGCCTGCTTCTTCGAACGTATACGTGAGCGAGTTGATGTGGCCTGGCACGACCATCATATTGACCGGTGTCCCTGTCAATTGGAACCCGTGGACGACGTCCGGTGACGTGACGAGAAACGTGACTTTCGCCCCTTTTGGGATTTCCACATTGCCCGGTGTGAATGTGAACGCTTGGGCGACCATGACGAGCTCATACTCGTTGTCACCGATTTTATGAAGCCCTGGTTTGTCGAACGGTGCAGTTTGATGCACTTTTGCCGGGTCGATCAAATCGGCGTCCGAAGCCGGCTGATTCCCTGCAGCAAACGCAGAGATACCGAGCACTGTCAAAAAGACGCCTAATAGAATAATGCCGAATACTAACCAATACTTCTCAAGTTTATGAATATGCATCGTGCTTCCCTCCTCTTGCTCGTTATCGTGTCACAAATAAGTAAAAGACCGACGACCACATGGCAATGATGACGCCAGCGACAATCATGACCGATGTGAACGTGCCTTTTAAGTTCGGTTCTTGTCCATCGTTTTTCTCCACGTGAAGGACCCCTTTCCCTTTGATTTCCACTTTCATTGTATGAAAAGGGGCACTGATTAATATGTGACATTTGTCACTTCAAAAGTGACAATCACATCAAATTTGCGTAGTTTCCACACATAAAGTTCACATTTGGAAAAAAGGCATACAAAAAGGCGATTGCTCCGACATCAGTCGGTCCAATCACCTGTTCATGTTCTCATGTTGTGACGCCGCACGTTTTTCAATGCTTATGAACGGCAAGTCAAAGCCGACAAATACCGGCGGGACAGCCTTCGCAGTAACATAGCTCTTTTAGGAAATCGATGTCATGCAACACCATCGATGTCGGAGTCGTCGTTAACACGCCTTCTTTCCGCCACTGGTTCATCATTCGATTGACCGTTTCGCGAGGTGCACCGATCAATTGTCCGAGTTCGCCGTCAGACGGATGTCTCGGAACTGTGACCCCCTCTGTCTCCTCTACGCCGTGCATTGCCGCCATGCGAAGCAACGTCGAGGCGAGCGCCCCTGGCTTCCCATACAGCAACAAGTCACGCAACTTCATCTCGGACTGTTTGCGCATCATCGAAGTCCAACGCAACACCTCCGTAGCCAGCTGCGCGTCTTGACGCACGAGCTCGTCCATTTCTTGTTTTGAAATCCAGCCGATGACACTGTCCTCGGTCGTCTCGATACTGTAGGAGCTCGGGAATACATCGTCGATGTCGAACTCTCCAAAGAAGTCGTCAGCGCCGTATATGAACATGATGAGCGAACTCCCTTTTTTCGTCAGTTTCGTGAATTTGACGGTACCGCTCTTCAAATAAAAGAACTTACTGCATTTTTCTCCTTCCCAACAAACGATACTCGCTTTTGAATATTCTTGAAACGTCATCATCTCGAATAAGAGCTGTTTCGTCTCTTCTGAGAAGACGAAGCTGTTCGGTTGGGTCGTCCCACATTTCATAGTCATGTTGTCTGCTCCCTCCACTGGTCTCATGCCTAATCTGGCCTCGTGCGTGATATATGGTTTTATTATACAGGAGGGCAAGGGGCATTTTCATAAAAGTATGTGACATTTCAAACAATCGTCTTATTTTTTCGTTCACAAAAAAAAGACTGCAGGCTCTCTGCAGTCTAATCCAATCATCGGTAGACGAGTCGAATCAACTTCTCGGCTCCTTTGAAGTTCGGATAACGAACCGGTAAATCAAATTTCGTCGTATTGCGTAAAATCGATTTGGCATGGCTGAACGTCTCAAAGCTGTAGCGACCATGATACGAGCCCATTCCGCTCTCACCGACGCCACCGAACGGCAGGTTCGGGTTCGTCAAATGCATAAGGACATCATTGACACAACCTCCGCCAAACGTGAGATGCTTCATCACCTTCTGCTCCACCTCTTTCGTCTCAGTGAACAAATAGAGCGCGAGCGGGTGTGGACGCGCTGCGACGAAATCAATCACTTCGTCGAGTTGACGATACGTGAGTACCGGTAGAATCGGCCCAAAAATCTCATCCTTCATAACGTTTGCGTCTTCTTCGATGTCCGTCAATACAGTCGGAGCGATCTTCAATTGATCTCGGTCGGTCTGACCTCCGAAAAATACGTCGCCTTCCGTCAAATATCCGATCAAACGGTCGAAGTGTGTCTCATTGACGATTCGTGTGAACCGCTTCGTCCCGACGCCATTCCCGAACATCGTGAACGCTTCACGTTTAATGGCTTCGAGGAATACCTCTCGTTTCGATTCATGGACGAGGACATAGTCTGGAGCGACGCACGTTTGCCCGGCGTTCATCCATTTGCCCCAAGCGATCCGTTTCGCCGCAATCTCGATATTGGCATCGTCATGGACGATGGCCGGCGATTTCCCGCCGAGCTCAAGCGTGACCGGCGTCAAATGTTTCGCCGCCGCCTCCATGACAATTTTCCCGACCGGTGTCGACCCAGTGAAGAAGATATGGTCCCACTTCTTTGCGAGCAGTTCCGTCGCCACGTCTTTATCTCCTTCGACGCTGACGACGTAGCGGTCAGTGAACGCCCGTTCGAGCACTTTTGTGATTATTTGGGCGACGTTCGGTGTCAATTCCGAAGGCTTCACGACGGCCGTGTTCCCTGCGGCAATCGCTCCGATGAGCGGTGCCATCGCCAATTGAAACGGGTAGTTCCATGGAGCGATAATCAGTACCGTGCCATAAGGTTCATACATGACCTCACTTTTCGTCCCGAGATGAATCGAAGCGCCGCGGACTCGCTTCGGGCGCATCCAACGTTTCAACTCACGAGTCGTCCGTGTAATCTCATCGTAGACGAAACCAATCTCCGTCGTGAACGCGTCGAGTTCCGATTTGTTCAAATCCTGCTCCAACGCTTGGAGAATTTCGGCCTCATGATGTTTAATCGATTCTTTTAAAAACGTCAGCATACTGAGACGGAATGCGAGCGATTTGGTCGCTTGTGTCCGATAGAAGCGACGTTGTTTACGGATGAGCTCTTCGATGGTCAACTGTTCGATTGGTGCGAGCATAAATCTGCCTCCCTTAGATGATAGCGCTAGCTTCATCTTATCATTTTCTCTTGGCCATCGACCATTTTGAACCTTCGCTCCGCACACTCTCGGTCTGCCTTATCTCACGGGCACGTTCCGCTTTTTCGCTTGTTGCATCATGACGAGAACCAACCCGGCGGCGAGCAAGATGCCTCCGGTCACCGTGAATTTTTGCGTCAACGTGATGGAAAGCCAGCCTAAAAAAGCCGAGCCCGTTACCGTCCCAAGCGAGAAGAAGGCATAAAAATATCCGTAGGATTTGCCACGGTTGGCATGGTTGGTGGCTTTGATCAACATCGTGTTGATGGCTGGGAATAAGATCGCGAAACCGACACCGTACAAGGCGAGCACCCCGTATAAGAGACTAGATGTCTCGGCACGGCCGATCAACAGTTGGCTCACACCAAGAATGCCGACACCGAGTGCCGCAAGTTTCGCTGGTTCGATTTGATCGAACAAACGGTTCGTCGGTAACACAAATACGAGCACCGCCATGATTCCGAACGTACTAAGCAGTGTCCCGCTCAAGCGGGAGTCATAGCCGAGCGACTGTACATAAAGTGGTAGCAAGAACGCGATCGCACCTTGCGAGAACATTAAAAGGAAGGCACCGATATACGCCTTCACGACGTCACGTTCAAGCCGTGATTTCCCTTCCTCTCGACGGCTCGATGTTCCGAGCGACAGTTTCGACGGACGTAAAAAGATGAGTGCGAGTAATGCGACCATCGCCCCATAAAACGCGACGTATGTGAAAACGACGGGGACGGTCGTTCGACTCGCCATGATCCCACTGAACGCTGGCCCGATGATGGCCGCCAACCCGACAAAACTGCCGGTCAATGCCACTTTCTTCCCTTGACGGTTTGCTGCGGTCAAATTGGCAGACAACGTGAACGCGGCCGGTACGATCAAGCCGGCGACGAACCCGTGCACGATGCGGACGATGAGAAGCGTCGTCGATGTGTCGACGAGATGGTATGACAATAGACTGAGGCTCGATAGCCCGAGACCGACGAATAAGATGACGATCGGACCGATCCGGTCAGTCCAGATTCCCGATAAAATGTTGCCGAACGTGTTCGACAACGAATAAATGGCAATGACGAGTCCGGCGATGAACGGTGTCGCACCGACCGATGTCGCGAACGTGCTCATGACCGGAAGCTGGGCAAAAAGATCAAAGAAAGCAAAAAAGACGATACTATAAATGACAAAAGCAGATGCTTTGTTCATAGTCACAACTCCTTGGTACAGCCCGATTTTCGAACTGTTCGTTTCAGCTTCAGTCTAGCTTGCCGGTTTCACTTTGTATACACGGGAAGGCGCACGGACACAAAAATGCCCTACAAACCAGTGGCTTGTAGGGCATTTGCATCAGTTCGTGACTTCGACCGCTGTATCGAGTGCGACACGGATCATCTCGTCAAACGTCGTTTGACGTTCTTCGGATGTCGTCTCTTCTCCTGTCAACAAGTGGTCTGAGATCGTAAGGATCGTCAACGCGTTCACTTTATGTTTCGCAGCGAGTGTGTAGAGTCCTGCCGCCTCCATCTCGATGGCGAGGCAACCGAAGTCGGCCCACTTCTTGAAATGGTGGAAATCATCTTGATAGAATTGGTCGGCTGTGAAGATTTGACCGACTTTGACCGGGATGCCGGCCTTTTCAGCGTTCATATAAGCGCGATGTAGGAGGTCGAACGTCGCTGTCGGTGCATAGTCCATCCCGTTGAAACGCACACGGTTTTGACCCATCTCACTCGATGCGCTCATCGCGATGACGACGTCACGTACTTTAACGTCTTCTTGAATCCCACCGGCCGTACCGACACGGATCAAGTTTTTCGCGCCGTATGACATGATCAATTCGTTCACGTAAATCGACATCGATGGAACGCCCATTCCTGTCCCTTGAACCGAAATGCGTTTCCCTTTATATGTTCCTGTGAAGCCATACATCCCGCGGACCTCGTTATATAACTCGACGTCCTCAAGGAACGTTTCCGCGATATACTTCGCGCGAAGCGGATCTCCCGGTAACAATACCGTTTCTGCGATTTGTCCTGGTTCTGCCCCAATGTGTACACTCATGATTAAATTCCTCCTTCAAGATAGTCGGTGACACTGCTCCCGATATTCATTCGGGGTGATGCCAACCTGTTTTTTAAAGACTTTCCGGAAATATTTATCATCCGAAAAGCCGACCGCTTGGGCGACTTCATAAATACGTTGTCTACTCGTCTCAAGGAGACGTTTCGCCTCGAGCATCCGGATCGACAGCAAATATTCGGATAAGTTGACGCCGTACTGTTGTTTGAAGCGACGCGATATGTATTCGCGGCTCAAGTAAAAGCGCTCGCTCATCCCTTGTAAGCTGAGTTCTTCCGCATAATGGCGCTCGATGAACGCACCAATCTGTAGAATCGGATCCGCTTCATCAGGCGTGACGTCAGCAAGAGCGCGTGCAAGCGTCTCATTCAAGACGTCCGGGTCGATCGGCTTCAACAAGTAATCAAAACTACCGAGCTGAATCGCACGCCGCATGTACGAATATTCGTCATAACCGGTCAATACGATTAGCTTGGTCGTCTCAGCTTCCTTATGAACCCATTCCATCAGCTCGATGCCGTTACAACGAGGCATCTGCAGGTCCGATAAAATCAGTGCCGGCCGTTCCTTGGCGATGATTCGTTTCGCTTCTTCCCCGTCCTGCGCCTCGATCACTTTCGTGACGCCGAGCTGTTCCCACTCCCCGAGCAGTTTCACCGCTTCCCGTACCGGCGACTCATCATCGACGATCAATACTTTCGTCATGACGCATCCGCCTCCTTTACAGCCGGGAAACGCATGACAATACGAAATCCGCCTGTCTCTGGTGTAGCCAACATAAACTGAGCCTCCCGATTATAGTTTAACATGAGTCGATCCCGAATGTTCTTTAAACCGGTGCCTTCTGCACCATTCAAAGGTTGGGTCGACTTCTCAATCCGTTCTTTTAACAGCGCTAGCTCTTCGTCCGAGATATCGCGTCCGCTATTCTCACATCGAATCACGAGATCTGGCCCCACCTGGTGAATCCGGACCGAGAAGCGGTTCGCTTCTGTCGCACCGTCCCGCTCAAATCCATGCTTAAAGAAGTTCTCGGCGAGCGGCTGCAAAATCATCTTCGGTACGGTCAAGTCGAGGAGCGTCTCCGGCACGTCGACCTCGATCTCAAATTGATCCGGGAACCGGACTTGCTGCAGCCGAATGTAAGACGTGAGGTGGTCGACTTCTCGCCTAAGCGTCACGAGCGACTCGTCCGGATGCATCGTGTAACGCATCATCGACGAGAGTTGGGTAATCAGACGGTACACCGTCTTACCGTCCCCTTTCAACGCGAGCGTCCCAATCGACTGCAAGGCGTTGAATAAAAAATGTGGGTTTGTCTGGGCTTGGAGCGCTCTCAGTTCATTCGTCCGATTTTCGAGCGCCAGACGATACTCGCGTTGAATCAAATCGTCAATGCGTTCGATCATCCGTTTGAATTGCCGTCCGAGCACACCGAACTCATCATTTCCCAGGGAATCGAACGAGACCGTCATATCCCCTTGTTCAATGCGCCATATATTCGATGTCAGTGTCTTGATTGGGGTCGTCAAGCGCATCGAAGCGTAGGTCGCACCGATCAACGCCAATACGAGCGACACCATCCCAACAACGAAGATGATAAACGATGTCCGCGATGCCGGTTCGGTCAACAGACGATCAGGAATCGATTTCCCGACGTAAAACGTCTGGTTCTCAAACTCGAACGATTTGACAATGCGGTGATGCTTCCCGTCGCTCGACAACGAGTTCGTCGACACGTTTTGCGGGATTTCACCGTCACCGAGTTGCGCGAACACTTGATTACCGCCTCCGATGAACCAGAGGCTCTCAGTCGGGTTGTTCTGTAACGAGGCGAGCTGACCGATGAAGACGTCTTCCGGGATATCAATGGAAAGAATCGCGAGCGGCTGGTCCGTCTCAATCTTATCGAGCCGAAAATGAAGCGTGACGACATCTTCTTCCGAGACGAGCGGACCGAAATCATGATACGGCACAAGCGGATGCGAGGCCTCGAGCAGGACGCGACTCTCTTCATCCTTCAACAACTGCTGTTGAATCGCACTCGGTTGCTGTTTCGAACGCGGGGACACTTTCATTTTATAAGCGGCGAACGAGTCCATGTCTTCGAGCATGAGCAGTTGAATCTGGGCCACATCCTCGCGGGACAAGTACATTCCGAGGAGCGCCCGTCTCACTTCCAATTCGGTCTGCTGAAGGGATAACCCCGGCCCATACTCGAGAATATCGAGCACGTCCCGGTTCGCATATAGACTTGTCGGCAGGCGGCTCAAGTCCGAGATATATCGCTCCATTTGCAGCGTCCCACGCTCAAGCGACCATTCGGTGAGCTGGAGCCCCCGCTCTCGCTCCCTATCTTTGACGTACCAAAAAGAAATGACCGTCGCCAAAATGACGGGAACGATAATCGTCAAGGCGATCATTCCCGTCAGCTTCGTCCGAATGCTCATCCGCGCATCGCCTCCTCGCTGTCATTATATCACGGTCCATGCAAGCGTTTGCAACAGCTGTTATTAAAAAGGTTTATGGCCACACGCATGGCCATAAACCTCTCTGTTCACTCGTACGATTGAATCAATTCGATGATTCCTGTTGGTTGACCGGAGTCGGCAGCGAGTTCAGCCGGGGTCATCCCGTCCTCGTTCTCGAGGGACACGTCGGCACCGCTCTCGAGCAACAGCTCGACCGTGTCGATGTCCGCGCCTTCCCCGTATAACAAGTTATGGAGCGGCGTATCGCCATACAGGTCTTGCGTGTTGACGTCGGCACCGTCCGCCAGCAATGCCGCGAACTCTTCGTACGATGCATCGTTATAGGCAAGTTCTTGAATCGGCTCTTCTGCCATGGCATCAAGCGAGCCGAACCCTTCTGAGAAGCCAGTCAATCCGTCGCTCGTGAACAACCAGGCGACAATGGCCACATTGACAATGACGCTCAATACAATCGTGCTGATAATCGACCCTTTGACATACCCTGCCGTCTTGAAGACCGGAACGTTCGTCTCACCGGCGTTCGTCGCGATGGCCGCAATCCGTTTCGGGAGCGGCGGATGCGTCGATAACAGCTCGCTCAACTTGGCGATAAATCCGTTCTCACGGCTCGCTTCGTACAAGTAGTCAAACTCGCTCACTTCTTTTGCCAACTTCCCACCGATCGCAAGAATCGTGAGGGCACGTTTCGATGCGGCTTGGTCTTGAATGTAGTGGGCGGCCATGCGGTCACACGTAAATTCACAGGCGCGCGAATAGGCAGACCCTAAAAACGGGATCCAGCCGCCGAGCATCATGGCCCACTGTTTTTGAACGTGATTACGGCGAATGTGTGCCAGTTCATGCGCAATGACAAACTCGACTTCTTTCGTGTACCCATCACGTGACAACTCGACGATATCCGAATACAAGATGACCATGTTCTTTTGGAAGAAACGTGTCGCGAAAGCGTTCAAGACGCCCCCGGCTTGAAGAATATAGACGTCCGGGAGTAGGCGAATCCCCATCTCTTGCCCGACACGCTGATACGTATGATGCAAGTCGGCGAATTGACGCTCTGTCACTTTGACGCCGTTCGTGCGAATATATCCGATTTGAAGCCAGTGCGTGAATAGAGACAGTGCTAAAATCGTTCCGATTATCCATAAGAAAATACCGAGTGAGGCGATTGTGAAGACGATTCCTAACACCACCGTCAACACGCTGGCCGCGACGAGCAGTCCAAAATACAGCTTTTCGTTCTTATGTACCAATTGCGATTGTTTCATGTAAAATTCCCCTTCATTTTCCATATGAAGTCCATTATACCTGATAATTGGATATCGACAACAAAAAAATAGAAACTGACACGGGTGTCAGTTTCTATTCGAGGGTCAAGCGATACAGCTGATCATCCTCATTGCTCGGATTTCCGCGTCCATCCGTATTGTTCGTGATGAAGTAGAGCTCTCCGTCTCCTAACCAGACATCACGGATACGCCCTTTGTCCTCGACGAGCGGGGTGACCTCTTTTGTCTCTCGGTCGATGGCAACAAGGCGATTCCCCCGAAGCGTCGCCATGTATACGTAACGGTCGTCCGCCGCGATTCCCGAAGGTGCCCACGACGTCTCCCCGACTTCGAACCACGGTGTCTCGAGACCATCTTGTTCCTGGTCTGCCTCGATGAGCGGCCAGCCATAGTTGTTTCCCCGCTCGAGAATGTTCACTTCATCGTGACCGGACGCCCCATGTTCACTCGCATAGAGCGTGTCGCCAACTTTCGTCAAACCTTGGGGATTGCGGTGGCCCGACGAATAAATCCAATCGGTCGGCTCGCCTGTTCCGGATAAGGACACCCGTAACACTTTTCCGGCAATCGACGTCTCATCTTGAGCGAGATCCGGAACGAGGGCGTCTCCCGTGGTGACCCAAAGTGCGTCGCCATCGAGCAATAAGCGGCCGCCGTTGTGGAACTGGGCGCCTGGGATCTCATCGAGCACGACAGCCGTCTCTTCAAAGCGCTCCCCGTCCCACGTCAATTCGACGACCCGGTTTCGTACGTCCCCAGGTGTCCCGTACGTATGATAGGCGTACACTTGTCGGGATGTCGTGAAATCTGTTGTCAAGGCCAGGCCGAGTAAACCACCCTCGCCGATTTCGAGCACATCTTCTTCGAGGACGACCGGTTGTCGATCGAGATTCCCGTCCGCATCGATGACGGCGATTGTGCCACCTCGTTCCGAGATAAGCCATCCTTCGTCGGTCCTTACCATCGACCACGGTACGTCCAATTGCTCAACGACAGACTCGCTCGCACTGAATGTCAGCGAATCGTCTGCTTCCGATGTTGGTGCATCGCCTGGTGTATCTTCCGCAGGTGTTTCTTCGGTCGACTCTTCGACCGGAGTCTCCTCTGGCGCCGGTGCGTCAGCAGGTTCCGATGCACAACCTGCTAATACGGCAAGAGATAACACAAGGATCCATCGTTTCAACATGATCGCCTCCTTTTCACCATCATACCGTGTCTTTAGTTGTCGCGTGAAGGTTCGGGTGGGTTAGCTGGTAAGCGAAGCGCGATCAACAACGCGATGAACGCCGCGAGTGCCGCTCCGATGAAGACGGTATTCAATCCGGTGGCGATGAGTTGCTCGCCTTGGAGCCGGACCGTCGTGTTTAACGTCTCGGTGACGCTTCGATTAAAGAACGATTCGAGTGATACGTCGCTCAAGCCCGCCTCGTCACGGAAACCGCTGAGGACGATAAAGTTGAATACTGCACCAAACACGGCAACACCGAGCGTCTGACCGACTGTACTCAAAAATGAGTTCGCGGCCGTCGCGGTCCCGCGTTGCCGGTAAGATACGACGGTCTGCAAGACGACGATGAACATCGGCTGTGACAAGCCGAACCCGACTCCGATGATGGCCACAGCGAGATAGACCCACGCGTCCGCGCTCGCAGGGTTCATGAGCGTCAAAATAATCGTCCCAATCAAGAGCAGGCTCATTCCCGTGACGGCCCGACGCCGTGGCGAGGCCGCTCCAAGTGTACGGCCGCCGATAATCGACGTGAATGTCCAAGCGACCGAGAGTGGCATGAGCATGAATCCGGCTTCGGTCGCTGATTTCCCAAGGACGGCCTGTGCCCAAATCGGGATATAGGCCGACATTGACACGAGGACCCACGCCGCGAAGAAGACGGCCCCATTGATCGACGCGATGATTGGTTGTTTCAATAATTCGAGTGGCAAGAGCGGTGTCTTCGCCCGTCGTTCCGATAAGAAGAAACTGGTGAGCAAGATGACGCTGAAGACGGCACTGGCGACGACCGAGGCCGTCCAGACGTTCGTCTCGCTGAACGTGATCAGCCCATACAAGAACGCCGTCGTACCGAACGCGAACAACAGCGCTCCTTTGACGTCAATCCGTTCCGTCGTCTCGGTCACGGTCTCTTTATAGAACGTGACGATCATGATGAACGATAACAGTGCGAACGGTACGTTCAATAAGAAGACGTAACGCCAAGACAACGTCTCGACCAAGAACCCGCCGATGACCGGACCGAGCACGCCCGATACGCCCCACACCGCGCTCAAAATCCCTTGAATCTTGCCGCGCTCTTCGTATTTATACAAATCGCTGATAATCGTTATCGAAATCGGTAATACCGCACCGGCGCCGAGCCCTTGAAGCGCCCGGAAGACAATCAGTTGTTCCATCGATGTGGCGAGTCCGCAAAGAAGTGAGGCGAGCGTGAACAGCCCGATTCCAAATAACAGGACACGCTTTCGGCCGAACAAATCGGCCACCTTCCCATAGATCGGTGTCGATACCGCCGTGAACAGCAAGAAGGCGGCAAACACCCAGCTCACGAGGGCGGCCCCATTCAATTCGCTCGCGATGACCGGCGTTGCGACGGAGACGACCGTCCCTTCAATCGCCGCTAAAAAAGTCGCCAATAACAGCGCGACCGTAACATTCTTTCTCATTTGTTTCATCTCCCCAATAAAATAGTGGTGCCGGAAGGTTCCGAGCACCACTTCAACTGTCTATTATTTTGTGCGAGCCGCGCCGGTTTGACAAGCCTCAACTTCCGATTCGAAAAAGAAACGTTTGATTTCAGCATAAGCCGCCGCTTCGTCCGTGACGAGGACGCGACCTGCGAGCCGACCGTCCTTGAGCATCCATACTTCATCAGCGAGCATCGCTGCCACATCAAGCTGGTGTGTCGAGCAGACGATCGTCGCACCACGCTCAGCTTCTTCCCGCAACAAGCCACCGAGCAGACGCATCCAAGTCGGATCGAGTCCGTTCGTCGGTTCATCGAGGAGCAAGATGTCAGGTTTCGTCACGAGCGCCTGCGCCAGTAGGAGACGTTGACGCATCCCTTTCGACAACTTCCCGACGGCTCGGTTTCTCAATCCATCGAGACCGACGCGCTCCAACAGCGCTAAATCTGGTTTCACGCCTTGCCATAATGTGTAATAGGCGTACGTCTCACCGACGGTCCAAGACGGATCGAACGCAAAGTCGTCTGGCATGTATCCAAACGTCCGATGGTACGCCTTCCCGTCATCGATCGTTCGACCGTTCAAGGACACGCTCCCGACGCTTGGGGGAATCGTGCCGTTCATAAGATTCAACAGTGTCGACTTCCCAGCCCCGTTGCTGCCGCATAAAGCGACGACCTGGCCTGAGTCAATCGCACCGTCAAGCGGATGGAGCGCCCATGACTCGCCGTATCGTTTTCCCACTTGATTAAGTTGAATCATGTCGACCCTCCCGTCGTAACCACCACGCTGCCGCGCCCAACATACTGAGAATGACCCCGATGATCGTCGCACCGACGACAGCCGTACCGACCGGGCCGTCGAGCCACCCAATAAACGTCTCATAGATGGCCCCGAACAAATCGGGGGCCGCCAATACTGCGCTCACCCAGACGCGCAACAACTCAAATCCGTTCAAAAACAAGGCGCCGACCATCGCTTCCGCCTGAACACCGTATGGTATCCACGCAATGACACTGACGAGCACCGTCGGCCATAACAAAATCAAGACCGTCCAAACGAGGAAAGACATGAGGACGGCTTGAAGCCGATTTCGACCGATGACGCCAACGAATGTCCCGAACGCCGCCCCATACGCGATGAGCCCGAGCGAATATGCCCAAAGGACGACCCACGTCTTGAGAGGCATCGATACGAAGAATGACGAGAGCGCATAGGCGAGCGTGACAATTAAAGCCTGCGTCGCGAGAAAGGCGGTGTAACGCATCCAGACGAGGCGAAACATCGATAGCGGGTACGTCGTCAAGAGACGCAAACGTTTCGACTCCCGCTCCCCTCCCCACTGGAGCGCCGTCGTCAACATGACGAAAAGCGGTAAGACGAGTCCGATGATGGTGAGTAATGTCGCGTTGACGTTCGTGTAGGCGGTCGCCACCGGTAGCGCTTGTCCGAGACCGCCAAGCAGCACGAGCGTCACCATCCAGGTGAACAGGAAGACGTAACTCTCTTTTTGACGTAACGTGCGCGACCACTCGATCCGCCACAGCATCATTTACTGTCCATGGCCTTCTGAGGAATCATTCTCACTCATCTTGCTGTCATCATCTGCGTTCATCTTTTTATGCTGTTTCATTTCCCCGCGCTCCCATGAATGGTCTTTCAAGTCGTCGAGGTCCATGACCATGCCGCCGTTCTCGTCCACGTATGCCTCAGCATCCGCTTCCTTCGCAAACGAGACGATATTGTAAGCCATCGGTGTCTTCGACATCTTATCGTAGACGAATGTTCCTTCTTCAAGGTCGACCCATTCTTTCGTGTTGTAGTCTTTGACGTACATAGCTGCGATGTCTTCTTCTGTCTGTTCCGGATACCAGTCCCGCATCAAACAACCGATGTCATCGAATGCATAGCCTTTTCCGTTGTCCATGATCGCCTCGGCAGCGAACTGTTCGTCCATGATTTTCATGTTACATACAACGCATTCGGTCTCGCCCCATTCGATGTCAAACGGTTCCGCCGCCGCGCTTGAACACGCACCTAATGCGAGCGTCAATCCTGATACGGTAAGTAATCCTGCCATCTTCTTATAAGTAATCATCTTGTTTCCTCCCAAATCGCCATAATAAAATCAATAATCCACTTAACACGGTTGCCCCAACCGTTCCCTGCCACTTTAACTCGAACGTCGTCGCCCGTGGCGAAACATCGGTGAGCGTGACCTCGTCGGGGCTCCTGAGGACACGCTCGAGTACGGTCAACCCTGGAGCCCCGTACAGCAATTCAAACGCTTCATACGAATCAGCGAGCAAAAACAAATATGGGTCGGCCCGATACGGGATCTCGCTCTGCCCGTCTTGGGTCAAATCGAGTGTCTGCCCGCCCCATTCGTTGCCGACAATCACGTTATCGGCCGCTTCAAAGGATACGACGGGATAGCGATTGTTCGTCACATCGTTCCCGGTCAACGTCATCCCGTTGGCCCGTTTCATCCTTAGGCCGATATCATTTCCGTTCACACCGTTATCATGGATTGTCGTCCATTCCGATTTTTCGGCATAAATGCCGACGCGGTTCCCATAAATCGCATTGGCACGGATGCTCGTTTCAATCGCTTCGAACAGCATGAGTCCCATTCCTGTCGCACCGACTTGATCATAGATTTGTCCATTCTCGATACGGACGCGCTCGGTCCCCATCACCATCGCGCCAGTTTCATTGTTGTGCAGATTCGGGGACACAATCGAGACGTCCGTCGGGAACATAAGATGAACGCCGTATCGTGAGTTCGTGACGAGCGGCCGGGTCAACTCGTGTCCGTTCCCGTTTTCAATATAAATGCCGTCACGGACGTGGTCGACGATGGCTCCTTTGATGACGGTCGCCTCGCTATCCTCGATCGAGATTCCTTCCTCCTCACCCTTCCCTGTCACGTTCGGTCGAATCAACCTGACCCCGTAACTGTTCTCGACGGCGATCCCGGTCCCGGTCGCCTCAATCGTAACGTCGATGACTTGATGGCCGAGTCCCACGACGAGCACCGCGGGTACGGTCGTCCGTTCGCACTGTTCGATCTCGACGTTCTCGAGCACGGCCCCGGTCCCTTCGAGTTGAAACGCAGGATGTTCACAACTACTGAACCGCTTTCCTTCACCGTTAAACGTTTCGTTCGATTGAATCACAATCGGTTCTTCGAGCGACACCGGTTCCTCGTTCGCTTGAACAGTGATCGGTGAGAAGAACCATAACGCGAGTAACCCGCTTAGTCGTTTCATAACCCCTCCTCTTGATCAATCGCTTACAGAACATATTGTACGAAAACCCAGGGGGGTATGTGTGTCATTTTTATGGGATTCATGTGACAGTTTCTTCATAAAAAAAACACAAGTGGCGAAGGGGTCATTTCGCCGCTTGTGTTGCTATCATTTCGCCTTATCGGCCCATACTTTCGTGAAGTCTTGAAGCATCTCGTCGCCTGTCTTTTGACCGCCAACGTATGCTTGCATCAGTGCGCCATACTCGTTGACCGCGCCATCCGGATACTTGAACCAGTTCCACGAGATCGTCTTGCCTTCGTTTGAATAGGCCAAGATATCGTCTGCAAGTGGTCCAAGGTCGTTCGCTTCAATCGATTTGAACGCCGGGATAAATTTGAACTTGTTGACCATGTAATCTTTACCCGTATCAGACGTCGCCATCCATTCGAGGAAATCCTTCGCTTCTTCCTTATACTCGGAGTTTTTGTTGACGACCCAGTTGTTCGGGACACCGACCGGGAGGCGGTCCATCTTCTCTTTGTCATCATTGATCGGAATTGGCACGAAGCCCATCTCGATGTCCGGGTTCACGTCAAGAATCATCTGTTGCGCCCAGTTCCCTTGTTGAAGCATCGCCGTCTCACCTTGAGCGAACTGAGTGACTTGCGTGTTATAGTCCGTCGTAAGTGGATTTTTATTTCCATATTTGATCGTGAGGTCGAACAGTTTCAAGAACTGTTGGAATTGCTCGTTGTCCTCGAATTTTCCTTTATTCTCGTTCAACGCCTGGATAAACGCATCCGGATCGTCTTGCTGCGCCATCGGAATGTTGAGCAAATGGATACCGAGAATCCAGAATTCGGCATAACCGACCGAGAACGGCGTGATGCCTGCTTTATCCAACTTCTCAGCCGCATCCGTCAACTCAGACAACGTCTTCGGCAGTTCGCTGATGCCCGCCTTATCGAACAGCTCTTTATTATAGATGAAACCATAGCCTTCCAAGTTCATCGGCATCCCGTACAGTTTGTCGTCCATCGTCATCGGTTCTTTGGCCACTTCGGTCAAGTCACCGACCCATTTCTCGTCCGACAAGTCTTCCAACTTGTCTTTCCACGTTTGTGCTTCGGTGAAGCCACCGTTATTGAAGATGTCCGGTTCATTGCCTGACGCGAACTGGGACTTGAGCGCTGCCCCATAGTCGGCTCCGCCTCCGACCGTTTGGACGGTCACTTTGACGCCCGTCTCTTCTTCGTATTCTTTCGCCATCGCCTCGAGGTCTTTGGCGATTTCCGCCTTGAACTGGAAGACGTTCAACGTGACGTCTTGTTTGTCCCCGCTATCCGCGTTCGCATCGTTCGATCCTTCATCTTCCGTAAGCGACCCGCCGCCACAGGCCGCAAGAGTCAATACCATCCCAGCCGTCATCACGGCGGTCGATAATCTCCATTTACGTTTCATTTCGCTTCCTCCCTAAGTATAGAGTCGACAATCATGATTCCAATCGGTACACCCTAACTTTAGATGAAAACGCTTCCATTATGTAGGTGTCAAAATTGACGTGTAGGGTGGAAAATGTTGCACAGAAAACCAGGACTTTCTTATTGAAAAAGAAAGTCCTGGTTTTAGTTTCTTCTATATAATTACAACAGGCTGATTCCGGCTTCTTCACACGCGGTGATCATCTCACTCGGCCAAACCGAAGATTGGACTTCGCCGATATGGCGGGCACGAAGCAAGTACATGGCGACACGGGATTGCCCGATGCCCCCTCCGATGGTAAGCGGGAGGCGTCCTTCGAGGACGGCTTGGTGGAACGGGTACTTCCGTTTCTCTTCAGCTCCGGCTGTCACCAACTGCTCAGCGAGTACCGTCTCGTCGACACGGATCCCCATCGACGACAATTCGAACGCCGATTCGAGTTCCGGGTGCCAGACGAGGATGTCGCCGTTGAGTGACCAGTCATCGTAGTCGGCCGCACGACCGTCATGCTTATCGCCTGAGGCGAGTGCACCACCGATTTGCGAGAGGAAGACCGCACCGTACGCTTTACAAATCGCGTGCTCACGTTCTTTTGGCGTGAGCGTCGGGTAAAGGTCTTCGAGCTCTTGGCTCGTCAAGAAATGAATCGACTCTGGCAAAATCGCCTCAATCCCGTACATCGATTCGACCGTCTGCTCCGTCTCGCGGAGTGCCGCGTAAATCGATTCGACCGTCGCCTTCAAGTACTCCGTCGTCCGGTGTTCCCGGGCGATGACGCGTTCCCAATCCCATTGGTCGACGTGAAGCGAGTGCGTCGCGTCGAGCTCTTCATCACGACGGATGGCGCGCATTTGGGTGTACAAGCCTTCCCCGACCTCGAATCCGTAACGGTCGAGCGCTTCTCGTTTCCATTTCGCGAGCGACTGAACGATTTCAAGTTCGTGTCCCGGATACTGCGTGTCGAACTGAATGATGCGTTCGACGCCGTTCAAGTGGTCGTTGACCCCGCTCGCCGATGTGACGAACAGTGGTGCTTGAACTTGTGTCAATCCGAGCGCCGTGCTGAATTTGTCTTCGAATGTCGCCTTCACTACTGTAATCGCCTGTTGTTTCGCTTTCATCTTGCTTGTTGCTGTCGTTGTCATGTTTTCTTCCTCCAATTGTGGGATTTTGGGACGGAGCAATAGAAAAAAGCCCTCCAATCCCATGGACTATGGGACGGAAGGCTTCAAGCTCCGCGGTGCCACCCAAATTAGTAGACGAATCTACTCACTTTTTCGAGACGAACATCTCGTAGTTCCGATAACGGGGAACATTCCGGCTACGTCTACTTGCAAAGCGTTCGGGTAGCGACTCCAGGAGGTTCTTCGACAGAGATTTCAGTCCGGGCTCTCACCTTCCCCGGCTCGCTTTGCTTACGTCTTCTGTGTACTCGTCCTTTCAATGTCGTTCACAATTGAATTGACCCAATTATTATAAATATTCCGACGAATGTCAACAGCTTTTTTCAAAAAAATTCTCCCCCGTGTAGCGGACGGGGGAGACCCTTGGGAAGGGTTATTTGATCGAGCCGCTCGTGATCCCTTTGATAATATGCTTTTGCATACCGAAGAAAAAGACGAGGAGCGGAACGATCCCAAGGACTAAACCTGCGAGTGCCAAATCCCATTGTTTTGTATATTGTCCGAAGAAATAGAACGTCGCGAGCGGAATCGTCCGCAGTTCGATGTCTCGGAGGACAAGTGAAGGTAACAGAAAGTCGTTCCAAATCCAAAGGCTGTTCAAGATGACGATTGTCACCGTGATCGGTTTTAAAAGCGGGAACACGATGCGCCAAAAGACGCCCCACGTCGAGCAACCGTCAATGATGGCTGCTTCTTCGATTTCTTCCGGAATCGACTTCATAAACCCGTGATATAAGAACACGGAGATGCCTGACCCAAACCCGAGATACATGACCATCAGTCCCCAATGGCTGTTTAACAACCCGAGTACGCTCGATACTTTCACGAGCGGAATCATGATTGACTGGAACGGGATGACCATCGCCGCGACGAACAAGAAGAAGATGACCGTCGAAATCCAATGTTTCGTCCGGACGAGCTTCCAAGCCGCCATCGATGTGAACAACACGATCAGTAGGTTCGCGCCGGCCGTGATGAGGAGCGAGTTCAAGAAGACGCGTCCGTAGTTCATCGCCTCCCATGCCTCTGAATAGTTCGAGGCGAGCCAAACGTTCGGCAAGGCAGACGTATTCGTGTAAATCTCGGCGATCGATTTGAACGAGTTGACGATGACGTAATAGAACGGGACGAGGTACAAGAGCCCGAGTAAAATCGCCACCAACTCGACGAGACCGAGCCCCGCCGTATATCCGCCCGTCCGCAACGGCTTTTGCGGCAACAATTGTCGTGGTGCCTGATCGATATTCGCTTCGATGCGTTCAATTTTTTCCGTCGTCATGCCTCCACCTCCCGCTTTTTCGTCAAGTACACTTGCGTGACGGTAATCGCCGCGACGACGAGGAAGAAGATGACTGCTTTCGCCGAGCCGAGTCCGTAGTTATTATTCACAAACGATTCGGTATAGATGTTCAAAGCGAGCATCTCCGTCGATTTGAACGGCCCGCCGTTCGTCAGTGATAAGTTCGTATCGAATACTTTGAACGACCATGAGATGGTCAAGAACAGACAAATCGTGATCGACGGCATGATCATCGGGAGGGTGATATGACGAAGCATCTTCAACCGGTTTGCCCCATCGATTTTAGCCGCTTCGAGTAAATCTGTCGGCACATTTTGGAGCGCCGCGATGTAAATGACCATGACATAGCCCCCACCTTGCCAAATGGCGACGATGACGATGCCCCAGAACGCCGTCTGAGCGTCACCTAGCCACGGCAGTTCGAACAGACTCCACCCGGTCAGTGCCCCGATTGATTCAAAGCCCTTCACATAGATAAACTGCCAAATGAACCCGAGAATGAGCCCGCCAATCAAGTTTGGCATGAAAAAGACGGTGCGCAGAATATTGCGCGTCTTAATGTTCATCGTCAATAGTAAAGCCAATAGGAAGCCGACGATATTCGTCAGCACCACGGCCACGAGCGTATATTTCGTTGTGATCCAGAACGAAGCGCGGAACTGTTCATCTTCAAATAAAATCCGATGGTAGTTGTCCAGTCCGACCATATTCAATTGCCCCGTCACACCGTTCCAATCTGTGAAACTGTAATAAATCCCGTTGAAAAATGGAATAAGCACGATTGCCACAAATGCCAAAAAGGCCGGACCAACGAATGCGATAAAACTCGCCGGCTTCTTCCAATTTCGTCTCCGTTTGATTCGTTTCGGTGTTTCTGTCATGTTCATCGCCTCCACTATCAACTTACCTTCCTGGACCAAAAATGAAAACGGATACATTTGACGGAAAGGGTGGAATATATTGCACTCAATGGGTGAATTCTACGAAGCGATGGGTTATGATAAACTCAATGACAACACGAACGAGTCTTCCCCAACGAAAGATTAAACCTTGATTCCGGGTCGATTCACGAATGAAATGGACTAAATAGATTACAATGTTCGAAAGTGGAGGGATTTTATACATGACGACGATTAAACCGTTATCCGACCTAACAATTGCCCAACAAGCCGAGATGCTACCTGTCAAAGAGATTGCGGAAAAACTCGGTTTACAAGAAGATGACCTCGATCTATACGGGAAATATAAAGCCAAGTTATCATTCGATGTCATCGATCGGATGGCGACTCGAGAAGACGGGAAACTCATCCTCGTCACGGCGATCAATCCGACTCCAGCCGGTGAAGGAAAGTCGACCGTGACCGTCGGACTTGGACAGGCGTTGAATCAACTCGATAAACAAGCAATCGTTTGTCTACGTGAACCATCACTCGGTCCGACGATGGGCTTAAAAGGCGGTGCGGCCGGCGGCGGTTTCAGCCAAGTGTTGCCGATGGAAGACATCAACCTTCACTTCACAGGTGACATGCATGCGATCACCGCAGCTCATAACACGATCAGTGCCATGCTCGATAATCATCTTCATCAAGGGAACGACCTCGGGATCGACGTCCGTAAAATCGTCTGGAAACGTGTCCTCGACTTGAATGACCGTGCACTTCGTCACGTGACGATCGGACTCGGCGGCAGTGCCCACGGGGTACCACGTGAAGACGGATTTGACATCACCGTGGCGTCCGAAATCATGGCCATCCTCTGCCTCGCCGATTCGTTGACCGACCTTGAGACGCGCATCAAGCGCATCGTCGTCGCCTACGATCAAGACAACGAACCGATCACGGCCGAACAAATCGGGGCGGCTGGTGCCGCGACCCTGTTGTTGAAAGAAGCGTTCAAGCCGAACTTGGTGCAAACACTCGAACAGACGCCCGCGCTTGTTCATGGTGGTCCGTTCGCCAACATCGCTCACGGCTGCAACTCGTTGATTGCGACAAAAACTGCGCTCAAGCTCGGTGAATACGTCGTCACCGAAGCCGGATTCGGAGCCGACCTCGGTGCCGAGAAGTTCTGTCACATCAAGTCACGCATCGGTAAATTAAATCCGGACGCCGTCGTCCTCGTGGCGACAGTCCGTGCCTTGAAAATGCATGGTGGCGTCGCCAAAGACCAACTCCACGTCGAGAACGTCGGGGCCGTCGGGAACGGATTAAAACTTCTTGCCAAACATGTCGAGACGATGGGGAAACTTGGCTTGCCGACCGTCGTCGCCCTCAACCGATTCAATTCAGACACGACCGAAGAGTTGGCGGCCGTCCTCGACTGGTGTGAAGCGAACCACATTCGAGTGGCGCTCAGTGAAGTGTGGTCAAACGGAGGCCAAGGCGGACGTGCGCTCGCCGAGGCCGTCATCGAGACGATTAAGTCGAATGAGAGTGCGTTCACCCCGCTCTATGCTTTGACCGATTCGATCGAACAAAAAATCTTGACGATTGCCCGTGAAGTGTATGGGGCGGCCGACGTCACCTTCACCGCGACCGCAAAAAAACAAATGGCTCAAATCGAAGCGAACGGCTGGCAACACTTGCCGATTTGTATGGCGAAGACACCGTTCTCGCTGTCAGACGACCCGACGAAACTCGGCTACCAGCACGGGTTCACTGTGACCGTAAGAGAGTTGAAACCGTCGGTCGGCGCTGGCTTTCTCGTCGCCTTGACCGGAAACGTCTTGACGATGCCAGGTCTGCCGAAGCAACCGGCCGCCTTAAATATGGGAATCGACGAGACCGGTAAAGCGATCGGATTATTTTAAACGACACGGAGGGATACAGATGGACGTCACGGAACATACGTATGCGGACGGGTATCGGACGCATGTGCTACACATTCCCACCTCACAACCAATTGGAAATTGCTTCATCTTTCACGGTATGCTCGAGCATCACCGACGATATGTCGAATTCGCTGATTTTTTGTCAGAAATTGGTTTTAACGTATTCCTATGCGATCTCCGCGGTGCCGGTTCTTTGGCACGGGATCAGTCCACTTACGCCCACTTGTCTCCACATGAAGGATTTGATCAAATGGTTGATGACGCTATCTCACTCCTCGATCACTATCAAGACGAGTTGCCGACCGTTGTCCTCGGCCATAGTTTCGGGTCACTGCTCGCCCGTCGCCTCGGGCAACGGTTAGGTCATCGCCTGGCTGGCGTCATCGCCGTGTCTCCGCCTCCGCATTCGGGATGGATCGGGCGGGTCGGACTGTATGCAATCGATTTGGCCATCCGGTTCAAAGGGAGCCAATATGAATCTCGCTTTTTCGAACGCTTGCTGTTCGGACGATACAACTTAAAGTTCTTACCCGCCACGACCGAGAGCGATTGGATTTCAAGCGTTCCAGAAGAAGTATCCGCCTATGTAAACGACCCGGATTGCGGCGGGATTCCGACGCTCGGCTACTTGCATGAGGTCGCCCGCGCCTCACTCGATGTGACGTCCACTGCCCGGATTCACGAGCATCCGAAAACGTTACCCATCTTGTTCGTTGTCGGGGCTGACGATCCGGTCGTCCATGACGGTGAAGGACTCACGGGAATCGTTCATAAACACCAAGTTGCCGATATCGAGTTGACCGTTCTCACCTATGACAATGCCAGACATGAGATTTTGCGTGAACGACAACGACAAGACGTGTGGACCGATATCGGCGATTGGATGCATCAAACCGTACAAATCGAAAAAAGAACCTCCATTTCCTAGGAGGTTCTTTTTTCTTTCCATAATAATACATCACTTTTCTAATTCATTTACCTTTTTTGTAATTTACATTCTTCTTTCCAATTTTTAAGTACGCTATACTTAGACCGCACACTACATGAATACATACATGTTGATCTGTATTCACCGAAAGGGGTAACACATTGAAGCCAACAATCACACGATTGAGCACGGCCGTCCTCATCTCTAGCACAATGTTGAGTACGCTTGTTCCCGCTCATTCATATGCAGCAACATACGAAGGAACCGTGAATACATCTATTTTAAACGTACGTTCCGCCACTTCGACCACTTCGGACATTGTCGGGAAATTGACGCAAGGCGAGACCGTTCAAGTGTACACAACGAACGATAACTGGGCCCAAATCGAATTCGAGGGCGAAAAACGCTACGTGTCGGCGACGTATTTGACATTGAAATCAACCGTTGAAAAGACAGCGACGACAACGGCATCGGCCTACACAGCGGACGCGAACGTCAACTTGCGTTCGTCGACGTCGACTTCTGCCGTCATCCTCACGACGATCCCGAAAGACGCGACCGTGACCTATATCTCTTCGCACGGCGCGACCGGCTCGTGGATGAAAGTGACTTACGGGAAATATACAGGTTACGTTGCAGCCCGCTACTTCACACCGACGACGCCTGTCGAAACGCCTTACTATGCTGTCAAGACAGCCGTGCTGTATGACTCGACAGGTTCAGGGGCGACGAAAATTGGAACGATTCCGGCAGGTGCCAAAGTGACGCACCTCGCCTCACTCGGCGCGACCGGTTCGTGGTTTAAAATCGAGTACGGCTCGACCGTCGGATACGCCCCGGCCCGGAACTTCTCGACTTCGATCTTGACGCCGGAAGCGACGACCCCTTACTTCGCGGTCAAGAACGTCGCTCTCTATAACAGTTCCGCCTCGGGCGCGACGAAAATCGCGACGATCCCACTCGGTGCCCAAGTCGAACAACTCGCGATGCCAGGGCTGAGCTCATCTTGGTTCAAAATCCGCTACAATGGCGTGACCGGCTATGCGGCAGCACGTAATTTCTCAAAGACAAAACCAGAAACCGTCGTGCGGACGCCTTACTATGCCGCTCGTGACCTCGTCTTGTATAAATCATCAGCTTCAGGGGCGGAACGTCTACGGACAATCCGGGCCGGTAGCAAAGTGACACAAGTGTCAGAGGCCGGACTCGCAAGTTCGTGGTTCAAGATTGAATATGATGGCGTGACCGGCTATGCCGCGGCTCGAAACTTCTCGACGACTCCGCCAGAAGTGATTGTGATCAAACCTTATTACGCGATTCGCAACGTGGCGATGTATAATTCATCGGCTTCGGGTGCGACGAAAGTTGACACGATTCCATTCGGCGCGAAAATCGAGCAGATTTCGCAGAGTGGATTGTCGAGCTCATGGTTTAAAGTACGTTACGACGGGAAAACGGGCTATGCAGCTTCACGCCATTTCTCAGTCGACAAACCGGAGGTGATCGTCGTGACCGATTATTATACGACGCAACGAGTCGTCCTCTATGACCGGTCTGTTTCACCGAAAACAAAAATTGCCGTCATTCCGACGGGAACGAAAGTTCAGCAAATTTCTGAGGCTGGCTTGACGAGTTCGATGTACAAAATCAAGTACGGCTCGCTCACGGGCTATGCGACCGCCGCCTATTTCGCCGACAAACCACCGGCTCCAGAAGAACAGTTAGAAGCTGAACGGGAAGTCGAGGTCGTCGTCGCCAACAATGGCACGTTGAACGTCCGGACGAAACCGGTAGACGGGAACGTTATCGGTACGCTCGCTAACGGAACGGTCGTCAAAGTGAAACCAATCGTCGGCAGCGACTGGGGTGTCATCTCGTACCTCGTCAACGGTTCGCTCGTAAAAGGGTACATCTCCCTCACGTATACGAAACCGTACACGCCGCCTGTTGCCGGCAGTAAAGAGATGGTGATCACAGAGACTGCTTATCCGTATACGCTCGCGACGATGGTCACGAAGCAGCGCAACGTGTTCGCCCAGTCGGACGCATATCGCGCCGCGAACGCGTATGTACCGAAATCATACATCACTCGTGCGACAACGACTGCCACGACCGGGACGATCGCCTCGACAGAGCTATTTACAACTTCATTCCAGTACTTGAAAGCAACCGCCTCATCATCGGCTGCCAGCTTGACTAGCCTCTCGAGCAATACGAAGCTCGAATATCTCGGCACGCAAAAGGTCGGCTCGACGACTTGGTATAAAGTAAAATCGGGTCTATTGACGGGATATGTCAGCGCCGCCAACGTTGCCGGAAACGTCAAGGTGTTGAAAGATGCCTCATTGACGGCGCACTCGTTCGGGGTGATCAACCCGGGTGAGACGGTGACCATCACCGGTGAAATCGGTCAGTATTACACAATCAGCTACTATCGCCCGAGTGGATACAATATTCGCGTCTATGACCGGAATTGGCGTCTTGCGACGGATGAAGAAATCACACGTCAAGTTTCACCGACTTCGTTCGCCACGACGTCACGTGAATATTTCCAATTCCTCGACTTGTCGAAGAGTGCAGATTTGACAGCGACCGTGTTGAACAAATCGCTCGTCGGCAAAGGAATTTTAGCAGGCCGTGGCCAAGCGTTCATCGATGCCTCACGTACGCACAACGTCAACGAGATTTATCTGTTGTCGCATGCGTTATTAGAGACGGGACACGGAACGTCCGCACTCGCCAACGGGACAGTCGTCTCGAGCGTCGACGGCAAGGCCGTCACGCCGAAGACCGTCTACAATATGTACGGCATCGGTGCAATTGACGGGAACGCCCATGTCAAAGGTGCTGAGCGCGCTTATAAAGAAGGTTGGTTCACACCGGAAGCCGCTATCATCGGCGGGGCCAAGTTCATCGGCGACTCGTATATCAACAACCCGAGCCGGAAACAGAACACGCTCTATAAGATGCGGTTCAATCCGAGCAATCCAGGTACGTATCAATATGCCACCGATATTTCGTGGGCAACAAAACAAACGGCCAATATTTACAACATGTATCAACAGCTCGACGCTTACACGCTTTACTTCGAAGTTCCGAAATTCCAGTAAGACACAAAGAGACACGCAGCCGACGTTGGCGCGTGTCTCTTGTTATGTCCACTCGATCGAGTCGATAATCGATTCAATCTCTAACTTCTCATTCGTCACTTCATCGGCGACATACGTCAAAAACAAAAGTCGCTTCCCGTCTGTCAACGACCATACGTCGAGATGCATGCCGTCTTCAATTCCGCTCGCGTAGGCCGTCGTCATACCGCCGGCCTCCGACGTAACGCTTGGGGCGACTTTGACGTCGATTGGGAACTCACCTAAAAACGTGTTCAACTCTTGAAGCGCGGCGTCACTCGGGGCTTGCGCTTCCTCCGCTTCATAGATGGACATTTGAAGCGTCCCTTGCGCATCTGCCTCGACAGAGTAAAAACTGACATGGTCTTCTTCTTCGTTGTATTCAAAGTGTTCTGGGTAGTCTAGACGGATCCAACCGTCAATTTCGTATTCCTTCATGCTGTTTGCTCCTTCGTTTTCTTAAATGCCAGCCCGGTCACCACTTTCGCTTGAAGCGCATATTTGAGACGTTCCGTTACGTAAAGGCGTTGGCTGTTTCGATCTTGGGCAATCATATGCCCGAATAAATTTAGTCTCACGGTTTGCCGTGACAAAAAATAGAGCCGGTCCGGATCTAACGGTCGATATTCGCCCGAATCTTCAAGATGTTCAATCTCGAAACGGCGTAGCACGTTGAGTGCGCAGTATTGATCCGTCTTTCCGGTGCTCGTGTGCAACTCGACTCGAACGAGTTGAATATCATATGGGCATAAATTCATAAAAATCGGGCCGATTCGTTCATGGATGAGCAGGACGCCCATATCCGTCTCAATCAAATCGGGAAGTGCCTGCATGTCTTGAGAGATACTCAAGACGACGTAAGGGCGTTCAGTCGGTGCGAGCAATTCCCCTTTAAAAAAGCGGAATCGTTGGATGCCGGTCAATACACGGGCCCGCCAGGCACTCCCACGAGCTTCCGCTTCAATCCGATATAGCCTTTCTCGACTCACGACTACTCCCCCTTCAATTGTTTGAGCGACGCGACGAATCGTTCCCACTCCTGGTCGTCACAGACGACCTTACTTTCAATTCCCCATTCTTCATCGATAGTCAAACGTACTTCGTTCGTTTCGAGATGACGCGTGAGCTGTAACGTCCCGATTTGGACGAATAACGGTTCAATGATGAACTGATCGGTCGCCGGACTGACCCATTTCAAGCGCTCTGTCCGGAGAATCACATGCCAATTCGCCTCACGGCTGATCGAGAATGTCCATTGGCGCAGCTTCGTCTCATGATTAATTTGTTTGCCTTCTTTCATCATCCGAAAGCCCTCGCTCATCATCTGTAAATAGGATTTACGCTCACTCATGCCCCATCCACTCCTCTCTCCTATTATCTTAGCAAGACGACCTAGCCGCAACAACCAATGTTTTTTCAAAAAAGGGTTTGCAAAGCTAAAATCCTGTGCTATTATATTACCGTAACGTTAAGCGTTTCGCGGGTGTAGTTTAATGGTAAAACCTCAGCCTTCCAAGCTGATGACGAGAGTTCGATTCTCTTCACCCGCTCCATTTTAAAATTTCATATGCGGGTGTAGTTTAATGGTAAAACCTCAGCCTTCCAAGCTGATGACGAGAGTTCGATTCTCTTCACCCGCTCCAATTACCGACATATACGCGAGAATTTGCTCGCACACATAACCGCACGGTGTACCGTGCATGAAGCAGGACGTCATTTGACGTTCTGCTTTTTTTGTTTTTCACGATAATAGCAGTCATACCGGCGACGCTTAAATGATGACGATTCGGGAAAAGGATGGAAGACAAGAAGGAGGGATTCCCGTGATTCAAGTACGTCTTCAACCGTTCACTGTTTACGAAAGTGCACTCATGCGAACGACTTCGACGTTGATTGAGACGAATGAGAGCTTAATCGTCATCGACCCGAACTGGCTGCCTGAAGAGATTGCCACCATCCGCCGAGACGTCGAACTGCGTCGACAAGGCAAAAAGCTGTATGTCATCTATACGCACCAGCATTACGACCATATCATCGGTGCCTATGCGTTTCCCGATGCGACCGTCATCGCATCTCAGGCTTTCGTCGAGACAGATGCGCGCTCGCAGTTAGACGAGATCCAGTCGTTTTATGAGCAGTATTATATCGATCGTCCCATCGTCAAACCGGCCGTCGACATCATGATCTCCGAGGACGGGACGCTCGCACTCGGCTCTACCCCCATCACGTTTTTATTGACACCCGGACACGAGTCGACTCATATGTCTTTAATCGTCGAACCGTTGCGACTCCTGATTTGTGGCGACTACGGGTCTAATATCGAGCCTCCGTTCATCGAGCATGATGCCGAGGCGTATTTGAACTCCTTGCAAAAACTCCAAGCCGCCATTTATGAGTATGAGATTCGTTGGCTCGTCCCGGGCCACGGCGATTTATGCGACGATCGCAGCAAGATGATGGAGCGGCTGAGCGCCGCCGAAGAATATATCCTCGCCTTGCCAGAAGAACGCGTCTGGTCTCCCCATTGGCCCGAGCACGCCTTTTTCCAACGCGTCCATGAACGGAACCGTAAGCACGTTGAACAAAAAGCGAAAGATCGCGAGTCACGGCAGCAAGATTATTGACACAAAAAAATCGCAACGTCTCCCCAAGACGTTGCGATCCCCCCTATTATGTAGACCTATTTCTTTGTGATGCGCTCTGAACGGACCGTGAACATACGGTCAATCCCATAAATGGTCACGCCGGTTAAGGCGAGCAATCCAATCATAGCTGATGAAAACATTGACCATACCCCCATTGTTCACAAATTCGTCAAAATCACCCCGTGCCTTCATTATAGAAGAAAACAAACAAAAAAGAAAGCGTTTTCTTCTAACTTTCTTCACAATTTCGTCACCTCTTTGAGTTCTCATTTGCTTGTCCAGCCTTGCGCAAATATGTGTAGCTTTTGTGGAATGTGGGAATACACTCTATAAGAATAAAGAGACAGAAAGCTGTTCGTTGAGGAGGAAGAGGCATGATTAAGTACGGCACATTGGTGCGGGTCGAAGGGAAGTATGCCGTGTTACGTTGGAACAACGGCTCGAGTTTCATCCCAAGACGATTCTTGCCATCAGAAGCACGTGTTGGCGATACAATCATTCGAGACAATCATCACTATTACCTCGAGGAAGACATGACACCGAATTTTGATGCGCTCATCAAACAACATTATAAAAAGTAGACAAAGACAGACCGGTTCACTCCCAGTCTGTCTTTGTCCGTTCATTTACTTTGTTTTGTCTCGCAACCAATCGAAATCGACCGGTCCGACTTGTTTGGCGGTGATTACACCGTCTGATCCGATGACATAGGTCGTCGGCATGGCCACAATGCGATACGTTTTTACAGCCTCGCCGTCTTCGTCTAATAGGACCGGGAAACTGAGCGGCACTTCTTCTAAAAATGCATCGACATCTCGTCGGCCGCGACGTTCATTATTCGTGATGTTCACGCCTAGCACAGGGACGCCCGTCTCATCGCTAAATTTAATCAGTTCAGGTAGTTCTTCACGGCACGGAGGACACCACGTCGCCCAGAAGTTCACTACAACCGGCTGTCCATTGTAATCGGCGAGCGATAGGCGTTCCCCTTCGACCGTCTCCAGTTCAAGGGCCGGCGCGCGTTGACCGACCTCGAGACCGCCAAGTACGCTATCGTCCGTGGCGATGCTGACCGCCGGTTCCTTCGCCTGACTATTAAACTCGTCATATCCTTTATAGCCTAAACCGGCCACGAGGCCAGCCATGATCAATCCAATCGCTAGTTTATGAAATCGCATGATTTACCCCTTGTCCTGTGTACTGTTCACTCCTAAACTTAACTTATCATATCATTCAAAGGAGAGTAACTATCTTGCAACTTTACAACGAGAAAGTTAGCGTCACACTAAAAGCACACGGTGCCGAAATGACCAGTTGGAACGTCGACGGGACGGAGCTCCTCTGGCAAGGTGACCCAACGTATTGGGGCCGGCAAGCCCCGATCCTTTTTCCGTTCGTCGGACGCCTGCTCGACGACCGTTACTTATATGACGGAATGACGTACACGATGAGCCAACACGGATTTGCGCGCGACGAACTGTTCGAGGTCGCCGAGGCTTCCGATACCCACGTCCGCTTTATCCTGCGCGATTCTGTCGAGACGCGTAAACACTATCCGTTTTCATTCGAACTAAATGTCATCTATCGTCTCATCGGCGAAGAGTTGAGCGTGACGTATCGCGTCGTCAACCGAGATGATGCCGTCCTCCCGTTCGGCATCGGCGGACACCCGGCCTTTAATATCCCATTTGCCGGGGGGACGTTTGAAGACTATACGATTGACTTTGGGGAGACGCGAACACTCGACCGTCTATTGCTCGAAGGACCTTACTTGACGGGTGCCTATCAACCTCTCGGGGAACGCCGTTACATCCCGCTGACGCATCACTTGTTCGACCAAGATGCCCTCATCTTTGAACAAATCGAGTACGCAGCGCTTCGACATCAACCGAGCGGTCGGGCCATCGTCATGGAATCCCCTCACTTCACCCATTTCGGCATCTGGTCGCCTCCACACTCCGACGCCCCGTTCGCCTGTCTCGAACCTTGGTTCGGACACGCTGACTACAAAGGCCATCGGAAGGACATCCGCCATAAAGAAGATATGCAATTGCTCGACCCTGGTGAGTCGTTCGAGGCGACTTACACGCTCTATACCGAATAAAAAACGAGCTGACCGATGCGGTCAGCTCGTTTTGTTAAAAGCGATTTTCTTGCTCCGCCTCATACTCTGACGGCGGTTTTTTCATGACGATGGCCAGAACGATATAAATCAATAGACCAGGACCCCCGAACAAAGCGAGGACGACGAAGATGATGCGCATTAACGTGACATCGACCCCGAGGTATTTCCCTAGTCCCGAACAGACACCGGCAATCATTTGATCAGACGGATCTTTATACAATTTTCGTTCCATCAGGACACCTTCTCCTCCAGATTTTCGTTAGCGTTGTGGTCGACGAAGCGTCGTTCTGCCTCCAGTCGCCACTTCCCCACGACTGTCAAAATCGAGTGCTTCATTGATTGGGGTACTGCCGGATTTCACTTCGATCCGACGGCCATACAATCCACGATTATCGAGCGAAGCGGTGATGATCGTCGCGACGTCCGTTTCAGAAATCGTCGCACCATTCGCATCACTCAAGTCTTCCGATGCCTCAATCGAGCCTTTCCCTGGCCCATCTACAATTGTCACTGGGCAAATGATCGTGTAGTTTAAACCGCTATGTTCGATATACTCATCGGCCGCGTTATTGGCAGACAAGAAGTTGAAATGTTCTTTCGGTGCCGCGTCCGGTTGATCCGCGCCGTATGCACTGAGCAAGACGACGTGACGGACACGTTCTTTTTTAGCAGCGTCAATCGCTTTCATCGCGACGTTGCGGTCCAGCAGTTCGATTTCCTTGCTTGATCCATCTGCCCCTGCCGTTGCCGCGATGATGACGGCATCTTGTCCCGAGGTCGCCTCGTGAATCCCTTTATCCAATTCTTTCTCGACGTCGACGGTGAGCACGCGCGCACCCATCTTTTCATACTCTGCCTGTAGTTCAGGATAACGAATTAAAGCGGTCACTTGATGCGATTTCGCTAAACTTTTCAATACACGTCTACCGATCTTTCCTGTTGCTCCAATGACTAAAACTTTCATTCAAATTTCCCTCCTCAAAAGAGTAGTTCATTTGATTAAATTTCCTCTTTCGGAACGGAATCAAACCCTTTTCGCGAAATTATCTCACCGTTCCCCACATCGTCAAGTCGAGGGCGTCACGAATGGCTTGAACACTCGCTTCGGTCGGTTGATAGTAATAGACGTTATCGATGTAGGCGTCTTCTCCTTCGATTTGAAGTTTATCCACCTGCGGCTGTAATACCATCGTCATTCCGATCGATGCCATCTGCAACGGATTCATTTCGAGTCCCATCTCGTCTTTCATGAAACGATACGTCGCCGGGATTTTCGTCCACCCCGTCGGACTGGCCAATTTATCGGCGACGGCCGACATGACTTCGGTTTGGCGGTTCGAGCGGGCACCGTCCGTGTCTGTCTTCCGGTGACGGGCGTAGGCGAGCGCCATGTCCCCGTCCATGGCGTAAGACACTCCTTCTGTGTACTCATACGTTTGATTGAAGCCTTTCTCGCTGAACGAGTGGGTCGCTGTGACGTTGACGCCGCCGACGAGGTCAATCAATTCCATAAACGTTTCAAACGTGATCACGACTTGACCGTCGACCGAGGTTTCCGTCAGTCCCTCTACCGCCCCGACCGTACAATCCGCACCGCCATAGGCAAACGCATGGGTGATCTTATCGCCTTCTCGTTCTGGTTCGCAAGGAATCGCTGTATACGTGTCCCGCGGAATCGAGACGTTTTGAACAGTGCGTGAACGTGGTACAAATTCCATCAACTGTAAAGAGTCCGTCCGTGATCCAGATAATGATTCTCCGACGCGGGCGTCACTTCCCATCACTAAAAACGTGACAGGACGCGTTGCCATATAGCCGACTCCGATGAGGAGGAGCAACATGACAAGCAATAGCTTCCCTTTCCACTTCCGGCGGCGCGGTTTGTCTTTCGGTGCGGTCGCCTCATGTTTGACGTGAGTTCGTTCCGGTTCACGTGTTTGGCGTCTCGGTTCCCGTCGTTCTTCTCGACGTGGCTTTGATTTACGTTTCGTGCCGAACGGAAGGGTTAACTTCGCTTTCGGTTTCCGGACGTCGCGCGCTTTCTTTTTCGGTTCAGACGACTGTTCATGCGCTCGGTTTAGAAACGGATGCTCGCCTTGAGTCGTCTCTGCTTGCCGGCCCGTCTCCCATCTTTCCGGGTTCTCTTCGTTTGTTTGATGATTTATCGTTTCGTGTCGAGCTTGTTCGTTTAGCTGAGCCTCTTCACTCAACCGTTCCCGTTCGAGCTCACGCTTTCTGCGTTCGACACGTGATAAGTGTTGATCGTCATTCATATGCAATACCTCAATTATGGTTAGATTTTTCTACATTATCATCGACAAACGTTTTTCTGACAACGGTTAACGTAAAAATCCGTCTCAAGCATGAGACGGAAGGGTTGTTTTGAATCGAAAGCGGGAAAGGAATAATAATTGGTGTCTGCCCATCTGCGGACAGTTACTTTGTTCGACGTCCTCTTGAAAGGAGGGAGAGCTAATGCGTATCGGGAAGTTACGGATGTTGCTAGAACAGTACGGCGAAGCCACGCTTCGCGATGTGATTGTCGAGATGTATCGAAACATCCCTAAAACCGTGATTGAAGAGAAAGACATCGACTTTATGGTCAGCCAGTTCACACGATATAAAGAACAAAAATCGTCAGACGAACGTCATTCGCTCTCACAAACCATCGTCCTCGCTGAACGTTTTGTCGAATTGGCTTATGATCACTTATATGTAGTCCCGAACCAAGTGATGAGTGAACGTGACCAAAAAAATTGGTACATTCATGCGAAAAAAATCATTCGCGATTTAGCCTATTACGCGGATGACGAGCCCGAGGCCCGGACGATGTACGAAGAAATGTTTTTGTTGCTGTCGTCTTCAGCGGGAGAAGAACCGCTCTTCACAACGAGCGATCCTTTCCGGTTGTTAAAATTGTCTCAAACCACGATGTTATCCCAACTGATTCAGTATTATCAACTTGATGCCCCCACGACCGCCGTTTGGATCGATCGTTCCTTATACACCGCACTCCATGTCCCAAAAGATGTTGACTCGACTCGGGTCGACCTGCTCTCGACACTCCTCGATCAATCTTATAATTCGTCCGAATGGAATTTGCTCCGTGAACGTTTGACCACGTTGTGCGACCGCACATTAGCCAAAGCCCACACAGACGAGAACGCCCTTGCCGATTATCAAGCCTTAAAGATGCTTGAGCTGGAATTACTCGTGGAGCGCGGCCATTTATCAGAAGCCGAACAAAAGTTGTTCGCCGAATATATCCCTTTCTTCTCCCATCGTTCAGAACCGTTCAAAGTATATGTGAATATGCTCGAAAGTCGTGGCCATGCGAATGAAACGAAACGATTGCGACGACTCGCCAAAGAAAAACGAATCCAATTTTAATCATACAAAAAAGGGAGTCAATCGACAGCGTCGGTTGACTCCAAAACATGATATGAACGAGGGGTGTTCATCTGAAAAGGAGGGGAAGTTGGTGCAGAACTTCCTTCCTACACGTTTAGTATAAATCAGATTTGAAACCGCTTCCGATTCAGATATTGCATTTTTGTGAACGTTTTCACGTTATTCAATCGCATTGATAATCCCTAGCCCAATCACGGATAATAATACAATCAATACAAAAATGAACACCATCTCGTTCGGGGAGCGAAACCCTTCATATAGTTCTACCGCTTCGTCAACGATGACGTTCTCATGGACAACGATCGGATTCGTTTCCGCCTGCGCCGTATGCGGTATACCCATCAACACTACTGCTAATAACCAAAAACTTATTACGTATCGCATAGTCGTCTCCTTGACTCGTTTCTTACCCATCAGTATAGCATGTCTTTTTCATTTAACATGAATTGGATTGTTCTACGTTTTAACAAATATCACACCCTGTTTCATCCTCCGCCATCAAACCTCTTTATGTATGTCTTAGCCAGATAGAGTCTCGTCCTTGAGCCATTTCCACGTCAAATCGGAAAGATTTTTGGGTGTTTTTTGAAACAAATACGCCCTTGATTTCCCAATAAATGTTCATCAATTTAATACGAGCATTTATATGTGGTAACGCTTACAATTTAAGGGTATCTCATTTTATATAGAAAGTAGGACCGCTCGGATGAAGCAGACCTTTACCATCAAAGAAAGTCGTGAAGTTCCACCCCATCTTCGACCATTGCTCCACAATCTTTATAACCCTCAGCACGTCCCGAATCTGTTCAGCTTTCCACCACAGTGCTCGTTGTATACCGGTTGGCTAGGAAATGAGCTCATGGCCGCCATCACCGTGGATTATCGTGACCTCCCCACCACCCAACAGATTCGCATGACTGATGCAGCCTATACAAACTTCGCGGCATTGCGTGGGTTGATCGATCGCGTCTTGTATCAATTCCATCCGCATATCGGACAAAAAACGATGGTCTCTTTAAATGTCCAAAACGCAAAGGCACTTCAACGACTCGATTCGTTCACCGCCATCGGGTTCACACCTCATCTTGAGTCGACCGTTTATGATTTACCTGTACTACCGTTCCAAAAAGAGACATACGCGCAATGGCAACTCTGCCTTGAGCATCCGGAAACGTATGCGTTATGGTCATCGACCCGCAATCAGTACGCCCGTCTTTTGCCAGGCGCCTTACCGGTTTCGGCTAGAACCATCGACGAATGTCATCGAAATCAAGGTGCGTTCCATTCATTGAGACGGAACGGTGCTGTCGTGGGCACGATGTATAGCCGAATCGAGTTCTCGCGCTTGCATATTCATGAGCTCCACATGACGTGCGACTCATTCACGACCCGAGAAGGTCTCTCGTTCCTCCAACAATCATCTTTTATAAGGTTGAAAAAGATTCAAGACGTCAAGGTCACAGTGACATCGCTCCAACCAAGCTTGCGAGACGCCCTACTAAAACAAAAAGCCACCCAAACATCTGTCAGCACTCATACATTTTTAAAAGAATTGGTCCCTTATCCTTCTGTACAGTAAACAGTAAAAAAACACGAAACGTTCTGGGTCCTTCATCGGACTCGTTCGTTTCGTGTTTTCATTCGGCAGCGTTTGTCGATTCCATCGCGAGCGGTGGCATCTGTTCAAAAAGATCGGTTCTAAGTCCTGTATCGCGCCGATCCAACGATTCGATTCGATCGAATTGGATCTCGCGGTCCGCCACGCTGAACCAATAGGTGATATGTGGCTCGTCTGTAAAACGCAGGGCATAATTGGAACCGTTCAAATGAAAGTCCACTTCCGTCGACAAGATTTCAGCAGGACCAATTTTTTTATGTGTCGTCAATCGTTCCAGGACGACTTGTTCTTCATTGATCCGATAATCGACAAACGTCGCAAGTGAGAGTCCAAACACAAATGACACCAGCGCGAACGCGCTGATCAATCCAAGAGTGATCTTTCCGTTCATTTCGCCGTCCCTCCCTCTTTCAGTATATCGGATTCCGACAAAACGTTGTGAAGTGACATTTTGTTCAAGTTTCGTCAAACTAGAGTGTGAGGAGGGATCAAGATGCACATTGACCATACCGGAATCGCTGTCCGTGATTTAGACGAAGCGATTTCATTTTACACGACCGTCCTACAAGGGAAGCTCGTCGATCGCTACACAAACACAGCGGTCGGCGTCGAGACGGAAATCGCCGTCATCCACGTCGGTGACGATGTGATTGAACTGTTGTTGCCGACGAGCCCAACGAGTCCAATCGCCCGCTTCATGAAAGCACGAGGCAAAGGCGTCCACCATATCGCCTACCAGGTTGATGACTTAACTCAATCGATCGAGTCGCTCAAACGAGACGGCATTTCCTTTTTAGAGGACACGTTGCGGACGACGGCAAAAGGCCGACGTCTCATCTATATGGACCCACGTCATTCGGGCGGCGTCATCGTCGAACTGTGCGACTATCCGACAACAAGCAAGCAGTGAGGGAGCCCCTCACTGCTTTTGTAATGCCTGCTCGATGATATCACGGTTTTTTGTCTTCAACCGTTCGTTGTGCGAGGACACCATCGCCGCTTTCGTGGCGTCCGGATCGATGAACGTCTTTGCACGGTTGACGGCATTGGCCGCATCTTGGAAAGCGCCCGCGATGAGGTGGACTTTCCCTTCATGCGTCAAAATGTCGCCAGCCGCATATAAACCTGGCACCGACGACTCGCTGCTCGCATTGCCTTTCACGTAAAAACCATCCACCATCTCGACTTGTAACTCGCAATCACCGAGCAGCGCCGTATCCTGCTCGTACCCATGGTTGATGACGACTTCGTCGACTTCTACGAGATCACGTTCCCCCGTCCCGCAATCGACGAGCGAAACCGCATGAATCGTCGTCCCATCCCGAGAGATGAGGTCTTCGATTTGCGTATGCAACCGACAGTCGACACGGCCACAAAGCAACTTATCGACTTGTGACTCATGTCCCTTGAGCGCTTCTTTCCGGTACGTTAAAATGACGCGCTCAGCAATCGGTTCGAGCTCATTGGCCCAGTCGATGGCACTGTTGCCGCCCCCTGAGATCAATACCGTCTTTCCTTTGAACGCCATGAGCGATTTGACCGTATAGTGTAAATTCGAGACCTCGAAGCGCTCTGCCCCGCTGATATCGATTTTCTGTGGTTGTAGGATGCCGCTTCCTGTCGCGACGATGACCGTCTTGGAAACATGCTGTCCATGTGTCGTATCGAGTACGAAATGGCCTTGGTTGTCCTTCGTCATCGATTCGACTTTCTCTCCGAGCACGACGGTCGGATCAAACGTCAAGCCTTGTTCCACCAATTGTTCGATAAGGCGAGCACCGGTCGTCGGTGTGACCCCGCCGACGTCCCAAATCATCTTCTCTGGATAGACATGGATTTTGCCGCCGAGATGTGGTTGAAACTCAATCAATTTCGTCTTCATCCCACGAAGCCCACTATAAAACGTCGCATATAGTCCGGCTGGTCCGCCCCCAATAATCGTTACATCATATACATCTTGTTCGCTCATCGCCCTCACCCTTCCTTGAAACTCCAGCGCCATTGATTCTCATTCTCATTCACTATACCTTGAAACACGCCTGTCGACAATCTATTTTGACATCAAACAAACATTGACACGATGTGTGGCACTTGCTATAGTAGATTCGATATTGAGAATCATTATCACGGGCGTCATCTACGGAAAGGGGAATCCATCATGTCACGGATACATACGACAGATATCGAGGTCGGATATGGCGACAAGACGATTGTAAAACAATTGAGCTTGTCGATTCCCGACCATAAAATCACGACGATCATCGGACCGAACGGCTGTGGAAAATCGACGCTCTTGAAGGCGATGACCCGGATTCTTTCTCCGTCTAACGGTTCAGTCCATTTGGACGGAGCCGACATCGCCAAATGTAACACGAAAGAGATCGCCCGAAAAATGGCGATCCTGCCGCAAACGCCAGAAGGTGCCGGCGGATTGACGGTTGGAGAACTCGTCTCCTACGGCCGGTTCCCTTATCAATCCGGATTTGGCCGCCTTTCGAAACATGATCATGAAGTGATTGATTGGGCGCTTGACGTGACCGGGACGCTCGCCTATAAAGACCGCAGCGTCGATGCCCTCTCAGGCGGACAACGTCAGCGTGTATGGATTGCGATGGCGCTCGCCCAAGAGACCGATTTGATTTTCTTGGATGAACCGACGACGTATCTCGACTTGGCCCATCAGCTCGAAGTACTCGAACTGCTCGAGACGCTCAATCGAGACCAAGGACGAACCATCGTCATGGTCCTCCACGACTTGAATCAGGCCGCTCGCTTTGCCGATCACATCGTCGCGATGAAAGACGGCGAAGTACTCGCGACAGGAACGGCCGAAGAAGTCATCTGTCCGCTCGTCCTCAGACAAGTATTCCACATCGATGCCATCATCGGTCGCGACCCGCGGACCGAGAAGCCGATGTGTCTCACGTATCACTTGATCAAAGAAGAGACAAACGAAGTGAAACACGACAAACAGGTCGCCGCAGCACTGCTTGCCAACGCGCATTAATCGGCTGAGCACTACTTAACGTCCCGCACATTGCGAGACGTTTTTTCATTCAGCGTGCGTTTTTGGGGAGGAAGACGCGGGTATTGAGTGGAAGATACTGAGAAAGGAGGCACGCTATGGATTGGTTAGACGGGTTCTTCATTCTCATCTCAGTCGCTTGGCTATATGAAATTTGGCGTTACCGAAATCGGTCCGAGCCGACCGACGGCGCCAGTGAGCACGCCAGTTTTTACATCGTTTCATTGATCATGGTCATCGTGTTTGCGGTTTCCATCGGATTATCCGTCTGGACAGATGTACGTCAACCGCTTCCCCAACGTCTGCTCGGACTCGGTTGCTACGTAGCCGGAGTGTCGCTCCGCTATTGGGGCATCGGGCAGTTGCGCCATCAGTTCACCCGTCACGTCGTCGTCCGTCCCGAGGATGAACTCGTCAGTTCGGGGCCGTATCGCTATTTACGTCACCCGCTCTACACAGGGCTCTTGTTTATCACGCTCGGGTTTTCACTTTACTTCACGCATTGGGGCATCGCCTTATTCGGCACATTCTCGATTGGTTTAGCGCTGTTATGGCGAATTCACATCGAAGAGAAGATGCTGACCTCTCATTTCGGGAGCGCGTATCGAACGTGGGCCAAATCGCGTAAACGATTGATCCCGTTCATCTATTGAGCAACAATCGCTGAATAAACAAAAACATGCACGCCGTCAATCGATGACGGTCGTGCATGTTTTTTTATACAGAGAAGCGTCCGAGCAGACGGACGATCATAAAGCCTGCCCCAAATGAGAGGATACTGAGCACCCACATGAGCGTCGTGTCCGGGAGACCCGGGAATACGACCGCGAGCGAGCCGATGACGAGGCCTAAAATGACGGAAAACGTCATGCCTGGAAAATGGCCGAGCAAATAGCGGATCACTTTACTGCTGACGATGAAACCGACCGCCACCCCAAGACCGACGATACCGATGATGAGAATATTCAAGTTCGATAACGCACTGATGACGGTTGGATAGACCCCGATGAGAAGCAAGACGAACGAGCCGCTAATCCCTGGTAACAACATGGCCATACTTCCGAGCCATCCTGAGAAGAACAACAAGATCGCCGTACTTGTGGAAAGTTCTGTAATGATGGCCGTATCTGCCGGTTTAATGATAGCCATGCTCGCCACAAGAATGGCCCCGATCACCATGGCGACGATATGTACCGGACGCATGACCGCACGCGATCGAAATTCAAACAGGAGCAACGGGATTATCCCGAGAATCAACCCGATGAAAAAGAACTGGGTCGGCTCGTAATATTCAAGCAGCAAAAATTCGATCACGCGGCTAAGACCTAAAATCGCACCCGCCATCCCGATCCCGAGCGGAATCAAGAACAAGATATGCTGTTTCCAATGTCGACTGAAAATCCCACTGATCGCTTCGATCAACCGGTCATAAATCCCTAAAATAACTGCAATCGTCCCACCACTGACACCGGGAATCAAGTCACTCGTCCCCATCGCGATGCCGCGCAGGATATTTTTCCATTCCATACATGATCTCCTTTTTCGCTACTGATTCATTTCAAGCATTTAGTATAGCCGAGTCGCAATCATTTTGCATCGGTTTTAAGACTGATAATTGACCGATTGACGGTTCAGTCAAAGCGCGAGCGCCATATAATCAAACCGTCCTCCGGAGATATCGATTTCTTTCACTTTTTTAAAGCCGAGCCGCTCATACAACCGCCCGGCTGCCGGGTTCGTCTGGTCAACGTTGAGCGCGACTTGTGGGATGCCTGTCTCACGGGCATGGTCAATCGCTTGTTGAATCAGTTTCGTCCCAATCCCACGGCCGCCGAACGACGAGTCGACAGCGACCGAATCGATATAGAGCACATCCCCTGACGTTTCGACGTCTAACGTGTCCGGTTGCCCTTGGGTCCGGAGCCACGCCTTGATCGGTTCATCCAACTGCGATGCCCGTTCCCCGTGGTAGGCAATCAGAATGCCCGCCATCACTGTCTCGTTTTCCGCCACCCAAACGTTTTCGTAGCTCAAGCGGTTTCCGGGCTGACCAATCCACATCGAGAGTCGTTCGAGTACTTGTTGTTGGTCTGACGTACCGGTCAACGAATACGCAATTTCGTGAATCGCCGCGTAAACGAGCGGTGCGATTTGCGTGCTGTCATCCGGTGTCGCTTTTCGAATATTCATCTTTATCGCCTCCACCCATCAGTCTAGCACAAAGCTTCTTTCAAAGGGTTTGTCGGACAGTGAAGTGTGGGATGATACAAACAGAAGGGAGGAATAAGTAATGAAAGCAATTTTGACAGGCATGAACGGAACGGTCGCCCCTGTCGTCGCCCGTACATTAAAGCGGCACGGCATCGAGCCGGTCGCGTGGGACCGCACGAAAGTGTCCACATCTGACGAGGCTGAGATGCGAGCCTTTATCGAATCGGTCCGCCCGACTTATTTTCTTCATATCGGCATGGGTGCCGCCGAATGGGCCGAGACGCTCGCACGTCTATGCGGGGAATATAAAATCCCCTTCCTCTTCACGAGCACCGTCTCCGTCTTCTCCGACAGTGTGACGGGACCAATCACCCCGGACACACCGCCCGATGCAACAGATGAATATGGTGCCTATAAACGGGCGTGTGAAGAAAACATCGCCAGGACTAATCCCGGTGCCCAAATCGTCCGCCTCGGTTGGCAAATCGGGGACGGTCCCGGTTCGAACAATATGATGGATTATTTCGAGACCGAGATGAAGCGAAACGGTGTAATCGTCGCGAGCGCACACTGGTACCCGTCCTGCTCGTTTTTAGAAGATACGGCGGACGCCTTGTTCGAGATTTTGACGAAACGTGGGCCGGGACTGTATCAATTGAACGGCAACCCGAGCCATTCCCTCTATGACATCGCACTCGGCTTAAAAGAGTTGCATGACACATCATGGCAAATCGAACGAACCGACGAACCGAAACGGGATAACCGTATGGTCGACACGAACATCACAATCCAACCGATCACGAAACGGTTAGCCTTGCACACAAAATGAGTCGCCTCTCGGCGACTCATTTGCGTTCAACCTGTTTCAACACGAGCCCGCTTTTCGGCAAACTCGGTAAGTCCACAAAACTATAACTAAGGTCTTGAGACGGTACCTCATAGCGATAGCGGTTCAAGAACACGTCGATCGTTTCACGCATGATGGCGATCGTCACATGTTCCCCGGCGCAGCGATGCCCAAAATCCACATCCCCGCCACCTTGAGGGATGAACGTGAACGGGCTCTCGGTCCAACCTTTGAACCGGTCTGGATTGAACTGTTCGGGTTCCGTCCAAAGCGAGGGGTCGTGGTTCGTCCCATACAAGTCGAGCAAGACGAGCGTCCCTTGCTCGAACGCAAACCCATCCCATTCGAAGTCCTGTTTGACGCGCGCAGCCGTCACCGGGAAGAACGGATAAAAGCGCCGGACTTCTTGGACGAACCATGTCGAATCCGTCTCGCCGTAGGCCAACCGAGCACGAGCCTCCGGAAACTGATGCAACGCGAGCACAGTGAACAAGACGTAAATCGACACCGCCACAGTCGGTCGTATAATATTGATCGCCTCGACCGCCACGACATCGGCCGGAAGCAGTTCCCCTGCCTCATCACGATGCCATGAAAATTCATACAGTGCTGTCTGTTCGTTCGGAAGCAACCGGTTCGTCCGCACTTCCTCGACCATCTTCCGAACCCAAGACTCGGCCGACGACCGGGCCGCCCGTCCACGTATGTGCTTTGGTCCAAGGGCCGTCCCCGATTCGAACAACAACCGCATCTCATCCGTCCGCTGTTTCACTTCATGCTCACCGAGTGGAACCCCGGCCCATTCACAAACGGCCCGCATGAGGACTTCTTGCGCCATATGATAGAGCACTGTTTCGTCTTCGGTCGCATCGAGCGCTCGTTCCCATTCACGGCTGACAAGTCTCGTCAGTCGCTCGATATTTCCTGGGAACATGAGCGACATGAACATCTTTTTTCGATGTGCATGCGCCGCACCGTCCAGCGTCTGCACCCCGTCCTCCCCGAACAACGTCTTCAGCAACCGCTTCGGTGCCGCGTCTTGCCGAACGAATTTGTCCGCGTCATAAAATAAAGCGGCTGCCTCGGCACCACCGAGACAGATTGCTCGCTCCCCAAGTAAACGCGTTTCGAATAGGTTTGACTGAAAGCTTTTTCTGCGGTTCGGGACATACAAGTAGCCCTCCCGGAGGAACGCCAAGCTATGGTCGAGCCCTTGTTCTTTCGGGATCGGTCGTGTCATGATGTATCATCCTTTCCAACTTTTCTATAGAGGATGTTCCCCTGTTCTTAGCGAACAAACCTATAAAGAAAGGAGGCGGGCGAATGCTCTCATTTATTTTGACATTTCGTCGCATGTTTCGCGGAATCTGGCGCGGTCTGAAAGACGCTGAGTTTCAAGTGTTGTTCAGTCTCGCCCTTCTGACCATCGTCTCGGGGACACTATTTTATTCACGGTTCGAGGACATGCGTTGGCTTGACGCCTTGTATTTCAGCGTCGTCACGCTCACGACGATCGGCTATGGGGATTTCGTCCCGACGACCGATCTCGGTAAAGTGTTCACGATCGGCTACGTCATTACTGGTGTCGGCATCATGGTCGGCTTCATCACCAAAGTCTTTGACCACCTCCAGCAAGCGCGACTCGAAGAGGTCCGCAAACGAAACACGCCACCGTCTCCTTGAAGACGGTGGCGTGTTTCGTTAAGATGCTTTTCGATTTCGATTTTCGAGCTCGAGTTGCTGATTGAACCGTTTCGTCTCGGCGATCACAACACCCGACAAGAACAGCAGACCAATCAAGTTCGGGATGGCCATCAAACCGTTAAATACATCGGAAAGGGCCCAGACCAAGTTAAGGTTCGTCGTCATCGCGCCGAGTCCGGCCACGAGGACGAAGGCGATGCGATACGGAATAATCGATTTCTGGCCGAACAAGTAGTGAATCGAACGTTCTCCATAATACGACCATCCGAGCACCGTCGAATAGGCGAACATGACGAGGCCGATTGTCACGATATATCCGCCAGCCGGCCCTAAAAATTGCTCAAACGTCGCCGTCGTCAACGCGACCCCTTCGAGCCCCGACCCGATTTGTCCGCCCATGACGAGCGTGATCCCTGTGACCGAACAGACGATGAGCGTATCGAGGAACACTTGCGTCATCGAGACGAGTGCCTGACGTCCTGGCATATCCGTCTTGGCCGCCGCCGCCGCGATTGGGGCCGATCCAAGACCGGCCTCGTTCGAGAAGACGCCGCGGGCCACCCCGTAACGAATCGCCGCCCCGATCGCTCCTCCACCAATTGCCTCGGCGCTTAACGTGCTGCTGAAGATGAGTGTAATCGCATCTGGAATGAGCGTATAGTTCATAATCATAATCAATAATCCACTGCCGAGATAAAAGACGATCATGACCGGTACGAAGTAACTGACGACGCGTCCGATCGATTTGACACCACCTAAGATGACCGCACCCGTGAAGATCATGATCAAGATACCGGATACGTAAAGCGGCACATCAAACGTCGTTTGGAGTGCCATCGCCACCGAATTCGTCTGTACCCCGTTTCCAATCCCGAACGCCGCGAGGGAAGCGAACCCCGCGAAGGCGACGGCGAGCCAGCGCTGTTTCAAGCCGCGCTCCAAGTAATACATTGGTCCCCCAGCCATTTGTCCCCGCTCATCAGTGACCCGATATTTGACCGCGAGCACGGCTTCCGCGTATTTGGTCGCCATTCCGAAGAAACCGGATACCCACATCCAGACGATCGCGCCTGGCCCACCGAGCACGACGGCCGTCGCGACCCCGACGATATTCCCCGTACCGACCGTAGCCGCGAGCGCGGTCATGAGTGCTTGGAAGTGACTGATGTCCCCTTTCGATGACTTGTCCTGATTTTTAGAGAATGCGAGCTTCAATGCGTAAGGCAACTTCGTGATTTGAATTCCCCCGAGACGTACCGTCAAATAAATGCCTGTCCCCACAAGCAAAATCAATAACGGTGGTCCCCACACAAAGTTTGAAATCGTACCGATGAGTTCACTGAACGATTGACCCATGTTGTATTCCCCTTTCCCCGTATGTAATGAGTACATCTCTATTTTTTCAGAATACTTAGAAGATTGTCAAAAGTATTGTGATAAAACAAGTCAGAGAAAGAGGGGCTGTATCTAAAACAGCGAGCCGTCGATTAGACGTCTCGCTGAGATGGGGGTTTTTCACGTTGTAACGGCGCCTTCCAATCGAACTCGTCCGGCACGTAGTCGAGCCCGCCCGAATGGAACGGTTGGCAACGCATGAGCCGGCGCGTCGTCAAATAACCACCTTTGAGTGCACCATGTTTCTCGATCGCCTCGATCCCATAATGCGAACAACTCGGATAAAACCGACACGTCGGTGGTTTCAACGGAGAAATGAAGCGTTGATACCCTTGAATCCCCCGGACTAACACTCGTTTCACGTTTCATCGCCTCCTGATTGATTACTGCCATGATAGCTCGACCGGTCCGACTTGTCATCCGTGACGTCTGCGACAATCCAGTGACAAGACGGTGTCACGTTTTTCCTTTGTTTTACAATTTGAGCACGAGAGGCGCTATTTGACGCATCATTTGTTATGATAGGCAACATGTACACGACCGAATCTATATGAAGAGGTGACGATTATGAATATTTTAATGGTAGGAGCAGGATCGATGAGCGAGTCACTCGTCCGCGGATGGTTAGCCTCAGGTCTGTCTCCTGAACAAATCACGATGACGAACCGGAGTGACCGGACACGTCTTACAGAACTTCACACTGAGCTCGGCGTGCAAATCGTCGACGAAGAGGATGTCAACGCGTATGACATCGTCGTCCTTGCGATGCAACCGGACGGAGTGCTTCCATATGTAAGCTCGAAGACGTGGACCACACCGCTCCTCGTCTCCGTAGCGGCTCATATCGAACCGAGCGAAATTGAAGAGGCGTCAGGTCTCCCTGCCGTCTGCGCGATGCCGAATACGCCAGTGGCTTATCAAAACGGGATGACCGGGCTCTGGTTCGGACCCGAGACCGATGATACTTTCCGCGAGACCGCGACGGCTTTGTTTGAGCGTGTTGGTCGTACAGCTGTGACTGATGCGAAGACGATGTCGGCCTTTATGGCCGCCGCCGGTTGTAGCCCCGCTTTCTTTTACGAGATTGTCGGGTCGATGACACCGGTCTTGACGGAAGCAGGATTTGACGAAACGACGGCCCGTCAAATCGTCGCCCAAGCGATGAAAGGATCAGCTGAGCTTCTCCTCCATGAGACACGGCCGACGAACGACTTGATCGCAGATGTGGCCGCGCCGGACGGTCCGACCGATCGGGGTGTCGGTGTCCTTCGCACACGCGACTTGGCTGACGTCATGTCATCCGCGCTACGTGAAAGCGCGAAAGAAGACCATGAATCGATCGACGCACCGATTGAAAGAACGTAACCATTGAATGAAATGCCCGCTAGAAGTCGAACGTTACGTTCTGACGTCTAGCGGGCATTTCTTTTGTTTCCTTTCGTATGCTCGATAAGTCATAAAATCCACATATTATAGGAACTTTCAACGACAAAGGGCATGGTATGCTACTGATTGAGAACAATTATCATTTAATGAATATGGAGAGATCTCAATGCGTTCACTACTTGCCATTCCGTTACATCAGCCTGTGTTCATATCCGATTTGACGAGAATTGATGATCGTCTGCGCCGCCGCATGATCGCTTTAGGGTTTTATGAGGGCTGTTCCATACGGATCAAACGTCGGGCCATCCTATCCGGGCCGCTCACCATCGAACAAATCGAACATCAACAAATGATTGCGATTCGTCGTTGTGACGCCGAACAAATCGAGGTGATCGTCCCGTGACCCAACGAATTGCCCTCATCGGGAACCCGAATACCGGAAAAACGTCATTGTTCAATCGATTGACAGGTTCTTTCGCCCACGTCGGAAACTGGTCCGGCGTTACCGTCGAACAGAAAGTCGGACAATTGCATGGAAACATCGGACAGCTAATCGACTTGCCGGGTGTCTATGACTTAGACCCACTGTCGGCTGACGAAGCGATCGTCTCGAGGTTCCTGTTACAGGAACCGTTCGATGGTCTGTTCAACATCATCGACGCCTCACAATTCGAACGCAATTTACAATTGACGCTCCAGCTGCTCGAAATGGGGCACCCGCTCCAAATCGGATTAAACATGGTCGATGTCGCTGAAGGACGGGGGATCACCATCAACCTAGAACGTTTGCGCGAACGGTTGAACGTCGATATTTTCCCCATCACAGCGCGCACCGGAGCCGGTTGTGATGTCCTGTTGTCCTCGCTTCAATCGAAACCACGCGACCCGTTCATCCTTGATTACGGGGAAGATACCGAACATGCGATTCAACAGATTTTAGACGTGACCGGCCGCTCCGACCGTGACCGCTGGATCGCTGTCCAATACTTGGCCGGAAACCGCGTCATTTCCGAGCAACTCGAGTCTTCCGCACCAACCGTCCTCGCGATTCGAAAGACGTTGGAAATGAAACTCGGTCGCTTCGCTCATGCCCATATCACGGAACGAAGACGCGAGTGGACGAAAGACGTTCGTCAGCACGTCGTCGAGGAACGGAATACCCGGCGCGTCACGCTGACTGATCGCATCGATGCCGTCGTCACACATCCGATTTGGGGTTTACCGATTTTCTTCGCGGTGCTCTATAGCTTGTTCCATATCACGTTCAACTGGGTCGGCGCGCCCTTATCCGATGTATTGGATGGGTTGTTGACCGGTCCCGTCACATCGGGAACGAGCTGGTTGTTACAAACGCTCGGGACCTCGTCCTTCATCCAGGCGTTGATCATCGAAGGTGTGATTGCCGGTGTCGGCGGCGTCCTCGTCTTCGTGCCGCAAATCTTTGTGCTCTTTTTCTTCATCTCATTCTTAGAGGACTCAGGGTATATGGCGCGCGTCGCCATCGTCATGGATCGTTTCATGCAACTCGTTGGACTGAACGGGAAAAGCTTCATCCCGATGATCATCGGCTTCGGCTGCAACGTCCCGGGCATCATGGCCGCCCGGACGATCGAGGAGGAGCGCGAACGGCTGGTGACGATATTCATTTCACCGTTCATGTCTTGCTCTGCACGTCTACCGATCTACGCTGTCTTTGCTGCTAGCTTTTTTGCATCGCATCAAGCGCTCGTCGTCCTGTCGCTCTATATGTTAGGAATCATCTTGGCATTGATCATCGCTAAAATTTTTACGTCCCTCTTGGCCGCAGAAGACCAAAATAGCCTCTTTATCGTCGAACAACCTCCTTACCGGGTCCCTCAGGGGTTGACGCTTTGGCGCAGCACGTAGCAAAAAGCAAAAGGGTTCGTCCGAAAAGCCGGTACGTTCATCTTTGGAGGTTCCGTCTTCATTTGGTTGCTCGCTTATTCCGGCCCCAATGGGTTCGACGTGCCGATGGACGAGAGTTTTCTCGCCATGGTCGGTGGCGTCATCGCGACGTTGTTGGTACCGCTCGGATTTGGGACCTGGCAAGCGGGCGCTGCACTCATCACCGGTTTTTTGGCGAAAGAAGTCGTCGTTTCGACGATGGCGATCATCTATGCGGTCAGTGAATCCGATTTGTCGGCTTCATTATTTCCCGTGTTCACTCCGTTGAGCGCGTATAGCTTCATGGCGTTCGTCTTGCTTTATGTGCCGTGCCTGGCGACCGTTGCTGTCATTCGGCGCGAGGTAGGAAGCGCCAAGCTGACATGGGTCGCTAGCCTTTACGGATTAGGCGTGGCGTATGTCGTATCGTTGCTCATCTACCAAATCGGCCGTCTACTCGGATTTTCGTGACAAGGAGGAAATGAGATGTCTTTATTTGATCTATTGATTGGCCTTGGCGTCTTCGGATACGCCGTTTATGCGCTTTATCGATACACACGAAAAGCAAAAGGCGGGAAATGTGCCACTTGTGAGATCAAACCGACGTGCACATCATCCTGTGAGGCCGCCGACTGGGATCAACTCATCACCGAGGCTTTACGTTCCAACTCAAAAAAGTCATGACCTATACAAAAATGAACTGCTCCCCGTCAAGTAGACAGGGCAAATAATGAAAACCATCCTAGGCGGCTTGAGCCCTGTATTCGACAGGGCTCAAGCCGCC